>CAZYVR010000461.1:0-4233 GCA_964651145.1 uncultured Victivallales bacterium | reverse complement strand
GGCATTGGCGAACAGTCGCGGTGTGCAAAATTTTTTTCTGATTTTTTGTCGCTGTTTATTTCAATAAAAGAGTTGACTCTTCTCTTTATCTATTATATAATCTATTTTTCATGTAGAGAACTCCGTGAAAGTCGGAGGCGGTCGCGCCACTGTGAGTCCTCAGGTAAGCGAGGATGAAGTCAGACCTCTGCATGGCAAGAGAAATAGGGATGTTTTCGCGAGAGAAATATTTTCTGTGGCAATTGTTCTAATCACCTTTTGGTGTTGACATACAGGCTGCCGATATCTTTTTTGCGAAGATATCGGCAGTTTTTTTGTGCGCGCAACGCAACCCAATAAGGATGAAGAAAAATGCTTAAAATCAAAGCAAAGCTTAAAGCCGGGGAATTGAAAAAATTCCGCAACTCGTTAATAAAAAAGACTTTCACCATCATTGAACTGCTTGTGGTGATTTCCATCATCGCTATCCTGGCGGGCCTGTTGCTGCCAGCGTTGATGAGTTCAAAAGAAGCTGGCAGGAGAGCCTCGTGCATTAACAATCTTAAGCAACTTGTCAATGCCAATATGCTTTACGCTGATTCACAGGGTTGCTTTGTTTCGGCCATTCCTTTTGGAGATAATAATAAAAGGTGGCATGGCGTCCGAGATGCCGGAGCTGATCCTTTTGATCCTGCAAGAGGCCCCTTGAGCAGTTATCTTGGAAAGAGCGGGCAAGTCACGCAATGTCCAAGCGCTCCGGATTTTTTCAAAGATGATGCAAGCGCTTTTGAAAAAGGGTGCGGCGGGTACGGGTACAATAACTTCGGCGTTGGCTCAACGATGTATGATGACGGTTATGGCGCAGCAACTATGAACACTATTTACAACTCCGGGATAAAGCCATCCCGAATTAGAAAGACTTCAAATACTGTGATGTTTGCCGATACAGCTTATCTTAGCGGCGCAAACCTTATAGAATATTCCCATACCGAAGCCCCTTATGGCACCTGGGACGCTGATTCGACAGCTTTGGCCACTGACAAACCTACAGCCACAAGGATGACTGCGGCAATACATTTCCGTCATAATGGAAAAACAAATGTCGCTTGGGTTGACGGGCATGTAAACAGCAAGGAAATGACTTTTTCCAGCACATATGCCGGGGGAGACACAGCTCCTGCGCTTAAAGAAAAGAACATAGGCTGGTTTGGACCCGACAGCAATGAATTATTCGATCCCAACTGATTTTTAAAAGATCCGATACGCAATACTTCAAATTTACTGATTATTGGAGGACAAGCGAATGGGCTTGAAACTTAAAAAATATGAGATTGATATCCTCAGAGCTGAGCATGAAGCTAAAAAAGACGGCATGCGCAACTTGTGCAAAGAAATGAATGATGTTAGATCTAAAAACAAGCTTAGGCGGACTTTTGTTGACATAGGTTTGGATATTTTGGATAAGGTGGCCGGCCGCAATTTTAAATTGCATATATATAATGAAAGAAAGCGCAGGATAAAAAAAATAAATGTAGTCCTTGCCGCATTGGCGTTTGTTTCCGTTTTAGTGTTTATCATGCTGCCTTTGGGCAGAAGGTTTATGCCGAAGGGCGGACCTCGCGTCGAAAAGGTAGACTTGAACAAGCTTGCCGTTGGCGGGAAATCATCTGTGTTTGCACTGAAAGCCTTAAGTGAATATGTGTCAAAAGGCAAGCTTTCACTTGATGATCTATGGGCAAAAGGATTGCCGCCGCAGGCGCGGCATTTCGGTTGCATGGCTCTTTATAATTTTGCAGGCATTGCCACTGCGCGAGTGTCGAAAGTTTGGAAATACAAAACATCTCCCAACCTTGCATACGTTGAATGCGTCGGATTCGGAGGAAAAAAGGCGGTGTTTGCTTTGCACAACAATGAGGCAGGCGATCTGTCAATAGTTTCAATAAACCTTATGTGAAGATTTCAATTCAGATGGCGCCGCCCACAAAGTGGGTTTAAAAGTGGCTTTGCCACCGCCGTCAATATAGGTGCAAAAAAGCAAAAAAGCATTTTTTTTGCCTTTCGTTCTTGCTGGTTTTTGATTTAATGTTATATTAGTGGTTTTTCGTGTGAGACCTTAGTCCTTATTTTAGGATTTGCGGCCCGATCAGGGCGCACCCGAATGGTCCGTCAACGCATATTGCTTGCGTTGCGTCCGGCTTTGTCCGGGGTTCTATTCTGTTGTTTGGCTTAAAGTCTTGCTTAAGTTAGGAACCAGAAAAAATCGGAAGAGTGGGATGAATATATTGAAGGATATATATCTGTATTCCGGCACAGCTAATCCAGAGTTGTCCGACGCTATCGCCAATTGTTTGAATACTTCTCTCCGCGGAGTTGAGATAAGCCATTTCCCTGACGGTGAAATATTTATCAAGTACAAAGACAACATTCGCAGAGCAGACGTTTTCATTATTCAGCCGACATCATCGCCGCCGAATGAAACCTTGATGGAACTGCTCATAATGATTGACGCCGCTAAACGCGCGTCAGCCGCGCGCATCACCGCGGTCATGCCGTTTTTCGGCTATGCAAGGCAGGACCGGAAAGATCAGCCGCGCGTGCCGATCACGTCAAAATTAGTGGCAAACCTTTTAACCGTGGCTGGAGCCAACAGAATCCTTACAATGGATCTGCACTCTCAGCAAATACAGGGATTTTTTGACATTCCAGTGGATCATTTGTATGCGGCTCCTGTGCTTGCTCCTTATCTGAAGCAGAAAATCGGAGAAGACGGGGTTATAGTTTCTCCTGACTCCGGCAGCGTCAAAATGGCAATGTCGTACGGAGACATGCTCGGCGCCGGCTTTGCTGTGGTGTCAAAAAGAAGAATCAACGCGGACGCTGTGGCTTCCTCGCATCTTGTGGGCGATGTAAAGGGCAGAACATGCGTAATCACTGACGACCTTACATCAACGGCGGGCACTTTGGTTGCCGCTGCCGAGTTGCTGGCAAAAGAGGGAGCCGGGAAAATTTACGCAGCTGTTTCGCATTGCCTTTTGAACGAGAAAGGGCGCAAGAAAATTCTCGAAAGCGCCATAGAAGAGCTTATAACCACTGACGCGGTGCCTGTGAAAAATAACTGCGACGGCAAAGTGAAAGTTCTAAGCGTAGCCCCCATTTTGGCCGAAGCCATCAAGCGGATACACTTGGGCGAATCGGTGTCTTCTTTATTTAAGATAGAACTTTAAAAAGCAATTAAATATAAACAATAAAGCTTAAAGGGAAAAATATGAGCAAAGAAAAACATGTTTTGGCTGTTGAGAGCCGAACAGAAACGGGCAAAGGCCCGGCGGGCCGACTTCGCAGGTTGGGCAAAATTCCTGCGATCGTCTACAGCAAAGGAGCCGAAAGCACACCATTGACTTTGGATTCAAAAGAGTGGAGAACTCTTATGAAGCACGATGTTAATCTTGTGGACCTGGAAGGCAATGGCAAAGTAATCAAAGCTTTGATTAAGCACGTTGAGGAAGATTTCCTTAAAGGGGAAATAGTCCACGTCGATTTTGTGGAAGTAAAAATGGATCAAGCTATAACTACTTCTGTAGCCATTCACGCGCTTCCTGGATCAACTGCAGCCGGAGTGGTCAAAGGCGGCGACCTTGAACAGGTGATGCATGAACTGCAAGTGACATGTTTGCCTGGCAATCTTCCGGAACTCATTGAAGTCGATCTAGTCGAACTGGACATGGATGAAGCTATGCATGTTGAAGATTTGAAGCTTCCTGAAGGTGTTTCCGCCGAAGACGCTCCTGATTCCGTTGTTTTCCGCATTACGCAGGCGAAGGCTGAAGAAGAAGAAGTTGCAGCAACAGACGAAGGCGAAGAAAAAGCTGAAGAAGGAGAAAAGGGCAAAGAATAAGCCACATGGCTTTTTGTCAGTCCCTGACATGCGATCATGCATTTATCCGAAAGCAATATAAAACTGATTGCAGGTTTGGGGAATCCCGGCAAAGAATATGAAGGCACCCGGCACAACGCGGGTTTTGAAGCGCTTGACAAATTGTTGGCAATCTTGCCGGGCAGCTTTAAAAGATTTGAAGGTTTTAGCAGCATTTATTGGAAGGGCCGCTTTAAAGGACAAACGCTATTCATACAAAAGCCGATGACATATATGAACCTCAGCGGCAAAGCAGTGTCGGCAATTATGAGGCGCAACAACATAACGCCAGAAGAATTGCTTTTGATTTACGACGATGTGGATCTTCCTCCGGGAAGGCT
>CAZYVR010000460.1:0-4253 GCA_964651145.1 uncultured Victivallales bacterium | reverse complement strand
CCTATTCTGGGAAGAAAAAAACAAATGCTGAAATTCAAAGGAGTCACGCTTTTCCCCAATTCTATATTGTCAGCGCTGGAAGGCAAGGAATATTTTCATGGCGGCTACGTGGAAGCAAAAAGAAATTTTGATTACACCGACGATGTGACCCTTTATGTGGCTGGCTCTTCTGAAAGTGTGTCTATAGACAAGATAAAAGCTGAACTTCAGGCGCGGCTGCGCGTCACGCCAAACATTGCAATAATATCACAGGAAGAGCTGGATCAAAGACTTTACAACACAAAAGACAAAAGGAAACGCACGACTTTTTTAGACTTGCGTTAAGCAATGCATTATGACTGTAAACGACACAAGACCGACAATAATTCTGAACGGGAGCGAACTGACAGTAAACGACATTGTGGCCATTGGCGTGGGTGATAAGCGCGTTGAATTGTCCCCTGACGCCTTGGAGCGTTGCAAAGCTTCAAGACTTTTTCTGGAAAAAGAAGTGGCCGCGCGCCGAATCATATACGGCGTAAACACCTCGTTCGGGCCGATGTGCAACAAAATCATCAACGAAGCCCAAATAGAAGAGCTTCAGATTAATCTGATAAAAAGCCACGCCGCCGGACTGGGCGACCCATTGAAGCCTTATATAGCATTGGCGACGCTGGTTGTCAGACTGAATACTCTGGTCAAAGGATATTCGGGCGTAAGAATAGAACTTCTCGAACTTCTGAGAGACATTATAAACACCGGCATAGCCCCATATATTCCCGAATGCGGAAGCGTGGGAGCTTCGGGCGATCTGGTGCACCTGGCGCATATGGCGCTCGCGATCATAGGCGAAGGGAAAGTGTATTTTAAAGGGGAACTCCGCAACGCTAAAGACGTTCTTTCCGAAGTCGGCTTGAAAGCGGCAAAGCTAAGCTATAAAGAAGGCATCGCCCTCATTAACGGAACTTCCGCAATGACTGCTTTGGCGGCGTTCGCTATTTTCGGAGCAAGAAAATCCCTTAATATATGCTGCGTCACAAGCGCGTTCGCCATCGAAATATTCGGAGGCATAGATGACGCCTTTGACAAAGATCTGCATGAGGTTAAGCCGCACAGCGGTCAAATGAAAATAGCTGAGATTGTCCGTAAGCTTTACAAAGGCTCCGGCAATATCAGCCTTCGCGAAAACATCCATGAAGAAATACGCAAACAGGGACGGGACGGACAGCCGGTTTTTGAAACCGACATAAATGTTCAGGACGTATATTCAATACGCTGCTCTCCTCAGATACTCGCCCCTGTGCAGGAAGCTTTGGACAGCGCAGAAAAAACTGTTGAAATCGAAGCAAACTCGACAAACGACAACCCTGTTATTATCCCGGAAAGAAAAAAAATCATCCACGGAGGAAATTTCCACGGCGAAAGCATCGCTTTTGCCATGGATATGCTCTGCGTGGCAATGTCAATAATGTGCAACCTTTCGGAGCGCAGAATAAACAAACTGCTTGACAAGCATCTGAACGAAGGCCTTCCCGAGCATCTCATTCCCGGCGAAGCTGGACTGACTATGGGCTTTATGGGCGCGCAGTATCTGGCGACCTCAACAACGGCGGAAAACCGCAATCTGGCCAATCCTGTATGCGTCAACTCAATTTCCTGCAATGCGTCCAATCAGGATGTGGTCAGCATGGGAACAATAGCCGCGCGAAAAGCTTTTAAGCTGATATCAAACGCAAAGCACGTTCTCACGCTTGAAGTTCTTGCCGATCTTCAAGCCTTTTCTTTCAGAAATGCCGACAGGCTCGGAAAGGGCACGGGTGAAATATACAGACTGCTGTCGAAGGACTTTGAGGTCTACGACAACAAAAGAATATTTCACGATGATCTTGTGAAATTCAGGAAGCTTCTCTACTCAAGCCAACTCTTTGATGATCTGTCAATATATTGCGACTAAGTCCGAAAGAATCCAGCCATGAATAAAATTAAAAATCCCGTCCCGGCTTCAGAATTGATTCCTCACAGGGGAACCATGCTTTTGATAAAAGAGCTAAGCGAAGCAAGCGAAAATTCTGCAAAATCAAATTTGTCCATTGGCAAAGACTGTCTTTTTGCAGGCAACAACGGCGAATATGAACCTGTCGCGTTCGTTGAAATTCTGGCGCAACTGACCGCGGCCTATTCAGGGTTCGCCCGAAGCGGCGACGGCAAAAAGCCAGTTGCCGGAATGCTGGTTGGCATAAGAGACTTTGTCATATCCGGCAAAGCGCATGCAGGAGACGCTCTGACGCTGGAAGTGTCAAAAACCGAAGAAATAGGACAACTTGCATACTTCAGCGGCAAAGTAATCAAAGCCGGAAACGCAATAGCGGAAGGACATCTTAGGATATGGACGGAAGAGGCCCTCTCGATAAAGCAAGGCATTTCAACGGGAAAGACTTGCTCGAACAGCTCCCTTTTTCAATCCCTGCCTGAGGCAGGCAAGCTGAACAGAGCCATGCGGGAATCCACCGTGAACATCCGCATGGCAGGCGACGCAATAGATTCTGAATTTTGCTTTGACGATGATTTCCCGGGATTTGACGGACATTTTCCAAACGCCAAAATACTTCCCGGCATTCTCCTTGTCAAAGCGGCTCTTTTTTCTGCCGAAACTGCCCTTGCGCAAAATCTGGAGCTTGTTGAAATATCGAACGTCAAGTTTTCCCGTCCAGTCCTGCCGGGAGTTCCTTTGAGCATCGCAATGACAATAAAAGACAGCCCTGAAAGGCTGTTGTTTAAAGCAAAAGCTTCTAGCTGCGGCTCGCCGGTCGCGTCGTTGTCTTTTGCCGCAAAAAAATAAGCTGACTTCTGACGGAACTGCGGCATTGAAATATTTGAGTTCGGATTTAAGTTATCTGTTCACTAATATGACAAAGACAAACACGAGGAACTGAGATGCCTGAAAATAATTTTTACGTAACCACGCCTATATACTACGTGAATGACAAGCCGCATATAGGACACGCATACACAACTATTCTGGCGGATGTCCTCGCTCGCTATCACCGGATTGTCGGCAATCCATCCTACTTCCTGACTGGAACCGATGAGCATGGCCAAAAAGTGGAGAAAGCCGCGCATGAGCATGGCATGACGCCCCAGGAACAATGCGACACTACCGTTGTTCGCTTCAAGGAACTCTGGACAAAACTGGAAATAACCAACGACGACTTTATTCGCACCACTGAAGACCGACATAAAAAGGTGGTGTGCTCAGTGTTGCAGGATTTGTACGACCGCGATCTCATTTACAAAGACGAATATAAAGGACGCTACTGCGTGCCTTGCGAAAGATTTTTCACTGAAAAAGACCTTGACGAAAAAATGCTTTGCCCTGAGTGCGGACGCGACACAAATGAAATTGTCGAATCCAATTACTTTTTTAAAATGAGCCAGTATCAGGATTGGCTTATAGATTATATTAAAACAAATCCGGATTTCATTCAGCCGGTTTTTCGCGCCAATGAAACGCTTGGGTTCCTGAAAAAGCCGTTGGGCGACCTCTGCATATCACGCCCCAAATCCCGTCTTTCATGGGGAATAGAATTGCCGTTTGACAAGGATTACGTGTGCTATGTCTGGTTCGACGCGCTAATCAACTATGTGTCGGCGGTCGGCTACGGAATCGACAATGAAAAATTCAAAAAATGGTGGCCGGCCTCCTATCACCTTATCGGAAAAGACATACTCACAACCCATACTGTCTACTGGCCGACAATGCTTAAGGCGATGGGCGTTGAAATGCCCAAAAGCATATTCGCTCACGGCTGGTGGCTGATAGGACAGGATAAAATGAGCAAGTCTGTGGGGAACGTGGTCAACCCGATAGAGATGGCTGAAAAATATGGAGTCGACGCGTTCCGCTATTTTCTTTTGTCGGAAATGTCTCTCGGTCAGGATGCGTCTTTCTCCGAAGAAGCGTTTGTGGAAAGATACAACAGCAATCTCGCAAACGACCTGGGCAACCTTCTCAGCCGCGTAATCAAAATGACAATAAAGCAGTGTGGCGGAATCCTTCCGGCTCCGGGCCCTGACACTGACGCTGAAAAAGAACTGAAAGCCGAAGTAAAAGAAGCCGTTGAGACAATGGAAGACGCTTTGATTGGAATGAAGCTTGATCGCGGAATCGAAATGGTTTTCAGCGCAGTTCGCGCCGGGAACAGATATATGGAAAAAACAGCGCCATGGGCTCTTGCCAAAAACGGCGAGACCGAACGGCTTGGAACTGTGATGTA
>CAZYVR010000459.1:0-4255 GCA_964651145.1 uncultured Victivallales bacterium | reverse complement strand
CTTGGCCTGAGCTGCTTTTGGAGTTGATAAACAGGGCCATGTTTATGCATTTGTTTCCGCCGACAACGGTTATAGTTGGGATAGATGAAAGTCTTAAAAAATGGAAGAGGATTTATCATTCAACGCGCAGAGAATGGATGAGGAAAGGCAAGAAGCCCGTATTCTTCAAGCATCCCCAAATCTGGCAACTGCCGGAGATAAAAGAACTGCTCAAAGAACTTCCATGACGGGAAGTCTTCAAAAAAAGCCGTCACATTAATAAAAAAACAGGCCCGGGTGCGTGTTGCGCTTCGGGCCTGCAATAAGTTTGCTTTTCTTACTCTTTTTCCGCTTCGATTTTATTGAATGTGATCGAAGAGTTTTTTTCGGCAATAAAAACAATTCTAATTTTTGCGGCCTTTTTCTCTTCCGATTTGTCTTTAACAGTAAAAGTGAACTTTGACTCAGCCCACTCTTCTGACGCCGCAATAGATTTATACTCGTTCAAAGCCCAACGGCTTTTTTCTGTGTAAATATAAATGCCAACAGCTCCCTTGCCTGTGCCTTTATATTTTACTTCTATTTTAATCGTATCGCCCGCAACAGCCGGAATGTGTTTGCTTGTGTAAATATGGGTTGACTTGGAGGTGGAAGTTACTTTTACGCAGTTTTTTCCATCGGCTTCTTTTACAATTTCAACATTGCCAAACGGCTCCGCCCATTTGCCCTTGTTTTGCGTCCAGCCAACAGGCATATTGCCTTTGATGTCCTTAAAATTTCCATTGATTTCCAAATCAGTCTCTGCAAATGCTGAAACTCCGACAGCCACCAACATAATTGTCAGCAATTTTTTCATTTTTCCTGCCCTTTCCTTGTAAGTTTAATTTTATGCGCAGGCGCATTCTAAAAGTCAGTTATAGTTGTCAGTTTGAATTGACTTCCGCAACTTTTTATGGTTCTTAGAACGCAAACGGCATTAAGAGGCAAATACGATATATGCAAATATATAATATTCAAATGTTCAAATGCTTCAGTGTTGGATGCCGACGGCAAAAGGAGCTTGCGCTGTCGCGTTTTTTTACATTAAAACAATTATGCTCTTGCTCTTAACAAGGCTATGTTCTCATATTTTCCAAACGCGGGATTAAGGTTTTCGTTTCTGCCGGAGCCAAGCTCAAGGCCTTCGCCCGGCTGATTGTGGTCGTCGGAGCCATTGGTGAAAAGCAATGGCCGTTTGTCGGGATGCGCGGCATTGTGCTCTATGCGCATGCTGTTGAAAAGCTCTGTTTGATGCATGCCCGTCTCCGGGCATATTCCGTTTCGCCAGCCGTCGACTTCCATGCTCTGCAATCCTTCAAGCGCGAGCTGTTCTATGATTGCTCGCAATTCAGCATTGCCCAATCCTTCTTTTTTGCGAAGCTCCGATGGGTGGGGAAGCCCCGGCAAACCGCCCCAGGATCGTATCCGCCTGACAAAAGCCTCCGGGGAAAGATCCATGTCTATTTCCAGCGGAAGATTCAAGTGTTCGTCCTGAGTTGTGTATTTTGCTTGAAAGTCTTTCACGTCCTCGGCTATTCCCGAACGCTTCAATTCCGGGCCGTATTTCTGCCACATAACCACGCTGATGTCGCCTTTGGTGGATATCCCATTGCGCAGGAATTTGTCTATGTCTTCCTGATGAATTTCAGCCTTGAAGCCCATTTTGCAAAAACAATCGGGAATCCTTTTAAGCATGGCGCTCAACTGTTTTTTTTTCGCTTCGCGCACAGGCTCGACCACTTCGTCGAAAACGCCGGATTCAAGAGTTTTCAGGAAAGCTTTAACATCCGGAAAATGCGCTATAATTTCAATGCCGGAGCGATCTGTGTAAAATTCGGTGGCAGGAATAACATCTATTTCAAAAAATCGCCCGGCTTCAATCGCCTCAAGCTGTCCGTCAAAAACATCATGATCGGCTATGGCTATGGCTTTCATTTTGCGCCTGAAAGCCTCGAATACCCTCATGGTTGGCGAACAGTATCCGTCGGAATAAAATGAATGACAATGAAGGTCAATCTCGCAAACGGCGCTCATATCCGGCCTGAAAACTTTTCGCAGACGCCTTGCCGCGTCCAGCCGTTCTTCGGCTGAAACGCGGAAACTGTCTATGGTTTTCAAGCAGGATTCAATATCCATTGGGAAATTATCCACGGTAATGCAGTCTGCCGCCCGCAAGTATGATTTTAATATCCTCGTCCGACAATCCGTGAATCAATTTGAGATCAAATTCTTCTCCGGATTTCTTGGTCACTTTCGCAACAATCGCCTTGTCTGCCGCCAGTTGTTCACGGGCGTCAGGAATGACAATCGCATCCTCCTGGTCGATTTTATCATAGTCGGCCTGGTTGGCAAATCTCAGCGGCATAATTCCGAAGTTGACAAGGTTTGCGGAATGGATTCTTTCTATGGCAAACGCGATAACCGCCTTTACTCCGAGATACATCGGGCATATGGCGGCATGCTCGCGTGAAGAGCCCTGTCCATAGCTATCCCCGGCCACAATTACGCCGTGCTTGCCTGAGTCGCGGACAGCCGCTGCGCGCTCGGCAAAGGAAGAGGAGCCTTCCTCAGTGAAGCACTCAAAAACAACTTGGGAATAAGCCGGGATATTGCTTCTTAGCTTCAGGTAAATGCCAGCGGGCATAATATGGTCGGTGGTTATTTTGTCGCCCACTTTTATGACAATCTTCCCGTCTATTTTTTTCGGCAGCGACACATTGCTTGGAGGATCGCCGATCGTTGGCTTGCGGATAATGTCCACATCCTCGCCATCGGGTTTCGGCTGGATGATCATGCGGTCGTCCACGTGGAACTTGTCAACTTCCTCAAGCGCGGGGAATTCCATGCCCAAGTCTCTTGGATCAGTAAACTTTCCAGTGAGCGCGGCGGCGGCGGCGGTTTCCGGGCTGACCAGATATGCCTTGTCGCCCTTAGTGCCTGTGCGTCCGGCAAAATTCCGGTTGAACGTGCGAAGAGAAACAGTGCCGTTCGCCGGACTCTGTCCCTGTCCTATGCATGGGCCGCAGCCTGATTCCATAATGCGCGCGCCAGCCGCGATGATATCAGCGAGGGCGCCGTTTCCAGCAAGCATTTCCATTACCTGCCGACTGCCTGGCGCGATGGAAAGAGTCACATTTTCATGCACGGTTTTTCCTTTGAGCATTGCAGCCACAAGCATCAGGTCGCGCAAGGAGCTGTTTGTGCATGAGCCAATGATGACCTGCTCAACAGAGCCGCCTTCCAGTTCTTTAATGCTTTTGATGTTGTCGGGGCTTGACGGGCATGCCGCCTTGGGAATCACCGCAGAAAGATCAAGCTCTATAACTGAGTCATACTCGGCATTTTCATCCGCTTTCAGCTCTTGCCAGACATCGCCGCGCTCCTGAGCTTCCAGGAATTTTTTAGTCTTCTCATCAGACGGGAAAACAGAAGTGGTCACTCCCAGCTCTGCGCCCATATTTGTGACAGTCGCGCGCTCCGGAACAGAAAGAGTTTCCACGCCAGGCCCAAAATATTCGACAATGCTTCCGACATTGCCTTTGGTTGTCAGAATCTCAAGAACTGACAGAATAATATCTTTGGCCGCCACCCATGGCTGAAGCTTGTCGGTCAGCTTGATGCCCACAACTTTCGGGTAAATAAGCCGGAAGGGCTGTCCAGCCATTGCCAGCGCCACATCCAAGCCTCCGGCGCCAATCGCCATCATTCCGATGCCGCCGCCTGTTGGCGTATGCGAATCCGAGCCAAGCAAAGTTTTGCCGGGGGCTCCGAAGCGCTCAAGATGCACCTGATGGCATATGCCGTTGCCCGGACGCGAAAAGCGAATGCCTTTTGACGCAGCAATGGAGCGCAAATACAAATGGTCATTGCGGTTCTCGGGGCCATTCTGCATCATGTTATGGTCTACATAGGACACTGATAGCTCGGTTTCAATCCTGTCAACGCCCATCGCTTCCAGCTCAAGATACGCCATCGTTCCAGTGGCGTCCTGCGTGAGAGTCTGATCAATTTTTATAGCAACCTGTTCGCCCGGTTTTTTCTCGCCGGAAACATAATGGCGGTCAATGATTTTCTGTACAACTGTTCCTTTTGCCATTGCAGCAGTCCTTATATTTAATTATGAATTTTCATTGTCAAATAGAACATGAAATTTACGTCAAATAATCCAAAAAATCAAGGAACAAGCCGGAGAATAATAAAAGAGCGGAGCATTAGAGTTTGCAAAAGCCGGAAAAGT
>CAZYVR010000458.1:0-4265 GCA_964651145.1 uncultured Victivallales bacterium | reverse complement strand
TTTTATTGCTTCTTCCGGTGTCAAGCGCTTTTTGCCGCGAGCTATTTTGTCGCCATCCGGCAATTTGTCAAAAAGATCGTCACTGGCAAATGGGTTTGTGGGAGTGTGCGCGCCTGCATGGTAAGCGGAGCATTGCCATTTGTCTGTTTTGTTGTGCTCCAATTTATTTCCAGCCCAGTTCTGTGTGACTTTTTCATCAAGAATAGCGCCTCCGGGGCATCCGGCAACGCATTTGCCGCAATTGTCGCAGAGCTTTTCATGTGAATCCACGGGGTCAGTTTCAAGCTCCGCGTCTGTCAATATGAAAGCAAAGCGTTGGAACGGGCCGAATTCAGGAGTGAGAAAAAATCCCCCCATGCCGATTTCTCCCAGACCGCAAATATAAGCTCCCTGATTGTTGTCGATAATCACATCTGGCGCAGGTTTTCCCGGCGCGACTGGCTCGGCGTCTAATTCATATGTGATTAGCATCTCGGGGTTTGGCTCGTAGTCGGATTTGTGTCTGCGGTCGTTTACCGCCATTTGCACTGCTCCTTCGTAGCCATTGTCTTCAAGAAAACACGCGAGCTGTCGTAACACTTTCGGGGCGTAGCGCATGTCAATATTTGACCCGCCCATTGTCGGCAGTTGATAAAATTGAGAGCCTGATTCTATTCCGCGAAAGCATCCTCTGAGAATGCGGAATCCCAGACATATTATTGTTTTTGCGGCAGGCGCTATGTAACGGGGGTCCTTTTCTTTCGGGGTTCCTTCAAAGAGATTCATGTTGCCTATTCCCACAATGTCGGCTCCGAAATCTCTGGCTTTTTTCTTTACCATTTCACTTGTAAGCATTTTATTCTCTCCTGCGTTATTGATTTATTTCAATTGGTTTCTCTATGTCTATTTTCCATGGCTTTTCCGTTCTGAATTTGTTTTTGAACTTATTGGTGAGCTTTCCTTTTTTCTCAAGGTTGGCAACGCAAGCTCTCAGGCAGCCTCCGCATTTAGGGGGATTGTATTTGTAAGCGCCAGGATATGATTCTCTGACTCTGTTTGCAAGCTCGTCATATTCTTCCGCGCTTATGCGCTTTTTGCCTCTCATTATTTCATCGCCTCCGGGAATTCCTTTAAACACATCGCGCGGCATAAAGGGGTTGTTGGCTTTGTTAGCTCCGATGTAATGAAGGAAGCAATCCCATTCATACAGTTTTCCCCATTCAACGTCATGTCCGGCAAGTTTTACTTTTACAGTCTCCTTGGGATCTATGCATTTTCCCGGACAAGCGGCCACGCAGGCCATGCAGCGGTCGCAGATAGTCGGGCCTTCGTAGATGGGGTCATATTCCAGCTCCGCGTCGGTAAAAAGAAAGGCCTGACGGTTCATCGGTCCGAATTTAGGGCTTAAAAACATTTTGCTGTAGCCTACCTCGCCTAGTCCGCACAAAAACGCGGATATGCGAAACTGCGGCATTACATCAGGCGCAGGTCTGCCGTCATTCTTTGCTGCCTGGGTGTGCCGACATGCCCTCATTGCCTCTTCCGGGGATGAGGTGAAGCCTGGTTTTCCATCCATATCCGATATTGCGCCGCGTCCTCCTGTATTTCTGAAAACAGCGGCCTCGTGACCGTGGTCTTCAATAAGTCGGCCTACATCGTAGAGCGTCGCTGGCGCGATGTCTTCATTGATGGCCCCGTATCCAAGGGAAGGATACTGATAAAAATGTGTTCCTTCTTCAATTCCCCTTATATAGCCTCGCGGAATGCGGAAGATGAATCCGATCATGCTTTTGGCTTCCGGAAAAATATACCTTGGGTCCATTTCTTTTGGAGCTCCTTCAAATCTATCCATGGGCGCGATTCCCACGTCGTCGGCTCCGCATTCAACGGCAAAGTCTTTAATCATTTGCGAAGTGAGCATAACAGTTCTCCTGAAGTTTTTTTTGTATTTGAAATCAGTGATTATTAAATCAAAATTTTGCTTGAGGCTTTTTTTAGCAGTTCCGCTCTTTCCGTAAATTTTATCTTACCGCTTTCAATGAAATACGACGGGAATGATTGCGCGATGGAAGCTGCAACTTTTCCATCGCCATCAAATACAGGAACGCCCACAGCGGAAATTTCATTGGATGCTTCCTCCTGGCAAACAGCAAAGCCTTGTTCCTTTATTTTTAAGAATTCGTTTCTCAATGATTTTTCGTCCGCAATTGTTTTTTTGGTATATGAAACAAGTTTTTCCTTCTTGAAAAAGCTTTCTTTTTCTTTTTCCGTCAAAAACGCCAAAAGGACTTTGCCGGAGGCGGAGCAGTGCACTTTATCGTTCCATACTTGTTCTTTTGAAACTCTTATGAAGCCGTTGCCTTCGACCATTTCAACGCATAATAGACGGAAGTTTTCCAGGGCTCCCAGGAAAGTCGATTCTCCGGTGGCCTCTGACACTTCGCGCATAACAGGGATGGCTTTTTCCCTTAAATATCCCCATTTGTCGGCGCATTTTCCCAAATGGCAGCATCTTGCTCCGAGTTTGTAGCGGCGGCTTTCGTCTTGCGACAAGTAGCCGCGATCATAAAGCGTTCTTATAAGGTTGCTCGCTGTGTTGCTGTTCAATCCAAGTTTTTCCGCAATGTCAATCGAGCGGAGATTTTCATTGCTGGATTCCAGGATCTCGAGTATGTCGAGCGCTCTTTCCACTGATTGGATTAAAGGCTTCTTGCTGTCTTGTTCATTTTTCATAAACCACCATATTGTTGTACGTACTCCTATAATATTGTATTTAAGGGAAAAGTCAAGGTTTTTTTGGATTTAAATTAAAGATAAAAAAACAGGCTTAGTCATAATAGGAGCCGGGCTTTGTCTTGAATTGGCGCCTGCAGCGCATACTGGATACTGCAATCCTATGCACTCGAAGCGGAAGCAAGCCTTTATTAAAAAGAGTGTCATCTGCGCTGTCGCGCTGACACCATTCAGCAAGGGAATATGGATATTTTGGAATCCAGTGTGTTTTTACTTCGGCGGTTTTTCCTGAAAAGGCATTGCATAGCGGAAGCCTATATCGCTGGGAACAACGGGAGTGTCGCTGGAATATGCGCAGTAGAGGAAGCGTTTTGTGGTGGATAAGCTTGCTCCTTTTACTTGAAAGAATGGGCTGCCGCCTGGAAACTTTGACGAGGTGTATTCGCGGACGTTTCCTGCCATGTCGTATACTCCGTACACTGATTTGTCGCGCGGAAATGAGCCTGGCTTGGCCCAGCTTCCGTGCTTTTTTCGAGCCTGATCGTTTTCTATTGTGTAGGCCATATACGGGATGTAGGAATTTCCCCATACAAATTCTCTGCCATCTACTCCGCGCGCCGCTTTTTCCCATTGCGCGGCGGTCGGGAGGGTTATGTCTTTCCCGGTTTTCTCGCTCAGCCATTGACAATAAGCAATGGCGGCTTTTTGAGTTATTCCCACGACCGGGCGGTCTTCTTTTAATTGCTTTATCAGTTTGCCTTGAGTGTCCCATGCTTCCAGGAAACGCCTGACTTTGCGGGCGAGTCTTACTTTGCTTTTATATTTTTCTCTGTCCTTCTTGTTTTTTAAGGATTTCCAGAATTGCAGGTATTCGCCGAATGTCACTTCATATTTTTTCATAAAAAAGCCGGGGAGGAATTCCTGGTGCAGCCGCGTTTCTCTGGACTCTTTTCCGCCTATATAAAAGTATCCTGATGGAACGTAGGCCATGCCTTCAGGAATTTTTTCGGGGATTTCAATGTTTATTTTTTTTGAATTTAAGCCTCTTTCTATTGCGATCGGATAGTTGAAGCTTTGCTTGTCGGGCATCAGCACGTTTATTATATATGAGCCGTGAGTCAGTTTAAAATTCTTGACAGGGCTTTCTCCCAGGTCGCGTTTGGGACTCGCCTCTAACAAGCCTTTCTTGTTTTCCGTCAATTTGCAGATTTCAAGCTTTGCTTTTGTCGGGCTTGTCGCAATGCGAATGACGCTTTCGCCCGCTAAAATCCTTTCAGCCTCCAAGACCTTTTGTTTTGTTTCAGGATCTTTTATGCCGCCAACGTGCTCGCCGTACCAGAGTTTTAAAAGATTCAGCCATTTTTCTGTTTCCGCATAATTTTGAGTAAGGAGACTGAAATTGATCCGGTTTGTCATTATTTGCTTGAAGCCGGAGGTTACTTTTTTCGTGTGATACTGAGCAGCGAGGGCGCTGGATAGAAGCATTAGAGCCGTATTGTAATTGTTTTCGATTTGAGAGCTTGTTTCCAGAAGCTGTTTTTGCAGTTTTACCT
>CAZYVR010000457.1:0-4279 GCA_964651145.1 uncultured Victivallales bacterium | reverse complement strand
CGCCATTAAAGACTGTTTTATCATTTATTTTGACTGCTAAAGATGCGCGTCCCGGCTTCTCATCATCCAGTCCTTTAAGTTTTATGACAACATCTTTTTCAGGAACCTTTTCAAGTTCAAATTCAGTGACAATTCTTGAATACGGAGAGCTTTCTCTACGCAATATTTTCGCAAATGCGCGCTTTGTCCTAGGGATGCCATTGTACTGGTAGTTTTTTACGTCTCTGCCGCCTGGAAACAGCGCAAGATTGAATTTTAGTCCCTGAGGTGTTTTCTCATAGCTGTAAATCTTTTTAGTTATCAATCTGACCGGGTCTTTCCAAAGCTCAGCCACAACAGGCGATTTGTGCCATGGATTATAATTGCCTATATCAAGTTGAGCATTGCGCACTAGCAAATCACGTATGCTCGTCCGGTATTCCGGGTTGGTAATTTTGAATTTTTTGAACAGCTTGAGAAGTTCAGCGAGGTTTCTGGCATATATCTTCAGCTTTTCTCCTTTTAAGCCGCTAGTCTTGTTGTTGAAAGCCAGATACGCGGCAAACAACTGCATTTTCTGTTCGTAGATTTCTTTTACTCCTATGGCGTTTGTCTCTTCTGCAAGGATGATGGCCTGATTAAGAAATTTTTCTCCTTTGACAAAAAAATCGTCATCAACCATAGTTATGCCTTGGTCGTAACGGTGAAGAGATCTGCCTTTTTCTGTCTCGTGAACCAAATTAAAATACTTTCTCATGAAAGGGGCCGCTTTATTGCCATAGTAAAACTTTATAAATCTGTCAATATACATTTCCACATCAGCGTTGGGATTCCATATCACTTTGTTGATGACATAATCGAACAAATGAGTAAACGTTCCTTTGCCGCAGAAGATAATGCCTTTGGCTCCCAGTGTTGAATACATGCGGATTTTGTTAACCATAGCGTACAATCCGCCCTTAGGCTGACGGCCCAAATACGGCGAAGTGTCACCCAAATTGGGATAATCGAAAATAAATAAGTGCTCAGGGTATTTTTGCGCCCACTCCATCAGCTCTTTCATGCCCCGTAAATTTTTGGGGCAGTTTAAGTGGCGCCAGCAATGCCAACTAGGTGGATATGGACAATAAGCAACCCATACATTAGGCTCAGGTTTTATTTTGGACGGGACTTTCCGGCAGCCGCAGTAAGCCAGAGTCATAATAATTTTATCTGGATATTTTTTAGCCACCTCTTTGGCTATAATATTTACAAAATGCAAATTTCTGTCAGTCAAAGTTCCCGCAGCTACGTTAGTTTCAATATCCCATTTTCTGCAGCTTTCACACATACACCAGGCGTGGCCATCGCCTGATGACACAAAAAATAAATTAGCCCACGGCTCAGCTTCAATCCATTTCAACATAGTTTCTGTGGCTATTTTTTGGACGTCTGAATTTGACATGCACAGGTGTACGTCCCCCAAGCCCCTTGGCGGCAATTTTCTTTTTCCTGCTTTATTCATCGAATAGTATTCTGGATGATCTTTAAAGTATATATAGGGGTCAACAAGGAGTGAAGAAGAGTGGATGCTTCCAAGCCAACGCCCCATTAATTTTGAATTGCCATATAGACGATTATCGGAGTACCCCATTGAATCAAATGAAGTTCTGGTTCCGCCAGGGGCAAAATGATACCCAAGGGCAGGGTTGTTTATCTGAGAACCTTCACGAACGGTAAAAATATCGCCTTTCGGCAAGGTGTAATCTCCAGAGGAGAAAAATTCCATGCCAAGACTTTGAAGGACGGCAAACATCCCGTGAATAACACCGTCATCATTTTTATTGCCTCCCACGCAAAGAGTTCCTGAGTTGTTTTTTATGGCGTATCCGCCAGTTTTTAGCTCCGACTTTTGGCCTTCATCTATAAATTCGTTTCCGACAAACACAAGTCCGGCTTTTTCTTTTATCTCCACTTCATTGACAAGGTATAAATTCAACATAACGCCTGATGCTTTTAACAAATACTTCCGGAGATATTTCGCAGCCTTCAGCTCATAATATGAATATTTGTGAGGCAGGCAAATGCCCCGAATCGGATACATGCTTTCACTGCCGTCAATATTGACACTCTTGTTTTCTTTTGAGGCTTCAGGCTCAACTGGCAACAAAACAACATCTGCAAGTTCTACATCAGACTCCATTTTCTTGTCTGTAGAAAAGATTATCCGAAAAGCCCCTGGGCTAAGATCAGGATTAACTTCAAAATTGCATTTCACATCTTGCCAGTCTGGAGATTTTACAACTACTTTGCTAAAGATGGAATAATCCTTCTGATCCACAAGCGATCGGCAATTGACAGCGCAGAGTAGCGTCCCGGAATTAACCTTGGCACGAAAGGAAATAGTGTATGTCGAAGCTAGTTCCTGAGTTATGTCAAGGGTTTGAGATATTGAAAACGGACTTTTGAAATTAAACACTTTATCCTTTAAAAAATAAAGTTTGCGGAATTCAGGCTTGTCAAAACGATAACGATGCTTCCAGTAACGCGGAGTGCCAATGTTAATATTTCTTTGGGAAAAATTACCGTTTAGGAAGAGGTTGTCCTCATGATAGATTGTTGAATCTATTTGGGCATCAATTTTCTTCAGCGGCTTATACGCTTTTTTAATTAGAGCCTTTCTCAAGAGCTTGTCTTTTGGCGTTTTATCGCTTGCCGGGATCAAGGTCAATTGTGAAATGGAAATGCTGCTGTTTATTTCATCGGGAGGAAAAAACTGAATACACACCTTGTCGGCAATTTTAGAAGTTGTGAAATCGATTTCCACATCCTGCCATTCGCCGCCCTTTCCGAAATTTTTTGTAACTAGAATATTCCATTCTTTTCCGACAAAAGAAATGATTTTAACCCTTGCCGCGCCGCTTCCCTCCTTCTTGAGTTTGAACAGGAAACGATAGGAAGTATTGATGGACAAGGCTTTTAGAGTTTTATAAAGCTTGAAATCTCCGCCAAGCTTTTTTCTGGTTAAGTTTAAAACTCCATTTTCAAGCTTAACCTCACCAGTGGCAAGGGGATTATTGGCTATACCGCCCCAACTGCTTAATTCTGACATATCCTTGTTCTCTAATAAGTTCTCTGCGTGGCAGACCAGAACAGTAGCCAGAGTGATAACAGAGAGGAGGCACCCTTTTAAAACTTTCCGCATAATTTTTACCCTTTTTCTTTTTATCTTATTTAATTAATTTTTAGATTATAGCTCCATCCAAGCGACCCAATTCTTCCAGCCATTCCAATTGGACACGGTTTCATTGTCTTTTATTGCGCTGACATGACCATCAAGCCATAATGCGTTGCTTGTGCCATTGTGACGGCCGTTTCCCGTCGGATTGCTGCTGATAGAAACCATTTCAGCCTGCGTGCCGTTATCTCTGGTGTCAATCGCAAAAATCTTGCTTGACGGATTGTTTATCGAAGCAATGCGATGGGGCGGTTTATTGGTTATATCTCCTGGCGCAGCGCCGGCAATATATGTATTCAGAGCATAGCCGCCATACCACCACCAGGCCAGTTGATCTCCTTTTGCCGGACAACGGAACATGCCTTTCCCCCAGTTTACCGGATTGTCAGTATTGCCATCCGGCAGTTCAAATTCGGCCTGCTTGCCCATCATTACCAGCATCTTGTTAATCCAATTAAGCGCCAGAGGATAATGATACCAGCCTGGTTCCTGGCTGTTCGCAGAGTGTGGATCTATTCCGCCAGCCCAGACAATCCATCCATTATAACTCGATGCGTACTCAACTGACGCAATTCCTATTTGCTTAAGATTGCTTGCGCATGCCGCTCTTATGGCAACCCCCTTTGCTTTTCTCAATGCGGGCAGCAACATTGACGCCAAAATTGCGATGATGGCTATCACTATGAGCAATTCAATGAGTGTAAACCTAAACCTTAATTTCATATTGACTACCCTTCATATATTATGATCTCTTTATTTCCTGTGACCTTCTACTTTATCGCGGCAATGGCATAAACTCAAAATGCCATTTTCAGAATTCCTGATTCAGTTGCGTATATTTTCAACAGAGACGTTTTTTGTTCAATATTTTCTTTGGCAACTTCCCTGCCTTCAAAGCATATCTTTATTGGAGCGGTTTTTAAATCAAATTCAACCCAAGCATTTTTCTTTACTGAACTTATTTTAACTTTGGCAGTGGAAGACTTATCATCATATTCGTCCGAATCGATTCTGAGATTGCGCCAGCCTGTTAAACTTATCGGAAACTTGTCGCCTTGAATTTGCGACTTGATAAAACAATAA
>CAZYVR010000456.1:0-4316 GCA_964651145.1 uncultured Victivallales bacterium | reverse complement strand
GATCGGATGAAAGATAAGTAGTGCTGTATCGTAGAGATAGGCATAGGTCGCGATAACCTTCGGCTTTATTTTCGAGGCCGGGGCTTGAGCCAAAGTTGAAGTGGCAGGCTCTTTTATCCCCGCAAAATCTGCCAGTTCCAGAACCGCAGTTGCAAAGTCGCAATTACGCATCTTTCGGATAAACTCGATGCAATCGCCGCATTCATCGGCAACATAATCATACCAACTGTCGGCGGTAATATGAAACCCGTTTGAATCCGCCCCCGAACGCCATGGACATGGAAATCTGTCCTTATAGCCAGCCAATGGCTTGAAGCCTTTTGCGATGGAGAAATCCAGCAGATTTACACTGGCTTTAACCTCCTCTACAAATTTATCAGGCAGATATTTTTTATTGCTTGTCATTATTTTTTACTGGTTAATGGATTAGAATTTGTGGGGCAATAAATGGGACAAAAATGTTTTGCGTTCGCTTACTTGTTTTTTCTGCGCACAGTTTCTTATGCCCCAGGCATCGCCGATGATGATTGCTGTTTTTTGGGCGCGGGTGACTCCGGTGTAGAAAAGATTACGATGGTGCATGAAGGAGTGGCTCTTGTGTATGAGAATTATCGAACATGGAAATTCCGATCCTTGACATTTATGAATTGACAAAACATACGCCAATTGTATATCTCGCATTTCGGCGGAACCCTTTTCTATTTCCACTTCTTTACCGTCAAAATTGACAGTGAGATTGCCACACTCATCCAAGCCAATGATATATCCAATTGCTCCGTTCATAATTCCAGTTTCATAATTGTTTCTGGTCTGGATCACTTTGTCATGCAGAAGAAAAGGCGGGCGTTTATTTGGAATCACTGCCGGCACATGAATTCCATTGCATTTTCTTTGGATTACGCGCTGTAGCGCGATGTTGAGCTCCCGTGTTCCAAGCGGCCCTTTGTGTGTGGGAGTGAGTATCTGAACGTCTTTTATGAGGTCAAACCCGAAGTCCTGAAGTTGTTCCTCTACAAGTTTACACAGAAATGTTTTTGCGTCCTCGGCAGAAGTATATTTATTAACCAGATACCAATCTCGGCATCTATTTTTATTTGGCGCGCTGGTTTTTCTCACTTCGCCATTAAGAATGGCCATCGAATTTTCTTTTAACGCTCCAGCTTGCCGCATCACTTCATCGAGAATTGTGGAAGGGATGACTTTCGATTGAATCAGATCGCGCAGGATATTTCCGGGACCGACGGGCGGCAATTGGTTGTGGTCGCCAACTAACACTATCGAGGTTTTGGATAAATCTATAGCATTGAACAATTGCCAGGCCAATGGGATAGGAATCATAGATGTTTCGTCAAGAATCAGGATATCTGTTTCTATTTTTTCAACATTGAATTCCTTTCCGTCATAACCCAACAGACGGTGAATGGTTTTAGCCTCAGTTCCTACCACTTCCTCGAGACGTTTCGCGGCTTTGCCTGTTGGCGCGGCCAATATAACTTTTTTACTGGCTTTGTTAGCTATTTTTACTATCGCGCTTACCAGAAAAGTCTTTCCGGTTCCGGCTCCGCCTGAAATTAATGACATGTCACAGCGCATAGCGTTTTTTACTGCCTGGAACTGCTTTTGATTTAGTTCTGGAGCAACTGCTTGATCAACTTTAAAATGTGAGTTTGCTTTCTTAGCATTTTTAAATATTTCCGCCAGCTCTGATTCCATCTTGAGGATATCGGAATTAGCCACAAGAATGCGCCCGCCATGCGACTGGCACGCCAACATTTCATCATCAAGCAAAGCATTGAGATGTGTCTCTATTTGCCCTCGGCTATCCAAGTCATCCATTATTAAAAGGGCGTTTGCCCTGTCGATAAGTTCCTCAAATTCCACATAGCAATCTCCGGCATCCAACGCCTCATCCACACAAAACTTAATCCCGGCCTTTATCCGTGACGGATGCCCTTTGGTCGTTCCCATCTTTCGGGCAATTTTATCAACCTTTTTGAATGCAAATCCCTTTATCTCGCGGATCAGGATATATGGATCGGCCTTCAATATATCCAGACAATTATTGCCCAGCTTTTCGACAAGTGTTGTCACCTGGTGGTGCGTCAATTCAAATGAAGAGAGCCAGGCTCTTACCGCATTGGTACTGCGTTTAAATTGCCACTCTTTCTGAAGAAGTTTAACGGTCTCCAGCGATACCTTTCCGACTTTTGCGAATTTTTCGGGCTCGTTCATGAGGGCCGTTTCAAAATTGTCCCCAAATTCTTCGACCAGAAGCCGCGCCTTCACCGGACCGATTCCTTTAATGTCTGGATGATTGGCCAGGTAATTGACAAGCCCGTCAGCGTTAAGATCGAGGTCATGCTCGATGTGTTTCACGTAAAATTGACGCCCATATTTTTCATGCTGAATCCAATTTCCGAAAAGGTCAATTTGTTGTCCTACTTTCGCGTAAAGGTTCCCGGCAAAAACAATCAGATGTCCGCTTGGGGTGCGAAGCTTGCCGGCAGAAAAGTCAGGAGAATTATAAAACACCTTTTCAATAGCACCGTTAACTTTCGCCGGGGGGCTCATATCATTATTTTTCATTGACATATTTCCTGTAAATGTGTTTGAGATACTCTTCAGTAAAGCGACACGCAACCTGTCTATCGCCGCAGAAGAACACCGGAATATTGAAGTTTACATAAATCGCCACCGCGCTTGCCAGCAGGGAATTTGGATGCGCTCCACTCTGGTAATTGGCGCTCAGCAAATCGCGAAGGCTTCCTTCAACCACCACGCAGGCATATTCATAGTTTTGCAAAAGAAGCAACTCCTTGTAGAACCGTTTCCTGTCTCGAATAACAGTCTTTACAAAATCTGCCAATGACTTCCGTTCCACCGCCACTTTGTGTTCAAATCCCTCGATTGAATAATCCCCAGCGTTCAGCTTCTTTTTAATTGAGGGGCAGGAAAAGGAATACTCTTCCTGCTCCCTCGAATCGGTTACGATCTGCATATTAAAATGGGATGTCATCGGCAAGTTCATCATCGGCAGTGGGGATATCATCCGTTACGATCCGACGGTTGAAATAAATATTTTCATTCTCGCCTCGGGTTCGCTTGGTGATTTCCAATTTTACGTCCAACAACTTTTCAAGATTTGCCGGGAGGTCGGAAATTTTCTCAAGCTCAAGGCCGCAAGTGAATAAATCATTTTTCAGCCATTTTATATTTTCCGAAGAGCCCATCACATTATTTCGCCAGAGAAGGCGTCCTTCATGCGTTGGTCCAAGAATCTTTAAACTCCATTTCAACATTGGAGCCCCAGAACTTTTAGCAGTTGTCAATTCAATTCGATCAATTTGTGCCTGATATTTTCCGTCTGGGATAGCCTCAAAACTGCGTTCCTCGACTTCCGCTGAAGCATACTCCTCATCGAATTCAGAGAGGTCAAAATTGTTATTGTTGTTTTCCGTCATCGCTATTTTCCTTTTTTATTTCTTTTTCAGATATTACGAAGTTTTTCCTATCTTTGAATTCTTCTCGTTTTCCTCTATTCCATTGAGCCACGGGGCGAAAATATCCTACAATTCTGCTGTAAACTTCGGTTTTCCTTCCGCACTTAGCCATTATTAATTTCCTGTTTGGGCAGTTCCTTTAATTTGATTTTGGGATAGCAACACACCACACATTTCTTGTTCGTATCAAACCTCCTCAACTGCATCGCGTATTTTTTCTTTCCGCAATAATCATTGAGGCGCGCTAGGTCATGAAGAGCGTCTCTTCTCCGATGAAAAACAACGCTCACGATCTGCCGCGACTTGCGTTCATAAATAACCCATTTCCTGCGGATCATTTTTTAACTTCCGTTTTTTGAGGAGTAGCAAATGCTTTGAGAAATGCCTTAAAATCCAATGGCAAGACTTCAGGCAAACGCCCAGTTCGGTCGCCAGCATCATAATTCAAGTTGGGCTTGGTGCTAATCACCCGTTGATAGGTCTGTTTTCCTTGATCATCTTTGTTAACTTCCAAATCGCAATACAAAATCAAGTCCACCAAGCCCACCACCATCTTTCGCGCTTTGTCAGGAAGTGTTGGGACAATCCGCATTACCTTTCCCGTGCGGGTTTCAAACTCGCGTTCAACGCTATGAGAAACCAGAATCAGTCCGTAAGGCAGAAACGCCAGTTTGTTTAGAACTCGCAGGAACTCACTCATGATCAAAGAATAAGCTTTTCCATAAGGGAGGTCTGATTCGTGCTCAATTTTATTTTTTTGGCAGACATAGTCGGCGCACATCCGGTGCAAATTATCGATGGTGTCGATGACGATGG
>CAZYVR010000455.1:0-4364 GCA_964651145.1 uncultured Victivallales bacterium | reverse complement strand
GGCATTGGCGAACAGTCGCGGTGTGCAAAATTTTTTTCTGATTTTTTGTCGCTGGTTTATTGCTGCCGTGACTTGCTTTTTAACTCGAAATGAGATATACTTACTTATGGGCATATTGCCTACTTTCGCTAATAAGCGAAATAATCTCATTCAAGAGTTTTGTTTCTTGTTTGGGGGCGACACGGTTTCGATTGGATAAGCGGAACACGGATGGCATGTCGAGGATGATCGTTGGCCTCGTTAATCATCGGTCAAAAAAATAATTAACAACGAATACGAATTCGCTCTCGCCGCTTAA
Source organism: uncultured Victivallales bacterium (assembly GCA_964651145.1). Classification (GTDB taxonomy): domain Bacteria; phylum Verrucomicrobiota; class Lentisphaeria; order Victivallales; family GWF2-45-14; genus CAZYVR01. Next base: position 4,066 of record CAZYVR010000455.1, on the reverse strand, counting down.
GTCGGTGACGTCTCTGCTCTGACGAACGCTAAGGGTTAGAGGCGACAAGCAGCGTTCTGGTTGGAGAGTTTCATCCCTTGGCTCGCCAGCAAGATTAAAGAGGGAGTAGTCTAAAAGCAAGCCTGTTTGTCGGCAAGGCAAGAGGACGATAAGCAACAAAGACAAAATAAACATGTAGAAGTCTCTGGAAAACTTACCCAGGACGGGGGTTCGACTCCCCCCGCCTCCACCATCCACTTTTTTTAGCGCCGAAGTTATCGGCTTTTCGATCTGCGCTATATCCCTTTGCACCAAAGGGTTTAATAAATTCCAAGCACTTGTAGAGGTCCAGCGATTTCCCGATAGGGTTAAAATAGCAAGATAGCAGTCAAAATTCGCCAACTTTGGCGTGCTCATTGAGAACTGAAAAATAAAATAGCAGGAAAATGGGTTCGTTAAAAGGGAATATTTCCATTTTTTTGCAAACTTAGGCAAAGCGATCCTGTTCCTTCAATAAGAAAGAATGAAACGAATGTTGATGTGGAAATAGAAGGATGGGAAATTACGCAGCTTCTTCTATCTCGACAATTGGCAGATGCTTCCTGCCATCCAGATATGAGATATTGAGCTTCAACTCGGGCATTTCTGAATTGTGTTTAAAATCCAACACTTTCAATGGCGGCGAATTTGCGTAAACCTCCTGAGGAGTTTTTGATTTCAAATATTCATGCGGTCGAAACTGATTGTACCACGTACAATACAGCCCTAATTCCTGGCGCATTTCATCAATATCATATGGGATAAGGATTATCCTTCGCGTGCATTCATTTTTTAGCGATTTCATAAAGCGCTCGATTATGGCAATGCTTCCGTGTTTTCCAACAGCTCCGTAGCGCGGCGTGATCTTTTTTGAATCGCACCAGGCTCGGTAAGGATGACTCTCTTTGTCGTTCGCGTTTTCTGGAGGATGAAATTGCGAACCTTTGTCGGATATAATGTACTTTGGCTTGCGCTTTGCTTTTTGAATCAGCCTATTCAAAAGAGAAATAACATCCTCTGATTCGGGTTGTTTATGAAAAACGGCAAAGCCGATGACCTTTCTGGAAAAATGATCGATAACAATAGCAACCCACCAGCAAAAAGGCCACGATTGCTTTACGCTTTTAGGCATCCACGTGCAGCTGAAACCGCCAATCGGGATAGCGGTCAAATCAATCATCCAAGTGTGATTTGGATGGCGCGAAATCACTCTCTTGATTTTTTCTTCTTTTTCAAGAACTTCATCATCAAGAGGCTCCGGCAAATCAGATGGCAAGTCTTTAAGAAATCGGCCAACACTTGTAGCAGAAAGATCCAGCCCTGCCCTAAAGAAAAAAGATGCAATTTTCTTCTTCCCGAAAGCTGGCACGAGAACTTTAAACTTTTGAACAAGGAATTTAAGAGCGTCAGGATATTTGTTGACTGGCGTTTGTTCCTTGAAAAAGCCATCATCTTCAATGCGCCTCATCCACGATGATATAGTGCCCGGATTGATCATGAAAGCTTCCCCAGTCTGTTTAAGATTCCAACCGCAAACCGCTTTATGCATTAGAATATCCATGCGCTCTGGGGGCGTGTAATGCGGTCGACTTTTAGAGGGAACTCTACTAAAGCGGGCTTGATTGATGCGAAGCTGATTTTCCAATAGAGAAACTTTTGTTTCCAATCTGTCATTTTTGATTTTTAAGCGGACACGCTCAATGGAAGAATTTACAGAATGGCTTCGTGTGAAAATTATGCAGTAATGGGCCAGCGACGATGCGTGAATCATCGCCTGTCGGACAAGCGGAGGCCAGTTCTCCGGCAAAGGAATATCTTTGATTTTCATATCTCATTGTCTTTCGGTAATTGAAACTTAAAATACATGATGGATTGCAAGCTTCAATACCTCGCCTGAACCAGCAGTACACTGAAAAAACAACAAATAAAAATCATCCGTCATCTTTCCATTAAATTTATCCTTGAAATATAGTTGTTTTCTGTTAACTTTTTATCTATCAAGAGTTTATTGTAGCAATAAGGCAATTCCCTGAACACCTACATCCCAGCCGAGCAACTATCCTGGCAACTGAGGAGACAATAAAACAATCCCCCCCAACAAAGCGCAGAACCTCAAAAATAAGAGGTGAAAAATAAAATAAAAAAAGATAAGCCCCCTGCTAATCAAGCAGAACTTTAAATTGACAATACCCGGCAACCGCATTAGATTAGGCAAACGAACGAAAAAGGATTTTGATATAAGTGTAAATAGATTAGAAATTTAAAATTATAGACAGGCGTTTCACCCAAAAAGGAGCGGAACAAATGATCAAGCCAATCACACCAAACTCTGAGTCTGAAAGCCAAGAAGAACTCTTCGACAATATCATTGAAGACTTCACAACTGGAAGAAAGCTGCGAGGCAAAGAGCAATTTCAAGCCTTGCCCGAAGCGACGATGATGTCGTTCTTGAAATACCTTTCAGAAAGACCCGACAAAGCGGACATTCACGGAAAGCTAGTGTTGGAATTGGAAAACCACCTGAAATAGAATTGGCATGATGAGGGATGTCAAAAGCCCCCAAAGCTACAGCTTATTTTACTTGCCTATTGACAGGTCATCCGCTTGATCTGATATAATTCCGTTGCTGAAAAGATCAGCTCGGTGCACTTTTTAAGCTTGGCAGCGAAAAGAACAGAGAATAGTTTGCGGTTGCCACATGCTCAGGCATACGATCAGAAACAAACAGCAGTCCTATTCTTTTCCAAAATCATAGAATGACGAGGATGATAATAAAATAAAGTCAAAGCCATCCGTTGTTTTAGAATCCAATAAATGAAGAGAACGGGGCATTGAAATCCCCCTAGCGTTCTCCCCTTGATGGTCTTAATATTAGTTTTCGAATATCGCCGAAAAGATCGGTGGGGGACATTTTCTGAGGACGCACTGCCAGATCAAAGGTTCCGGCAGGAATCTGGACAACTCCCATATTTTTTGTGAAAAATGGTTTATCCCCTTGATATTCCATTACACCGTTGAGGCAATTCCCGGCAACAGTTACTGTATATTCTGCGCCAGCCATGCGCTTGCCAACTTCATACTCTATCAGCAACTCGAATTCACTTGCTTCATGGCATTCAACATCCCAGGATATATACTGATCTTTTTTTGACCACCAACCCGTTGAATTAAAGTCATCTAAAGATATTTTTACCAAAGGCGGCGTGCAGCAATTTGCGCCAAGCATTTTGGCTGTTCCTGCATAAAGAGTGTTTTTCTGTCCCTGTTTTATCTTTAAGGTGGCGGGAGTAAATTTTGAGGAAATATTTATATCAATTTCAGGCTCGCTATCAAACGTGATCTTTACAACTGCTGGAAATGTTCCATTGTAATCGACTGGGAAATTTTTAATTTCGATTCCATAATCAACCTTTTTCGATTCCAGTTGCGTTCCATCCATAAGCTCCGTTTTTACGGGAGTTGTTTTTAGTCCGAAAATAATGAATGAATCAATGACAGGACGTTCATTTATAAATTGATAAACAGTATTTTCTTTGCATGTGCAAATGCCAAGTGGTGCGTTTTCGCGCCGCTTGAAATAATGACATGGGATTTTTAAGTGCTTGACATCCCATATTGCTTCTCGATTTGCCTTCAGCCAGTCGCCCACAATTTTCATCCTGTTAGTGAAGCAAAACGCGATGGAGCCATCGGAACAAGGGCCTATATTAAGCAAATAGTTACAGCCGGAAACCAACGAATGAGTCAAGCCATTCAATATGCTCTCCGGGGAATAATATGCATCGTCCGACACGAAACACCAGGCTTTGGCTCCGATAGATTCGCAATTTTCCACTAGACGGTTGTTTTCTTCATTTGATATAAGACGCTCTCCAACATCAAAGTCAGCCGGTATTTGGGCGCGATTATTAACCACAGCATGAGGCTGGAGCTCATTGATTATTTTATATAAATTTTCAGCTCCCCATTCTTCAGCGCTCTTAGTCACGCCCACATCCCACCAGAGGCCGTCAATCTGCCCGTATTTGGAGCAAAGTTCTCTGACTTG
>CAZYVR010000454.1:0-4366 GCA_964651145.1 uncultured Victivallales bacterium | reverse complement strand
AGCTTTGAAAAAATCCCAAGCCAAAAACTCAGTTTTACGGACAGACCCTATATAAATAATAACGATTAAAACAAATGAATACTTGCTTTTTGCAAATATAAATAGGGGAGTGAGGGATGAACGGAGCTAGTGGCAATGGCTGTTTTTATAAAAATATTTTTGCAGTTTTGGTGTTGTTTTTGTGCGTGAGTGTTGTCTTTCCCGTGGAGGCTCAGGAGGATGTAGAGTACAACAAGCTTCCTGTGAAAATTGTTCTTTTTCCATTCAGGCGCGCAGTCATATCGTCCAATGTTGAGAGCCGGATAGAGAAGTATTATTTTAGAGTGGGCGAAATTTTTTCTAAAGGGGGCTTGCTTGCCAAGCTTGACGATTCGGATTACAGGCAGGCGCTTTTGAAAGGAGAAGCGTCTGTAAGGGAGGCGACTGCGTCCAGCCAATATGCGGACAGCAATTTAAAAAGAAAAGAGGAGCTGTTCAAGAAGGGCGCGCTGGGTTTTCAGGAGTTGGAACAGAGCAAGCTGGAAAAGGAAACAGCATATTCCAAGCGGCAATTCGCAAGCGCCAATCTTGAGCTTGCAAAGATAAATCTATCTTCCTGCGTCATAAAGGCTCCGTTTCCCGGCAGGATCACCAAAAAACTCAGGAAAGAGTATGAGCACGTCAAAACAGGAGAGCCTGTTCTTGAATTAATAGAAGACAACAGGCTTCTTGCCATAGTGCATTTTTCATCAAAAAAAAGAAGCAAAATAAAAGAAGGCATGAGCCTGAAATTCAGGATTGACGAGACAGGGACGGAGCATGTCGGACGCGTGCATGAGATTTCGGGGGATATTGATTCTGGAAGCAGGACTTTTCAGGTTAAAGTTCTTATAGGCAATCAGAAAAGAGAGCTTTCAGCCGGAATGTCAGGCATTTATATTGAGGATGGAAATGACAAGTAAAGCGGCAGGAAAAAATGGAATAAGCGATTTGAAAGGCAAAGTCAATGTGCTTTCCGCAATAATAATGTCCGGGCATGAGGCTTTTGATAAGAAAGACATAAGCTCTTTGGCTTTGCATATTGTGAATGCCAGCAGGCCTATACTCAGGTGTGCGCGTTCAGCTTTTGTTGACATGCGCGCGCACTCGCCCAAGCTTCTTGCCGTTACCGGGCAGAACGAAGTTAATCCCAATTCAGAGTATTCTGAGAAAATACGAATATTGTCGAATGCTCTGAAGGGCGTTGACAAGTCTGGCGAGCTGAATGAGGATTTGCTGAAAGAGGCAAAGGCGTCCGGCCAGGCGTTTAAGGCTCTTGAGTATTTCCGGGAAGATGCCGGCAATAAAATTTATTTTATTCCAATGCGGCTCTCTGGCGGGACATCTTCCGCGGAGGATCTGTTTTTTTGGGCAGTGGAATTTCCAAAAGGCGAAAGCGCTTTTTATGAGAAGCTTCTTGTGCTTTTGTCGAGAAGTTACAGTCAGGCTCTTTGTCATATGCTGAAGGATGGAGGCAAGAGTATCATTTCAGGGATGCTTCACAAGGGCCGCAGAGTTTCTCCATTAAAGCTTGCGCTTGCCTGCGTTGTCGTCTTTGTTTTTCTGGCGTTTATTGTAAGCGTTCATCAGACTGCATCGGCTGACTTTGAAATAATCCCTTCCGTTGATCATATAAGTCATGCGCCATTTGACGGGACAATAAAAAGCTCTGGCTTTGAAAACGGCAGCATGGTTAAAAAAAACAGCCTTATCCTCAAGTACGACGCGGACGAATTGCTTTTTGAGCTTGCTGAAGCCCAAAAAGAATACGAGGAGATTTCCGCCGAACTGGATAGAATAAGGCAGAAGTCATTTGCCGACAATCAAGAGCTTGGGAAGGTCCAGTTGCTTGCGTTGAGAAAAGAAAAAAAGAAAATAAGCATTGACAGGATCAAATGGCGGCTTGGACGAATGAATCTAAAGGCGCAAAATGATGGAATCTTGGTTATTGAGGACCCTGAAGAAATGAGCGGCAAGGCTGTGAGGGCAGGGGACAAGTTGTTTGAAGTGCTTTCCCCGAAAAATCTTATAGCCAAAGTGCTGTTAAATGAAAAAGACTCTTCTGTATTGAATAAAAATTCTTTAGTTTCGCTTTACCTGCACACGAAGCCGGAGACTTCCATTTCTGGGAAAATAATTTCGGTCACCCCAAAGCCGCTGCTTGTTGAGAATGGCCAATTCTGCTATGTGATAAAAACGAATTTGAAAGGGCAGCCGAGCGATATTATTTGCGGCATGAGGGGGATTGCCAGAGTGAAGGGCAAGAAGGTCTCGCTGGCATATTTTTTGTTCCGAAATCTCGTTTTATGGTGGCGGAAAATTTAAGATGACGACGCAAAATTACTGCTGTTTGGCTTGGCGCAATGGATAAAAACAACAAAACTTCCGATGTAAAAAAAAGCTTTGTAGCTCCTCTTCGGGAAGACCTTAAGATCTATGAAGGCGGGATGGATGAAAACGGCAAAGTTGTCTTTATGATATTTGATCCTGTGTCTGACAAGTATTTTAGGATTTCCGGGAGACAGCGCGATATTATCAGCCGTTTCAATCGTCTTGAAGAGTTGGACATCTTTGTAAATAAGCTTGAAAGAGACGGGCTGCATTGCGACAAAGCGGAGATCGTGAGCATTCAGAATTTTCTCAGCTCCAGCAATCTTCTGCTTGCTGAATATTCCGTCTCCGAGCAGAAAATTCTTGCCTACAAGGAGCAGAAAAGAAAGGCGCTCCCATTTAAAATAGCCTCGTCTTATCTTTTTATGAAAGTTCCATTGTTTAAGCCGGACTACTTTCTTGACATTACAGTTGATCTGGTCAAGTCCGTGTTGAACAAGTGGGTCTTTATTATTCTTGCGCTGATTTCTTTTGTCGGCTATCTTGGATTGATCGCCAACTGGCACAAATTGTCGTCCTCTTTCCAGAATTCATTGAACTTTGAAGGCTTGTTCAAGTTTTCTGTGACTGTCATCATTCTCAAAGTTGTCCATGAGCTGGCGCACGCATATGCGGCAAAAATGAACGGAGTGAGAGTCCGTCGCTTTGGCTTGGCTTTTATTGTGTTCTTTCCAAGGTTTTATACAGATCTTACCGATGTCTGGCAGATCAAGGACAGGAAAAAGCGAATGCTTATTGACGGGGCCGGAATATTGGTTGAGCTTCTTATAGGCGGTATTGCGGCTTTCGTCTGGACGAGAACCGCGCCTGGCTCGGCAAACACCGTTTCGTATTATATATTTGCAGTCTCCGTGATTAACACTGTGTTTGTAAACGGCAACCCCTTGATCAGGTACGACGGCTACTATCTTCTTATGGATGTTGTGAACATTGATAATCTTCAACAGAGAGGCGTTGCCCAGGCCAAGGCTACTATAAGGAAGCATTTGCTTGGCATTCAAAGCATGAACTTGGCAGAGCGCTCTACGTGGAAAAAATATTTTCTTTCAGCTTATGGCTTCTCCGCTTTCATCTACAGAATATTTTTGTATACCTCGATTATTGCCATTGTGTATTTTAAATTCACCAAGACCATCGGCATTGCGCTGGTTGCTTTGGAAGTTTATGTTTTGATAATTAAACCCTTCAGTATGGAGTATAAAGCTGTCATGTCCATTAAAAGCAAAATTAAAAAAAAGAATATGCTTGTTTCCGCCGTTTCAGTCTGTTGTGTTTTGGCGCTGCTGATTGTGCCGTTTCCCTGGAAAATGGCCTTGCCGTGCGAGAGCCAGCCCGAAGTGTTCAGCTTGATTTACATCAAAACCGATGGCTTTTTGGAAAAAATCCCAAGAGAGAATGGAGCCAAAGTGGCTAAGGGGGAATCGGTTCTGGTTCAGGGCAATCCTTTTCTGGAAATGAGACTTAAAGAGCAAATGCTGAGCCTCTCCATTTTGCGGACAGAATTTGACCAGCTCAGAACCAGCGTTGACACCTTGGCTGTGGCCAAGGTCAAACTCAGCCAGATTCAAGCCGAAAAAGAATTGGAGAAAGAGATTTGTCGCAGGCGGGCGCAGCTTGACAGCAAGGCTGGCGTTGCCGGTGTCTTAAATTTTTACGACATCAATATGAAAGAGGGCAAATGGCTTACTCAGGGGACGGCTGTCGGGGAAATATTTGCTCCTGGGCAAGTTGTCTTTTCGGCATACCTCAAAGAAGATGAAATAAACTGCGTCAGGAAAGGCGCAAGGGTTTCCATTGTTCTTGCCGGAGAGCTTGCTTCCCGGAGCGGCTCCATTATTGAAGTGAACCCGGCTCCCTTGCAGAGTATTGACGACTCTCCTTTGCTGAGTCACCGCAAGGGTCCCATCATGACTCTTGGATATGACAATCCCGCAAGAAAAACTTATAAATTGCGTGA
>CAZYVR010000453.1:0-4395 GCA_964651145.1 uncultured Victivallales bacterium | reverse complement strand
TGGCAGTGCAAGATTGCCCTGAAAAGGTTTGGATTTTATTTAAGTTTGGATAACTTGAGGTTCAAACTCATTGACTGCGGCTTTGCATTCTATTTTTTTGTCATTGATGTCAATGTTTTCAGGAATCAGCGGCAAGCTGAAATCTGTGGCTGACGACGACACAGCTGTTGCCGCGAATGTAAGGCGGCTTAGTTTCAGGAAGAAAATATTCTCTTTCGCAATTATTAATTTTTTTCTGGCATTTTGCCATTCTTCGGAGGTTATTTCTTTTTTTGTCAGCTCTGTCAATTCTTTTAATTTTTTGGTTATTTTTTCTTTTTTCGATGATTCTTTCTTTATTTCGGACAGCTTATTTTTTAATGCATTGACTTGCTTTTCAATGCTTTTGTTCAAGGTTCCGAATGCCAGGATTCCATAACGGTTTTTTTCATGAAAATTTCCTCTCACCGAATTCCAGCACGACAGTTCTTTTTCTCCAGCCACTCTTTGACGACAGACATTGAACGCTATTGTTGCCCCATTTTCAGGAGCTTTTTCCCATCCAAGAACGGCATAGGGTATTTTTATCTCCGCCGTCCAGGTCTTGTCGCTTCTGGCTGTTTTAGCCGTCCATTTTTTATATGACTCATTGTCGGGCTGTATGACTTGCGCACCCCATCCCATCCAGCGTCCGCCGCCCGCGCTAACCACGAACTGATTCAAAACACGGTCTTTGGATATTGAGCCAAGGAACAGTTCTATCTCATCATTGCGCCATATTTCTTTTCCGCCATCTCCATTATAAGAGGCTTTCAGTTTGTCCATTTCCGGCTCATTGCATTTTACGCCTATAAAAAGAGCGTTCCTGCCAGCCAGTAACCTTGCGCTTGTCTGTTGTTTTGCCGGAGTCTTGTCCTTATAAAAATAGAAGCCGCTTATTTCGGAAGCCTTCTCCCATTGTTTGTCGTCAAGCTTGCCGTCCAGAACGGGCTCTTCCACATTCAGTTGGAGTTTTACGGCTTTTTTCTCTTCTATGATTTTTGCTTCGGGTTTTGAGCCTTTGTTTATCAGGCTCAAGTTTGTAGTCGCTTTTTCAATCTCTATTTTGTCCATCAAAAGATAGTCGCCCGGTTTGTCCGGCAAATGTTTATGCTCTTCGCTTCCCCATATTGTCACAAGAAGCGCGGCGCGTTTTGCTCCGTCTGGAATTTTTAAAGTTCCATCGTATTTAGTCCACTCTTTTTGGACTTTCACAGAACCGACTGATGTTTTTGCGCGATGACGGTCTTTATAGTATCTGCATTCGCCAGTCCAATAAAGCATGCTTACGCCTGTGCCTTTTACCGTTCCTTTAAGCTCCAGGGAAAATTTGTAAGTTTCGCCAGGGACAACGGGAAACCCGGCTTTGTCTTTACCTCCTCCTATTATTGCGCCTGAACCATAGGATTTCGAGCCGTTTTCTTTTTCGGAATATCGGATAATCTCAATTTTCCCGCATTTGTTCCAGGTCAGGTCTTCGGTGTATATTGTAAAGGCATGGTTTTTCAGGTGCCCTGTCCTTCTGTATTCAAGATTTAGCTTGTTGTCAAAATCGCTGTTTTTTATTATGTTTGCGCTTGCGGTCAAGCTTAACAGGGCGACAATCAGGGCAAAAAGGGCGCGTGTTTTTCTCATTGGAATTTCCTATGTTTATATTAAATTTATGCTTCTATTCTTGCCTGGGGTCGTAAACAATTTCTCCGGGATTAAGCCGATCCACTCCTTTGACTTTGCTTACATGTCCATCAACGAAAAGTATATTTGAGCCTTTTCCATGACTGAGCCAGTCAATCGCGGTGTCGCCGGGATCGTTGGCTCCCCAACGGCCAAAATAATAGACGCAATTAAGGCCACTGTCAAAGTCGTTTATTTCTCCGAAAACTATTGTTTGCGAGGGCTTTTTTATGTTTGTGACTTTGCCAGACCAAAGAAGAGCGCTGCTTGACGCCAAATTCTGATTGTAAGTATAATCTATGGATCGTCCTGCATACCCTTTGTTTTTAGAAGGACAGTCAAGCACCGTATTTTTCCAGTAATCGCCCGACGCCCATTCCAGTCCAAGATAATCTTTCGCAAAAGCCCCGTTTGTGGCTTGAAACCATACATGTCCAGCATCGTCAATCCGCCTTTGAAAAAAATAATCATTGCTGTCTTGCAAATAAAAATTGACGTTCACTCCTATTTGTTTAAGCTGGTTTAAACAGACCATGCCTCTTGCCGTTGCCCTGGCTTTGCCGAGAGCTGGAAGCAACATTGACGCGAGAATGGCTATTATGGCTATTACAACGAGCAATTCGATGAGTGTAAATCTGCTTTTTAGTGAGCAAAACTTCATTCTGCCTCCTTGCTTTTCATTCTGATTGACGATTCGCGCGGGATAAATTCCGTCGGTATCCTTTTTATGTCTGTGTATCCGTCATTGTTTTCTATTTTTGACAAAAGCAGCTTTATAGCTTCGGCTGTAATTTGTCTTTTCGGATTTGTCACTGAGGATATGACAGGCTTGCCAAAAGGCATTAAGCCAAAGCCTTCCAGATTGTCGAAGCTGACAAGAGCCACATCTTCGCCCGGCTTAAGTTTTTTCTCGAGAATGACATCCATAATTCCGAAAGAAGTAAAATCGCTCAATGAAAAGATGGCGAATGGCTCTTTAATGCGCTCCAGCAATTTCCTTCCCATTTCCTGCCCACTCATTCTGCCGAGGTCGCCAATGGGTCTTTGCGCAGTTATAAGCTCAATTTTATCTCGGGAAAGGCCAAGCTCATCTGCTATCAGATAAATCAATTCAATTCGCGCCTTATGATGCTCGCCAGGGTTGCAGGAAGTTATATGAATCTTCGAAAAGCCTTGAGAAAGCAGGTGCTTCATTGCTTTTTTAAATCCAATCCTCAAATCCGGAATAACTTGATGACAAGGGTAATGCGTCGGAGAGTCGTGCTGAATTGCCACAATGTTCAGTTGAGTTTCTTCAAGCAATGGAAAAGTCTTATTATCAATGCAACTTTTTGAAAGAATAATTCCATCCAGCTTTGCCACATGTTCTTTTACATATTCAGAATCCAAAAGGTCATAATAAGAAAGATTGACAGTCTCATGTCCTTCCGCCCTTAAGTCGCTTGATATTGCCTTGGGATAAATGCTAAAAGCAGTGTCAATGCTTGCTTTGTCGCCTTCCGGCAAAGGGAACGCGAGGCCTATTCTTAATGTCTTCCCGTTGGCGTTTCGCGGAGCCACAAAACTGCCGCTGCCGCGAACGCGGTATACAAGTCCTTCTTCCGCTAGAAGGCTGAGGGCGCGATTTGCGGTAAGCGTCGATGTTCCGTATTGCTCTGCAAGCTCTCTGGCCGATTTTACTGGCGAGTTTGCTGCTAGGCCGGAAGATGTTATCCCTGCCTTCAGTATTTGAGCCAAGTCTTTAACACGCATTCTTCTTGAAATCATTATTTCAGCTTTATTAATTGTTAAGTTTATATTTGAATATAATACATTGATTTTCTTTTTTTGTCAATACTTGAATCTAAAAAATCTATTCATGCTAATACAACCTAACTTGCCAGCTCAGGTTAGTTTATAACTTTGATTTAATAATGCGGCGACTGAATTTCTTGATCGCGGACTTCAGGTTATTTCAGTTGACACCAAGAAGAAATAATTGATAGGCGAGCACAAAAAAGCAGCGGCATGGAGTGGCAAAAAAAGGCTTGCACGCAAAAGTAAAAGTTTATGATTTTAATTGATAAAGAATTAGGAAAGGCCATTCCTTGCGGAGTTTATGATATAGCCCCTAATGATTGGGCTAGTGTGTGGATTACTCATGACACGGCTGAAGCTATTCAAAAATGGTGACAAAATATGGGAGAGGCATCATATTCAAAAGCAAAAGAAATCCTGATAACTGCAGATGGCGGCGGCAGCAACGGAAGCATGGGCCGCTTGTGGAAGCTGGATTTGCAGCGTCTTGCAAGTTGGCTTAGGATTGCTATTCACATCAGGCCTTTTCCTCCAGTAACAAGCAAATGGAACAAGGTCGAAAACAGAATGTTTTGCCATATCACAGAACACTGGCGTGGGAGCCCTCTTCCAGGTCGAATGGAACTACTCAGTCTCTCCTGAAAATATCGATAATTGTTTATTTTATTTTAAATAGCCTCCTTTAGATGATGCAGAAAGATATATTTTTTTAGTTTAAAAGCGGATTAGCCACTGGGCAGCTCTCAGGCAAAGTCCAATTTCTATTCCAATTTGCGTCGGCTCTTTTATGTGACGCGCTTTTTAGAAAATTAATGACAACGCCCCTTTATGGCGGTCAGAATGTCGTTGCGCGAGGTGTCGTTCACTATCGATACTGCGCCTATTTTGTCAGGCAGTATTAGGACA
>CAZYVR010000452.1:0-4397 GCA_964651145.1 uncultured Victivallales bacterium | reverse complement strand
CCCTGGATATAAAAAGAGTTAATCATCCCACTGCCCCCTTAGAACCCACGCGGCAGCATACCCGCCGATAAATATACACACCAAAAAAATCAAACTGCCGGAAAAAAGCATAGCTCCACCGCTGAGAGCCTGCCCTGAAGTGCATCCGCCCGCCAGACGGCTGGCAAAACCGACAATGATGCCGCCAATGAAGCTTAAAGCCACTCTTAAAGCTATGCTCGCTTTTTTGCCTTTTTCAATTTTTATTAAAACTCGCCCCTTTGAAATTGCAGAAAAAAGTCCACCCGCAAAAACGCCAGCAAGCATGAACACAAGATAATAGCGCAATGGATTTTCACCCCATCGCCCAAAATACTCCGAAAGAGAAACATGAGCTGGAAATGCCCAGCGCTCCATAAAAGCCCCTATTCTGGCTATTCCGCCTGAAGCGCCCAGCCCTGCCCCGAGAAAAACAAAAGAAGCCAGCAACGTCAACCCTAAGAAAACCCCTGCCAGATACGGATTCATTAGAGGAGATTTTTTATTTTCCAGATTTTTCATTTTCAACATCCAGCGCTTGGCAGTTTATTAACCTTTGGAGGCGACGGGAGTTTGTTCTTCAAGAAAGGCTTGCCTTCGGGAGCATCGGGCTGTTGCTTTGTTTTTTGAGGCTGAAATTCCGATTCAGTCCAGTAAGCCTCCAAGCCTCCATGCAAGGCTTTTATTGGCCTTTGAGTCTTTTGTGAAAGGATTCCCGCAATCATCATTGCAAGGGAGCCGTCCCGGTCCACTATCACAAGAGGCCCGGCTCCAGTCAAATATGCCGGATTGTTTATCAGCTCTGAGATGTCAACGTTTTTAGAGCCTTCGATCTTATAATCTGAAAAATAAACGGGAGGCCTTATGTCAACTATTTCGAACGAATCAGGGATGTCCATGGTCATGCGCTTCAAATCGGCGGCTGATATTCTTTCCGCCAGCTTTAACTCCCTCAATGCCTTTACAGACGCGCCCTTGCTTGAGTCGGAGCCATAAACAGGAAGCCCTTGCTTTATCCAGGCTTCGCCACCCCCTTTTAAGCTATAGACCTTCTTGAATCCCTGCTTTTCCAAAATGCCAACCCCCATGCTGGAACGGTACGCCGAGTTGCACACTGCAACAACGGGCTCGGAAGCCTCAAGTTTGGCTGAGAGTTTATCAAGCCGGTTTAAGGGCATATTTATGACATTCCCTATTCTGAGCCCAATCCATTCATTTGGCAAACGCACATCCACAATCATTGGAGCTTTGCCTTGTTTCATCATCCCGTAAAGCTTCTCAGGAGCAATCAATTCACTTTTATTCAGAGGCTTGCCTGCCTTTATCCAAGTGTCAATCAAAATGTATTCCGGCTTATAGCCCACTCTGGGAAGACGCTGGAGAGCTTCCAGAACTTCATCTTTCGAGCCTGTCAAAATCAGCCTTTTTCCCCATAGAGCCATGATTCCAGTCCAAGTTTCAAGCCTGCCTCTCAAGCCTATGTTTACAGAGTTGGGAATATGCCCTTCTGCGTATTTGTCTCCTTTTCGCAAATCAATAATATAAACATTTTCATCATCAGGAACAACGCTTGCCAAAGGCAGTTCCAGCGGCAGCGAGCGGCTCCAATCTACTAATTCGGGGCCTTTTCGGTTGAGGGCGGCGTTATGTTTGAAATATTGCGGAGCCTCTGGCAAATCTTCAAGGACTGCAGAGATGAAATCATTTCTGCTTTTATGAGCAAGATAAATGTTGGATTTTTTTTCTTCTCCGATAGTGGAAAAAGGCTTGTCGCTAAGATGCGCGCCGCACAGCGAACCAGCTCCGTGAGCCGGGAAAATAATTGCGCTGTCTCCAGCTTTGGCAAGCTTGTTATTCCATGAGTCAAACATCATTGACGCTAATTTTGCGGCTGGCATGTCTCCGCCAATAAGATCTGGGCGGCCTACGCTTCCGACAAAAAGGGTGTCGCCTGTAAAAATAACATCGGGAGCAGTTTTGGGCGGATTTCCATATACAAATGCGCACATTCCATCTGGCGTGTGCCCTGGAGTTTCCACAAATTTTATTAATGCATTTCCAATTTTCAAAGCAGAGCCGTCCTGCAAGGACTTATGAGGGAAATCGGCTTTGCAGGCTTTGTTCATATATATGGGGCATTTTAATGAATCCGCCAATTCAATATGTCCGGCAATGAAATCGGCATGTGAATGGGTAAGGAAAACCCCTGTTATTTTCACTTTTCGGGATTTGGCTTCTTTTATATAGACTGCGGCGTCGCGGCCCGGATCTATTGCCAGGCATTTGCCGTCGCTTATAAGCAAGTACGAGTAATGGGAGAGTACTTGAAGATTAAACTGCAAGACCTCAAATCCCGGATATTTATATGTGTTGACAAGCTGATAATCAGCCGATTTGTCTCCATGAGAAGAAGATTCCGAGTCTTTTATCTCTGACGCCCAAGCCTGACATAAAAAACTCAACGAAACCCAAAGCGCCAATCCGCGAAAAATATATTGCTTGACCATGTAATCCTCCTGTGTTTTTTGTGAAATTTATCTGTCGGTTGAACTTGTTTTTCTTCTGCCAATATTGCAGTGACAATAAAAATGGCAGCGACCAAGGTCTCTCTATTTTGGCAAAAGAACCGTTCTTAAACAGAATGCATAGTGAACGCAGACAATAAAGATTTTTTTATCCCCCCCCATAACAAAGCCCCTGTATCTGAATGATATAAGTAGAATATGCACTCCTTTTATTCTTTTTCCAAGGAGATGCCTGGAAAACTCATAATTAAATTCATGCCTTCCCCTCCAAGGTTGTCATTGACAATATTTCCGTTCATCGCTTCATCTGTATTTTCCCAGGCCAGAATTAATGTACTCAATGGAGTATGGCAAAGAAAAGCGGAATATATTTGAGCCTCACTAAAATTATAAACTTTAACCTGACTGTGGTTCTTACAGCTTTGGGTGTTTTTGGCGCATTTTGCTTTGTTCCCACAATCCCAGTTCTCCAAAACATTATTTGCGGTTTAATTGTCGCGTTCATGAGGCCAATTCGAGAGGGGGATTATATTGATGTCGGCGGAGAAATATGCGAAGTAACCGATATGTTGTTGTTAAAAACCAAAGTCAGAGGCAAAGATGGAAAGATCCTGTTGCTTCCAAACCTTTCTCTTGTCACAGGAAATATTATTAAGTACACTCCTGGAAAATTTCTACGATTGACTGTTAATCTCGATTATAAGAACGACAAGGATATTGAAAAAGTAATTGACATTCTCAATTCTATTTGCGCAGAAAATCCCAACATATTGCCCACGCCCCAAAGACACAAAGAGAGTTTGCTGGACAAATATTTTGAAGAGAGGGAAAGAATGGAAGAGCTTACCCCTCAAATTTTAATCACAAAAATAACAAAGGAAAAAGTTTCATTAGTCCTATATTTCTGGACCTGGAAAGATGTGATCTGCAAAGATGAGATCATTGACAGTTTCGACAAAGACCTTACAGAAAGAGCAATGAAAGAAAACATCGAACTGCTTTGACGGCTGAGGGCCGAGTAATTGGCAAAATTCTTTCAGAGCCTTATTTCTGTAATTCTCGCGCCTTAAGAATGGCAGTTCTTCTATACTCACGTTCGAGTTTCAAGTAGTCTTTACGGCTGATTAATTCAATGGCTTTTTTTAAGTTTTTTTGTTTATCTGGATCTTTTTGTTTTTTATATGCAGCTTCAAGAATAAGTTTTGTGAATTGAATTGAATCAACATACCTTAAATTAGAGATTATAATATATCTGATTGTAGTAAGCACAAGTATGCATGAATATTTGCTATGTTTATTTTCTATTTCAAATAGCAAATATTCAATTGGCTTCATTCCTATTTGGGCCAAGGCATCTCTAGCTGGAAATTTTGACCATCGAGGAAAACTTATTGCTTTTGTGTTTCTCCCCAGATCGATAAAATCTAAATAATTTACAACCAAAACTCCACTCAAAGATTTTAAACGAAGTTTTCCACTTATATATATTAACCATCCCTTGCTTTCAATGTCATTCTCTTTTTTTAAAAGGCTTTTTATTGTAAATGCAAGTTTGTTGCGTTCATTGAATATTTCTTCTAACATCACATCTTGTTTTCTGCGAGATTTTTCTGACTTAATCTTATCAATAAATTCTCCCATATTTTCATATAGAGGTGAAGCAAAAGCATTTAAGCTTAAGATCAAAATGAATAATCCCATTGATTTTATTCGAATCATTTTTTCCCTTTTTTTCAACACCATTCAATATTTTCTGTTTTTGAGCGAATATTGTTTGAGGCCTGCGTCCTGTGCTGAGTTTTGCAGCCAATCAGGATTGCCAACCGCAATTGCCTCGCTCCAATATGATTCTCG
>CAZYVR010000451.1:0-4410 GCA_964651145.1 uncultured Victivallales bacterium | reverse complement strand
CCAGCGGCGGTTCGCGTTTTAATGCGAAGCGCCATCTGCCCTTTTGGAACAACGGACACCCTGGCATGCGAACCAATTCATTGCTGTGGCATGAGGTCGTAAAATACATCAATTCGCTCGAACGCCCTCGGCAGGGGATAAAGATCTTCAGAAACAGGCGATCTTTCAACGCTGAAAAACTGGATGATTATTTATTTGACTCAAGCGAAGAAAGAATGAAAAAATGGCGCGAGATTTCTATTGGGCATCGACGCTCCACTGACTCGACAGTCAGATACTATGATGCCTTGGACAAGAAAAAAATCCAATCTTTTGCGGAAATGTCCGAATATCTGAAATTGATAAACAAAGAAGAAGTGTCCTTTGAAAAATATTGCCTTTTGCAGATAACATTCCCGGCGACATCGTCTCATATTCAGAGCTCCTCTATAAAAATAAAGTCCAAAAATAAATTGTCGGCTTGCGCCAGAAAATATATTGATGCCTCGCTGGAGATAAATGAACAGCGCAACATTGCCTTTCGGTTAAAAGACGCCAATGCAAAAGTCAAGCCTGGCGCAACATACTCGAGCGATCAATCCAATCATAAAGGCTTGACGTTTTCTGCGCTGGAGGTGTGCAACGGCTCCTTGATTTGTTCAGCGTCCGGCAACTGGGGCTCCAAGGGACTGCAAGAAGGCATTTTGACAAAACTATCGGGTGAAGGGCCGGACAAAATCGATTTTTTTGGGATGTTTAAAGCTCCAGGCTCTCAATACCTTGAGAATGCCTTTAAGCCTAAAGGCACATTCAAAAAAGTTGAGATGAACGATAACCTCATCAATGTTGACAAAGCATTTTTGAAGAAGCATATGGACTATGACAAACTCTATATCGTTCTCCAGAATGGAGGAGCTCCATTCACTATTGAGGATATCCAAATAGAATGGATTGGCGACAGAGTAAAAGAAAGAAACAACTCATTGAAATCCGCCGCTGGAGGAACAAATATTCTTAAAGAAACTAAGTTTGATGATTTGGCTATGACCAAATGGAAAGCTCCAAAAGGCACAAAGCCTCAAGTCCCTGTTGACGGCTGCATCCCGATTGAAATCAAAAAAATAGTGGAGCTTCAGCCTGGCGAGTCTATCTCGCAGGAGATCAGAATCAAGACGGACAAGCCTGTTCTGGCTAAAATAAGATGCTGGGCAAGGCATATGCCGCCCATTTTTAACCCTGACTCAAAGTTCCAGCTTCGCGCCGATGACCCAAAGGGCGACAATGCTATAAACGAAGACAGTTATGATTTTGGCTCAATGACATTCATCATTGAAAGGCCCCATGGAGCATTTAATAAAGTTTATGAATTCAATGCTTTGACGCCAATGCACTGGGTGGAAATAGAGCAGGAAGTTTACATCGCCAGCCCTAAGAAAAATGACAAATATATTTTCTCCATCAAAGCCAGGGACAAATCACTTCAATTAGCTTTTGTGTCAATAGAAATCTGATTTGCCGGGCATCCCATAAAAACTATGGGATGCCTGCGGAATTGGTTCAGGCATTTATTGACATAGGCGCGTTTCCGCTTCGGATTGATTCGGCTCCTTTTACTCCGACCGCCACTGATAGCAGGGCGTCAAGCGAGTTTGCGCGGGGAGAAATGTCGTCAACCAGAAAATCGATGAATGCTTTGCACATTTTAGGATCGGCTCCGCCGTGTCCGCCTTCTTCTTTTCCCACTTCATATCTGGCTTGCGCGTAAGGGAACCCTCCGCTTTTGCGATTGTGATTGTTTTTCTGTGTAAAGACGGTCACGCTTCCGTCAGCGTTTGACTCAATTCGCCCTTTTGTGCCGATAATCGCAAGATTGCGCCATGAGTCAGGGGCAAAGTGGCACTGCATATAGGAGCCTTGTATGCCGGAAGGAGTCGACATAAGAAGCGCGCTTTGGTCTTCCACGTCAACTTCTTTTCTGAAGCAGCACATTTGTTTGTTGGGCGCATCGGCGCGGTCAGAAAAGTCGTCGCAGTCGTTTTTCTTGTCGCATTTGTCGCATGTCAAATCATTTGCCTCGTTGCCGCCGTAAACGCTTAAGGCGCCCATCCCGGTGACTCTGGAGAAATATTCGCCGATCAGATAGTGCATAACGTCGATATCATGGCTGGCTTTCTGCAAAAGCAACGATGTGGAGCCTTTTTGATTGGCGCGATAGTCGTGAAAATACGCGTGACCGCCATAATTAATGAAATGCCTTTCCCATATTGTTTTTATTTTGCCGATGGTTCCGGCGTCAATAATGTCCTTCATTATGTTGACGTGATCCATGTATCGCATGTTGAATCCGACCATAAGCTTTTTCCCGGATTCTTTTTCGGCTTCAATTATTTTTTCGCAGTCTTCGATGGTTATGGCCATGGGCTTTTCCATGAAAACGTCCTTGCCTGCTTTCAAGGCGGCTATCGCTGGTTCAGCGTGGAAATTGTCGGGCGTAAAAATGGCAACTGCGTCTATGTCGTCTCTTGTTAAAAGCTCTCTGTAGTCGTTTGTTATGAAAGTGTCTTTGCCATATTTTTCCTGAAATTCGTCCAGATATTCCGGATAGATGTCCGCGCCAGCGACTATTTTGGCCCTTTCATCTTTATGCCAATGCTCTGCAATGTGCGCTCTGTGAGCAACTCCGACCAGGGCTATTCTTTTTTTGTCCATGATTGCTTTATCCTATCTTGTAAACTTTTATTGCATTATTGTAAAACATGTTCTCTTTGTCAGATGAATTCCAGTTTGCCGCATTGGCTATGCTTTCATAAATCTTTATATTATCCTGAATCTCATCCCAGTGGACATCTGTTCCAAAAAGGATTTTTTCAGGGGCATGTTTAAACCAGAGCAGCCTTGTCCAGTCCTCCATGCTTAAATTTGCGCGCCAGCCTGGGGTTGTCCCTGAAAGGTCGGCATAAATATTGGGAAAAAGCCGAATCAATGTGAGGGCCGTCAAGTAATTCTGAACGCCGAGATGCGCTATTATTATTGACATTTCAGGGAATGCCTGCGCCACAGCTTCGAGATGTATGGCGTCCATGTTGAAAGATGATATGCGCTCTTTGGGATAGGGCTTCGGAAAGTTGACCACGCCAGTGTGAAAGAGGCAGGGCATGGCATGGCTCTGCGCTTTTTCATAAACAGGAAAAAAATCCTCGTCGTCGTAGCGTTTTTTGGGTATATGAAATTTCAGGCCGGCAAAGCCGCGTTCGCGAAGCTCGTCCACTTTTTTAGCCGAATCCACGCCAAGTCGAATGTATCCCAGGCCGAAAAAACGGTCTGGATGTTTATTGACTGCTTTTTCCACGGCATTGTCATCGGCGCTGCTTCCGTCGTGTTCGCCTTTCACAAAGAGCCCTTTGAAAAGAGGACCCAAGCCGATAAGGGCCGTTTTTTCTATTCCAAAATTGTCCATTTCCCGAAGGAGATTGTCAACATATCCCTTCTCTTCGACCAGGTGATGATGCATGTCTATTTTTTTCATAAAAGTATCTCCGGTTGCTTTAATGTATCCCGGTCAGTGTAAATGACAAAGTCGTCATGCTGGTTTACATAAGCGCAAGGGTAATCATCGCCCGGATTTCCAAGAAGCGCGAGCCTCAATACGGTGTTTGCCCAGTCAAGCTCAATGCCGTTGCGGCATGCCAGGCGGATTTTTCTTGCTCCAAGGATTTGCTTCATCCCAAGCGTGTAAGCTTTGCGCGGAAAGCCTTCAAGATTGCCGCCTACTTTCGCTCGAATCGCGTTTATTGTGACAGTGAAGTCGTTGAGATCGACCATTCTGGGGCCGCTCTCGCGAACGCCAGGCTCCGGCTCGTTGAAAGCCAGGTGCCCATGGATTCCAATGCCTCCGAAACACATATCGATGCCGCCTGCCTCATCTATTTTTTTGGCAAGCGTATGGACATTTTTATGGCTAGGGAAGAACAGCTGCTCTTCTGGAACTGCCAATTTTTTATCCACTTTGTCAAGCCATAGCTTTCTCATTTCTCCCTGAAAACTCAACGGGTGATCGGCTGGCAAAGTCTGAGCCTCGTCATCCGCGTTTTCGTCCATATAAAAGAAATGACAATTTTTCAGGCTTATATTTTCTTTGTGGATTATGTCGAGAAATATCGGATATTGCCCTACCGGTCCGACTGGAAGAATGAAGCTGTTCTTTTCTCCTTTTTCGTTCTGGCTTTTTATAAGATCAGCCATGTCGTTTGCTATTTGTTCATGGATTCCATCGCAGGATTCAAAGACTCGCAAATGCTTTCCAGCTTTTTCTATAACCTCCTCCTCTTTTAATTTGAGAAGATCCGATATTTCCTTTTTCCTGTTCATCTTTTTGTGCCTCTATGTTACATGGTTTCAATTGCGCGCTCACGCGCAATTTCGCCTCTTCCC
>CAZYVR010000450.1:0-4416 GCA_964651145.1 uncultured Victivallales bacterium | reverse complement strand
CCAGCGATTCCGCCGCTGGATGACGTCCGGACAAAGTCCGGTTTTTATTCCGACTACGTCGGCTTTTCTATTTTTCAGGACTTTTGGCGGGGCCGTCGCATTACAAAGATGCGGCGATTTCCTGATTCACAAAAAAAGCCGGATTGAACAGAGCGGACCAATACGCTATATTCCTTATATGTAAAAAGGAAGGAGAGCATGAGTACGCCGGATATAACTTCTTTGCGGATGAAGCGAATATATAGGCTTTGCAGAGCCTATATTTTTATTAGCCTCTGGTCTGCCTGGCTTTTTGCTTCCATGTTGTTTTGCGGAATAGGCGTGATTGCTTGCCGCTATATGAAAATTCCTCCGCTTTTTATTGGCGCATGCGTTCTGTTTGTTGTTATTTTGTCGTTTGCTTTTGCCTTGAGAAAAGCGCGCTCTTATAAATTGAGCATGTCCGATGTGGCCGCTTGGCTTGACAGCAAAAGCGGAGCCGGGGGCCTTCTTCTGGCTCTTTTCGAGAAGCGTGAAGTCAGGGGGTGGGAGGACCGAATAGAACGCTTGAACGTTCCCGAGGCAAAGGCTGACTGGCGAAAGTCAGCTCTTTTTTTTCTTGCTTCAGCGGTGTTTTTGGCGTCATGTTTTCTGGTTCCCTTGCCGCGTCCGGCAATTGCGGTTGAGCCGCCCAAACTCAATGTCAGTTCGCAAACTTCGGAGCTGCTAGGGAGTATAAAGGCGCTTGAAAACGCAGGAGCTGTTGACAATGAAAAACGCAAGCGGCTTGAAGATATGATTCGCGAACTGGAAAACAATGCCGCGGCTCTTCAGCCGGGCAAGATTTATGAAAGCCTTGACGCCATTGAGTCAGCCGTAAAAGATATAGGCGACAATGCTGCGGGCAAGTTGATGAGCGGAGCCAAGTTGATGAAGCAGATGGAAATGGCTGTGGAAAGGCTTGAGTCTGCAAATGATGACCGGGAAGCGGAGCGCTTGTTAAGAAAGTGGGCGGAGCAGCTTACGGAATCCATTAAGAACTCTCCGGCGCTTTCAAGCAATTGTTTTGCGGTGAAAGGCGGATTGAAATCAGAGAAAATGCTTTCAGCCATTCTGAAGAAACCGCCTCCGGCTGATGAGAAAACTCTCAGAAAGCTCGCTGATTTTTTAAAGAAATCACAGTCAAAATTGGGGAAATCTTTAAAAAGTATGTGCAAAAACGGAACTTGCTCGAGACAGGCGGAGGCTCTGAAAAATTTTCTAAAACAAAACCAGGAACTTTCAGCCACTTCGGGCAAGCTCTCCGAAATGTGGCTTTCCGAAGCTCAGGAACGCGCGCTGATGCGCAAACAAGAAGGCAATGGAAATGTTGGCTGCATTCAGCGCGGACGAGGAGACGCGCCCATGTTTTTCGGCCAGGAAAGCCCCAGCCTGGCAAGCAATAAATTCAGCAAGCTTGAATCTAAAGACTTGAGCATGAAAATGGGAAGCGTTATTGGCATATCTTTTGCGAGTCCTGAAGCCAAGCCTGTTGACGACAAAGAGCAGGGCGCGTTGACGTCTGGAATTGGTTCTGGTGGGCAGGCTCGGCGATACAGAGTTTCTCCGCGCGACAGAAATATTGTGCGCCGATTCTTTGACAATTCGTCAAATTGAGATTAACAAAATACAAAAATGAAGGATGTTGTAATGAAAAAATTAATTTGGGCTCCTGTAATTCTCTTGCTTATCGCATTTATGGCCGCATGCGCCTCCGATGACCCGGTTATCCCAGTCAAAGAACTGAAAAAAATGCCCAATAACGAAAATCTAGTCATATACAACCTGAAAAAAGACGCGCAGTATGCGGCAATCAAGGATAAGCTCAAAGGCATTTATCGGCCGCGCGCAATTGAACATAAAAAACTTCAATATGGCAATCTTTCTTATGAGCAGTACGAAAAGATTTTCAAAGAAACTTATATGGAACAATATAAAAAATAAGCTTGACGCAGTCGGCGCCGAAGCCACTTTTAAACCCGCTTCGTGAGCGCGACAGCGCAGATGGATTAATCTCAATAAAAAGACACAATGACCTGCGACAATCTACTGGAGTCAAGGCCGCGTTGTCAAAAAAAATGACAGATTATATCTTCTTTCTTTGCTTCTTTGGAGAGCGAAGGGTAATTGTAAAAAGAGCCCGAGAGCAACAATAAATTTCATAGAAGAGAAAAAAATGAGAACTTTTCGGTATGACACAGGGAAAAAATGGTTTAAAGGCAACACTCACATTCACAGCACAGCCTCTGATGGCGGCAAAGATTTTGTGGAATTGGCGGATATGTACGCAAAGGAAGGATATGACTTTCTTTTCAGAACTGATCATTGGAAGGCTTCGGATGTTAAAAATGACGACACGGAATATCCTTTGCTGTGGTGCAACGGCATAGAGCTTGATGGCAAAGGCGGAGCGGAAAACTTCTATCATGTCATTTGTCTTGGCAAATTTGATGGCATTTCAAGGGAAATGGAATTTCTTCCCGCCATGGAAAGCGTCAGGAAACAAGGCGGGATTATGATACTCGCGCATCCCTTCTGGTCAGGAAACACCGAAGCTGACGCATTGCGCTATGATTTTCACGGCGTGGAAATTTACAATCACGTTTGTCACTGGCTGAACGGAAAAAGCGACGGACGAGTTTACTGGGAAGCTATGCTTAAAAATAATTCCGACATGCTTGCTTTTTCAGCAGATGACGCCCATATCAGAGATCCGCATCTAGGCTGGAACGGCGGCTGGATAATGATAAACGCGGATGAGTTGTCTGAGAAAAGCATACTCGAAAGTATTCGTTCCGGGAATTATTATTCGACTCAAGGCCCGGAATTCCAGAGCATAGAATTCGATGGCGCCAAGATAAAAATAAAGACTTCACCAGTTCAGTACATCCGCTTGGTTGGCAACGCCAATTTCGGGAACCGCGTCGGAGGCTTCACTTCCGCGGAAGTGACGGAAGCCGAGTTCGAACTTCCTGAAAATATGCCATTCCTGTTTATTGAGCTCGAAGACGCCAACGGCAAATGCGCCTGGACAAACAATTTGTTTGTTAAAAGCTGAGGCGGCAAAGCGTCATATTAGGATGCTTGATTTTTAATAAAGCGCAATCCTGGAAATAATGGCGAAAGGGCTGTTTTTTCCGGGATATCGTCAATTCTGCCCGTGTCAATATATTTTTCCACAATGTCAAATAAGATGAAGGCATAGACGGCGTACATCGTTACCCTTAGGCAAATAACATCGTTGCCTGGCGCCACTTTGCAATGATCCAGGCCGAGGATGTCGCCATTGCTGCGAGGGTCGTCGCTTTCAACAACGCTTTGCTTCATGTGATCCAGCGCTTTTGCCGCTATTTCGCGGAAGCGTTTTTCTCTAGTCATCAGAAAAGCGTTCATAAAGTTTAACGCGCAAACACAGCTCGACACAGAAGATGAAAACATGCCAAAGCTTCCGTTCTCATGCTGCTTTGTGGCGGCCCACTTAAGATAAGAGTCTATGTATTGCCTGTATTTTTCCTCGCCTGTCAGGCTATAAGCATTCATCACTGCGATAAAGTTGAAATTGTCGTTGAATTTATGCATGTCGTTCCAGGCTTCTTCGCCCGGCTCATCGCCGCGATACCCTGTTTTGTCGTCATAAGAAATGAAAATGCCTTCTTCGGCGGAGAAGAAGTTTTCGATGTAAAAATCAAGGATTTCGAGCATTGTTTTTCGGTATTCCGGCTTTTGGGTCAAGAGGTGCAAGTCGAAATAAAAATTGGCGCTGCCAGCCTGGAAGTTTCCATATTTAAGAACATTTTTCCGCTCATCAAAATAAGTTGTCCAAATCGGATATCCGTTGCGCATCGCATATTTTGAGTGCCATGCCGCAAATATTTCGGCGCGTTTGAGATACTCAGGCTCGCTTGTCACGCGCCAAAGCCGAGTCCCCATGCGCCGGAAAGCGCATCGCGTGGATGCGCCCATGGACGGGATGGCAGCTCTTCTCTGATGGCGCCGTAGTGCGGCGATTCGCAATCAAAGGTGATTTGAAGGTTTTTTATATACCATGAGGCGTCAATTGCTCCTTGAATGTATTTATTGTTTGCTTTGTCGCCAAGATAGTCATGCAGCATTGACAAAGCATAAATGCTCATCCCACTAAGTCATCCGGTGCTTAGCATTATTGTTTTTTCCTGGGAGATGTTGTAAGTCAGAGCAAAGCGTCCGAAATTTCATATCCACGCACGCGTTGTCTTTGCATTCAGGATTCACGTTGTTTTTTACCTGATTGTTGCATATCCAATCAGCTGTTTGAATTGCTTGTTTTAAAAATATGGAGACAACAGCCTAATTATATTTTAATTTATTATTGCTTGTTACCGTGAAGGGACGCCGCGCGGATTGTGTTCAGTTGCTCAC
>CAZYVR010000449.1:0-4417 GCA_964651145.1 uncultured Victivallales bacterium | reverse complement strand
AAGACGCAGAGAAAGCTATGATTCCTCGGAACAAAGCGCAGAAGAGGCCAAAAAACACGGCATAACCACGCCTGGAATGCTTCCCACTCTGGAAATACCATACAGCTTTCCCCACAAAAAATACCTAAAGAAACACCCGGAACTGATTGAGCGCAACAGAAAAGGGGAAAAGGTATATACCGTTTGTCTCGCTGAATTGATGAAAGACGATTGCCCGTTTTGGAAAGACGTTGAAAAAATTCTAGACCAATTTATAAAAAAACATCCTGACATCGTGCTTTGGGATTATGAATACGGCATAGCAAAACCTAACGCGGCTGGCTATTCCGAGAAAAATATTGAGCTGTTCAGAAAAATTAAAAATATTTCCGTCAATAAAAAACTTGCGCCGGAAGATATATTGAAAAACTACCCAAAAGAATGGGAAGACTTTCGCTGTCGCCAAAATGGAGGATTTTTCAAAAAATACAAAAACATAATCAAGAAAATCAATCCCAAATGCAAGTTCATGGCATACAGCGCCTATCAATTGCCGTCAACCATGACCAGATACGGCGTTGACTGGCGATATATTGGTCCGCATGTTGACATTGTCTCTTGCGGATATGGAAGAGGAAGACCAGATGCCACTCGCAAAGCGGCTGGAAAGAAATACTTAATGGGCGGATGGCTCGTGTATGGACGCGGCAAAAACATGAACCAATGCGAGAAGGTTATTTTTACGCGCTTGATTGATTGCGGCGCATTTATGGTGTTTGGCTCGTTTATTCAAGACGGACGTTTTTTTGGAGCGGCATCTAAAGCTGCGTCTGTGGCGGCTGACTTCGAAAAATTCTTCTTAAATTTAAAACGCAATGATTCACTTGTATGCTCTCCAAATGGAAAACCTTTGGGCAATGCGGCCGTTTTGACAAATGGAAATGAGCGTCTTGTTTTTCTGTTTAACAGGTCTTCTAAAAAATGTGATTTTGCCTTTAAAAATTTGTCATTTCCGCAAAACACTATCGCAATCGACTATGACACTAAACAATTATTTAAAAAGCCATCTGAAATTAAAACAGAGCTTGAGCCTTACAAGGTTAAAATATTTTATTTTACTCAAAAGAGCTCAGCAATACCCATGCCTCCACGCCTTCTCAAAGTCAAATCCAGACATTGGCCTGCATTAAGATGGAGTGATCCAATAAATTCAGGAAGACATAAATATATATTGGAATATTCCACTAATTCCGATTTTGAAAAATCAGAACTTATTAAAAATATACCCAATACTGTTTTTCAGACAGGTCAAAGCATTCTCCTGGGCGAAAAATATTTCTGGAGAGTGAAAAGCGTTGATGCCGTGAATGACAAGGAAAGCGCTTGGTCAGAGGTTTCAGAATTTGCGACTTCAGAAATTGGAGAAAACAAAAAAGATGCTCTTATAAAACCGGAAAAGACCGCTATCCAACCTTCCTGGCTTAACCTGGAAACTTGGAGTTATCCATGGGGAACAGCGCTTGCTGAAATCATTAAAAGCAATTCTGTAAAACACGGTCAATCTCCAGCCCTTAAAATCACCCTGCCCTATGAAAGCTATATCTATGGCATGAGTTGGCAAGGAGCTTACGGCTCACAATTAGTGGAAATAAAAGCGAATGAAGAGTGTGAATTTTCTATCTGGACAAAATCAAACGCTCCTAATATGAAAATTAAGGCAGGGATATGGTTTCTAAATAAAAAAGGGGTAAGAATAAGGCTTGCTTTGGGCAAACAAATTATTTCCGACAAAAATTGGTCCATTTGCACAGTAAAGGCAAAGCCGCCTAAAAATGCGCGGAGCGCTTTTCTTCTTTTTCATGCCTCCGGCAAAGGCTCAATATGGATAAGCGGTCCAAAATTTAACTCAAAAAAAACTCCACCCCCTTCTGAGATTGTCAAAGAAAAGAATAAAACAGCTAAACATTAACAGTTGGGACATTGCGCAAAAAATAAAATTCAGTCTCACAATATATTCCAATAATATTTTTAAAGGAAAAAGTTTTTATGCATTTCAAATATCAATCAATTTATTTTGACAACCCCATTCAATCCGGCAGGGTTCTTGATATCTTTATGCCAGAAAAAATTACTCGCAGCTCCTCAATATTTTTAATTCATGGTGGAGGTTGGCAACGAGGCTCAAGGGCATGTTATCATAATATTATGCGCGCATTAAATGCTGAAGGATTTATTTGCGCATCCACTGATTATCGAATGGGAGAGGGAATCAATCTATGGGACCAGCTTACTGATTTGAGACATTCCTATGACATTTTTGTCGGCGAACTTGAAAAAATAAAACGACCTATGGAAATACTTGTCCACGGCAGTTCAGCTGGCGCTCATTTGGCATCGTTAATCAGTTTTGCCCAACCTGGAGAATGCGGAGAAAGCTTGGAATATAACGGCAAAAAAATATCTCATCCTTGGATTAAACCGCTTGGTGTTGCCTTACAGGCTGCGCCAATATTCTTTGAGCCTTGGGAAGATATTTTCCCTATAATCTGGAATTCCATGCAGAAAATTGTAGGCACTCCATATTCAGTCAATCCTGAAATTTACAAAAAAATAGCTCCTATTAATTATCTGACCTCCAAGACATGTCCTGTTTTTCATCTATATGCAGAAAACGAACATATGTTCCCATTTAGGCATATCATTGAATTCAAGGAGAGAATGGAAAAAATCGGCGGCAGATGCGAATGCAAAACTTACACCAATGCCGAACATGGATTTTTTTATGATATTACAAGACGGCAGCAGAAAGAGGCTTTTGCTGACATAGTGAATTTTGTTAAATCACTGGAGGAGCAGTAAAAAAATAAGAAATAAAAAATTTCTCAAAACTTACAAAAACAATAAGGCAACGTTGTTGCGTTGCCTGTCAATAAAAACAAAAAAAAGGCAAAAAAATGAACAAGATGAATGTTCCTGAGCGTTTCAAGGATCATCCTGCATTCACGGAAATCCATCGCGGAATGAATTTCGGATTCCTGGCAAAAAGAGGATACTATAGCCGCAAGGATATTCTGGCGCACCCAAAAAGCATGGCGGAAACCGGAGTAAATTGGGTTTCGCTTTACGCCGGCGTCGCTCAAGAGACTTACCACAGCACGCGCATATTTCAGGATTTTGAGTTCTCGCCATCCGACAGCGAGCTGTTGAATCTTATTGACAAATTTCACGAGCATGGCATACGTGTGTATCTGAAGCCTTGCCTCTTTCCTTTGGATGGACAATGGATGGGAAGCGTAACTTTCCCTAATCACGGAGGAAATATAATTGAGGGCAGAAGCCGCAATTATTGGAAAGAATGGTTTGACAGCTTTAACGACTGCACTTTACATTACGCTGATCTTGCGGAAAAAAGCGGCTGTGAAAGCTTGTGTGTGGGCGCCGAGTATTACGGAACAGAAGGCCGAAATGAATGGCGCGACATTATCGCCAGCGCGCGAAGCGTGTATTCAGGGCCGGTGACATATGAATTTACCCCCTCTTCGAGAAAAAACTATAGCCTTGAATGGTTTGAAGATCTGGATTTTCTCAGCTACAGCTACTATCCACCTGCGGGCGAGAGCCCGGATGTTCTTGCATCAGGATGGCATCCAGGCATCAACGAAAGTGACATTCCTAAAATAACTCTGGAACAAATGATTGAGCATTTGAGTTCTCGAAAAGAAAAAATACGCTCTGTATCCGAACGTTTTGGCAATAAACCCATAGCTTTGACCGAGATAGGCTGCCGTTCAGCGCTCGGATGCTCGCGCGCTCCGTGCAATTTCAGATGGGAAACGTCATATGACGGTCAGGAGCAAGCCGACTACATGGAAGCTGTGTTCAAGACTTTTGAAGGAGAGCCCCATTGGATGGGTTTATATTGGTGGAAGTGGGATGAAACCCAAAATCGTCCGCATTATCATACGGATCCTGCGGGGGATAAAGGTTTTACTATTCAAGGAAAGCCTGCGGCTGAAGTTTTGAAGCGTCATTTTTCCAAATAAATACCATAATCGATTGCCTGTCCTGGCAAGACAAATCTAACTTGCCAGGACAATGCTTGGCAAGCTTCGTTTTTTTTAAATGCTTTGCCATTCTTTTATTTTTTATAGAATGCCAATGAACAATCTTTATCTCAGATTTTCTGTCAATTCTTTGACGATGCCAGGGTATTGAGAGTGCAGATTGTTTGTCTCGGCCGGATCACTTTCCAGATCGTACAATTGTCCTGTCGGGCCGTCAGGCAGTGGAGTTTGCGATTTTGGCTCGGTGAATCCGCCGGAACCAAGCCCTAGAATAAGCTTCCATTTGCCTTTGCGCACAGAAAACATTCCATCGCCGGAATGATGGATAAGGGAATCGCGCAGGGGCTTGCCGGTTTTGTCTCCGAGAAGAGCCG
>CAZYVR010000448.1:0-4425 GCA_964651145.1 uncultured Victivallales bacterium | reverse complement strand
CCAAAGAAAGCACTCTAAAGGTCAGCAACTTCAGCGGCCCCTTGGGCATTGTCCGCGCCATTGGCATAACTGCTTACAGAGGCAGTTACACTCAAGTGTTGAGCTTGATTGTCATGATAACCTTCAGTTTGGGATTGCTCAATCTTCTGCCCATCCCTGTTTTGGACGGCGGACATATCTGCATTGCTTTGACTGAAATGGTTATACGCAGGCCTTTGCCTGCAAAATACGTTCAGCCAGTGACGATCTTTTTTGTTGTATTGCTCATCTCATTCATGATTTTTGTTTCTTTCTATGACCTGAAAAGATATTATTTCGACATCTTCAGCGCGAAGCAGACGGCAGTGGAAGCCTATAGCGACGGCAAAACTTCAAAAGATCTTTCCGACGAGAAAGCTTCTAAAAAAAAGGAAGTAAAAAATGACCGGAAGGCAAACGACGCGAAGAATTAACGTCGGCTCCGTTCCGGTTGGCGGCGGCGCGCCCGTTTCCATTCAGTCGATGACCAACACTGACACCCGCGACGCGGCCGCTACCTCGGCTCAGATAGCCCTTCTCGCGGCTGCCGGCTGCGAAATAATCCGCGTGGCGGTGCCAGATTTTAAGGCGGTCGATGCCTTGCCGGAAATTCTGGACAAAAGCCCCATTCCTGTTATCGCCGATATTCATTTCGACTACAAACTGGCTATTGCCTCCATTAAGGCTGGAATGCACGGGATAAGAATAAATCCCGGAAACATAGGCTCCATTGAAAAGACTCGCGCCGTGGCTGAAGCCGCCGGAGAGGCGGGAATCCCAATAAGGGTCGGAGCCAATTCTGGCAGTCTCCCGAAAGGTTTGCTCGAGGAGAAGCTCAGGAGCTTTCAATCGCGCGAAAAGGCTTTGGCAAAAGCGCTTGTTGAAAGCGCCGTCGAACAGGTTGCCATACTTGAAAAATGCGGATTCGCCGACATCAAAGTGTCTCTTAAAGCTTCCGATGTCCCAGTCAGCGTGGCCGCTTACAGGCAATTTGCTGAAATATCCGATTGCCCCCTGCATCTGGGCATAACCGAGGCTGGAACCATGCGGCGCGGAACTGTCAAGTCTGCCGCAGGCATCGGCGCGCTGCTTCTTGATGGCATTGGCGACACCTTGCGGGTGAGCCTGACCGCCGATCCAGTGGAGGAGGTTAAAACTGCCCTGATGATCCTTGAAAGCGTTGGCTTGCGCGAATCCAGGCCGGAAATAGTGTCATGTCCCACTTGCGGAAGAACTGAAATAAACCTGTTTGAGCTTGTGGACAAAGTAGAGAGGCTTGTTGACGACATAAAAGGCCGGAACAAAAAAATAGACATAAAAAAGATCGCGGTCATGGGCTGCGTTGTCAACGGCCCCGGCGAAGCCAAAGACGCCGACCTCGGAATCACCGGCGGAAAGGGGCAAATAATCCTTTTCAAATTCGGGACTCCCATTGGAACCTATCCCGAATCCGAGGGCTTCGAGGCGCTAAAAAAAGAAATCCTCAAATCTGTCAGAGAATAGCTAGATTGCCATTTAACATGCCTGACGCGCAATGCGAGTTTTACAGCTTGCAAGATATTCAGTAGTGCGTTATAATAATACGTGGCAATGCTTTGTATTTGCAAAATCTTTTAGCCTCGTGAAAAAAGTTAAATAAACTGATTGAAGCTAGAAAGTAATCGACAATCTTTTTTATATTGCCTCCATATGGCCAGGAATATAGACTTGCCTTCTAGTCATAATAATTTTGTTGTTTTTTATGAAGTCCAGGTTTTTAAAATGGTTAGTTCAGTAAAAAAAGAAATATATGCAATTGTCATCTTTGTGTTATTTTCTGCTTTTTTTTGTTTTTTTTCAATAGGCAAGTCATGTTTTTTCCTTGATGGCGACCAGTGCGCCATCGCGTCTCTTGTCTATCGCAACGTTTACCCTTACATATTTGAACGAGATCCAATAATACCTAATGAGAGAACTTTTTACATAAAACCTCATGTATACGCTTTGAGGCTTTTAATGGCGGCAACTGGAAACTTTTCCATGTCACTGAGAATCTTGCTTTTCGGAATAATTTTGCCTACCATGATTGCCACACACTATATGCTTAGAGAATTTTTCCCTAGACAGAAACATGCGATGATAATATTGGCAACATTTCTTATGACATTTACTTATGTAAAACTGCCGATGATTGAAGATATGGGATTTAACGGCATGCGAGAAGCGTCTGCACGGTCAATCTTTTTTATTTTTACGCCATTGCTGGCTCTTTTTTATTTTAAAGCCAAAAATTTAAAAATAAAAGGAATTAGAGTTTCGCCCATTCTTATTTTATGCCTGCTTATTGGAATTTTATCAAATATTCATGTCTCGTCTGGGATTATGCTTCTTGGAGTTTTTTTGACGCATTGGCTGCTATTCAGGCGCTTCAGTCTTAAGCTTGCGGTTTGCATTTTATTGCTCTTGTTTGTTCTTGTTCAGATAATAGCTCTTCAAAGAATAGATGAGCCAATTGTCAGCTTTTTACTTTCCTTTTCTAATATTCAAATTGCCTCTCTTTGGGTTTTCGATTGGCGCTCTTCCTGGCTTTTTCAATTTACCTATCTCCCATATATAATGACCGCGTTGATTCTGCTATTTAATATTGACAAAGCGCTAGAGAATGAGGATGATCAAAAATTATTTGTTTTTTTGAGAAGGATGTTTTTTATTGCTCTTTTTCTCCATTTTTTCTTTGGCTTTATAGGGTCCTACTTTGTCTCGTATCCACAATTGTACATTGCCCAGATATTTATGCGCGGAACAAGAACGGTATTCTATTTTTTAGAATTACTAATGCTTTTTTATCTGTTCAATGGAAAAGCATTAGTTGGATCGCGCTTGCTCCATATTTTTAGTTCAATTGCAATATTGTTTGCATTTTTTGTCATGTCATCTTGTAAATTGGAGTTGCGTAATGCTTATTTCTTGTCTTTTTTTGAAATGGATTCCTTCAAACTCAATATAATTCTACGACTTATATGTTTTGGCTCGTTGCTTGTTCTCTTAGTTTTAAGGTGTGTTTGCCATAAACCATGGCTTAAAAAAGGAATTGTATGGCATTGCATAGCAATGTTATTTATTTGGCCTGTGCTATGCAGCGCTGTCAAGATTAAAGTGGGACATCTTTTGGACTCAACAGCCTCCTTGGGAAGTTGGGCAATATTTGAGTCAAATAGCAATGTAAGGCTTGAGGAGTTTGAGAAAGTCTCAACATGGATAAAGAGCAATGTAGACGATGAAGCTCTCTTTTTTCAATTAATGAGGAATTCAGAAGGACATAAGCTGAAAATCTCTATGATTCGCTCTGGGTTTGGCGACCCAATGGAAATTGGATTGGAAAGCAATGGTGGCAATATCAAAGGCGTGCTGAAGGAAATGTATGCCAAGAATACTAAAGAAAGAGAAAATAACTTTGAAGAGGATATTTACGAGATAACCAAAGAATACGGGTGCAATTATATAATTGTAGACAAAAGTATTTATGGACAAATTATTTCATATCTTGAATTTGAATATAAAAAAATATATGAAAGCAAAATATACGCTATTTATTTAGTCCTTCCCTATGCCATGTCTGGCATAATTCCCACTCGCAAGTCTGAGAGTTTTGATGAACTTATCAAAAGGGAATTTATCAAGTCAACGTGTCCCTTCCCTGAAAAAAGGGACATCTTGAATTTTACCAAAAAATGTTATTAACTTATTTCTGAGGAAGCTGAGTGGCTTTTTTGAGCTCTTCTCTCATTTTCCTTTTTTTCTTCTTTTTTTCTATAAGCTCAATTTTTCTCTTGACATCGTTGGGCATAATGGTCCTTTTGCCCTTTGCTTTGTTTTCCTTGTTTATTTTGTCAATCTCTTTTTGGGCTTCATTGAGCTCTTTGGCACTGTATTTGTTAATTCTGTTGTTGCCCTTAGGAATGACTTTTACGTCGTAAGCTTTGTCCTTTATTATTTTCACATTCGATTTTGCCGCTTCTTTTGCTTTTGCCTCGCGCTCTTTCAATATTTTGGCGCGCTTTTCAATGTATTTTTTTGCTTTTGCCGGGCTGTATCCTAACTCAGTCTTCAAATCTTCTGGCAGATTTTTAAGTGGAATGGAAGTTATCTTGTCGCTTTTGCCGGTTGCGTAATGAACGTCAACGCGGTCCGGGGAGACGTCGCCGATTATTACGTCCTTATAGACTTTCCCGTCAAGCGTTTTGAATGTCCTTGTCGTGTATTTTTTCCCGTTGATGAAAACTTCGCCCGCAAAAAGCGAAACAGCGCAAAAAGCGCAAATAACCATGATTAACTTTTTCATTTAACAGCCCCTCTGTTTTTTTAATAATATACATTACTTGAGAGTACCGAGTTCTTGAGTCAGAACATCAGGGCGCAAGGACGCGC
>CAZYVR010000447.1:0-4445 GCA_964651145.1 uncultured Victivallales bacterium | reverse complement strand
ATGCCGCTTTTTTTATCTCGACAATTGGAAGATCTTATCAGCCTTGCAAATATGAAAATTTTATGGTGATGGTGCAAGCCCGAAAAATTTCCTCTGCTCATTCCAGTCGGCGGGGATGGCGCGCTTGAGTTTCGTGAATGACAAGCCGTCAGGCTCTTCTCCGTTGATAATTGCTTCCTGGATGTCCGGGGCGAGATTTGTCATGCGAAATATTTTGCCCACATACGAAACGTCAAGGTTCAATTTTTCCGCTAGCTGGGAAAACGTGGAAACTTCCTCTGACTCGATAACCAGCCATGAATGCGCCCTGACAAGAGAAGACATTCCATGCGTTTTGATTTCCATTCGCAGGGAATCTTTCATGACCGTGATTTTCTCAATGAGCAAGGTGAATTTGTTTCAATTCGGGAGCTTAAAAAATTTCAGGCATATATAACTCTGTTGAAGTTAATGGATTTTTTAATTTTTAATGGAGTTGTGTTATGGAAAATCATGTTATTTGTTCGGAAGGAATTACGAAGCTGGCGAAGGCTATGCTTGAGGTGCAGAAAGCTGTCAATCCAGCCAGCAAGGACAAGTTTAACGATTTTACTAAAAGTAAATATGCCACGCTTAATTCTGTTATGGAAGCTTGCGGCGAGGCTTTGATTGATGCTGGAATCTGGGTGACGCAGTATCCGGTTCCTGTTGATGGCGGAAATGGTCATCTGTTGGGATTGGTGACTAAGCTTGTTCATGCTGAGTCAGGGGAGTGGCAGGCGTCGCTGCTGGTCATGCCGTTGCCTAAAAATGACCCGCAGGGTTATGGCTCGGCATTGACCTATGCTCGACGTTATGGGCTGTCTGCTCTCGTTGGAATTGTTACTGAAGATGACGATGCAAATGAGGCCTCTCGTATACCTCAACGAGGCATGCAAAATGAGGGCAAACTCGACACAAAAAAATAATCCCTGCATGGAGGACATTCATCTAAAAGTGCGAACAATACAAATCCTATGAAAAATCATGAAATGGATTCTTTGCCTCATATTGACTGTATTTCTTATAAAGAGATCACAGCTCAAAACGGATTGCTTTATATAACCGCAAGCGGCAATACCAGGAACAAAACTTCCATCCTTAAAGAAGCCGGGTTCCAATGGGACTCAAAACAGAAACTCTGGTGGAAGCATATCCAAAAAATGTCCGCTTGATTTTATAGAAATATTTAAAATTGACCCTGTCCTGCTCCTTTGTGGAGCGGGATGGGGTCTTCTGTTTTTATGGAGGTGATTATGAATATGGAAAGTAAATCAATGGGGTTGCTGGCTCAAGTGGCTAAAGGTCTGCTTTTACACAGTAAAAAGGAAACTGAAGAGCAGCTTGGAGACAGGAGCAAATATATCGGAATGTCGGATATTGGCAAAGGCACTGAATGTATGAGGGCTGCGGCAGCAAATAAGGTCTACGGCAACAATCAGCCGAGCCCTGAAGAGATTCAAAAGAGTTTCAGTGAAAAAGACTATGGCAAAATCAGAGAAGCTTTGAACAAGCAATTGATTTTACAGCGTGGTCATTGGCTTGAAGCTGGAATTCTGGAAGCGTTTAAGGCTAATAACGCCAATATAATTTCTCAGTTGGAAATTGATATAAAGAATGAAGGAACGCCTATCAAGGCGCATCTGGATTTTGCGTTGGTTTTGGGGGGGAAGCGTCCAGGGGTGAGAATTCTGGAACTCAAGAGCACTGAGAATATTCCTAAGAATCTGTACGCCGCTTACGAGACGCAGTTATATGGTCAACTGGGATTTTTATCTAAATTTTGGAATGAGCCTTGTTTTGATAAGCTTACATTCTCACAGCTTGTAAAGAAAACCTTTAACATTGAGCTGCCAGATGATCCGGGAAGTGTGGATATTGAAGACTGGGTTTTGTGCCTGGCAATGAGTGACGCCAAGCCCTTTGGCCCGTATGATTCCTAATCAAACAATGCTGAACTTTTGCGAGAAGACAGCAAAAAATATATGGCTAAAGTCAGAAGATATTCGCAGCAACAAAATAAGCTTGAACGATGTA
Source organism: uncultured Victivallales bacterium (assembly GCA_964651145.1). GTDB lineage: Bacteria > Verrucomicrobiota > Lentisphaeria > Victivallales > GWF2-45-14 > CAZYVR01. The sequence continues at coordinate 2,390 of CAZYVR010000447.1, read as the reverse complement.
GAATATTGCAAAGGTTTTCATCCTCTCTGCGATTGGTGCAGTCATTTAGAAGACTGTCCAAAATTTAAGAGTGTTGAACTCAAAGACCCGGTTTATAATGACATTTTATTGGAGCTTGAGGAATTGAAAGCTGACAAGTCCAAATTGGAAAAAGAGATAGCTGTCAATGAAAATAGGGTTCGTGATTTTTATCAGAATTGCGGGATTCAGAATGAGTGGCTGAACACGGCTGATTACCGTTTCAAATGCTCAAATGTGAATGGTCGAAAAATGCTTAACGAGGAAATGTTAGCCTCAAAACTGGCTAATGCTCATGGAGAGGAAAAAGCTTCGCAACTGATAGAGCAATCGAAGAAGCAAGGTGAGCCTTATCAACGTTTATACATTAGTAAAATTAACAGGGAGACATAAAAATGGGTTATTGCTGCGAGGTGGCATTGGTTTTAAACAAGGACGCAAATGAAAAGCTTCAGGAAGCAATTAAGGGAAAGTCAGTGGATGAAAAAGCTCTGTTTGAGGAGTGGCGAGACAGGCATGAAGTTGATTCTGAAACTGGCGCAGTTCTTTACACTTGGAGCTGCATAAGTGGTATGGCGATGAATGCGATTTTGTGAATGAATTTTTGTCTGCCCTTGATGCTCAGGCATATCGATTTATGAGGCTGGGCGAGGATTATGGAGACATTGACGAGCACGTAAAATTTTATGACTGTGCCTTTAATCTTATGTCAATAGGCATGTAAAATTAACCCCCTGAGCGGCAGATAAATTTGACCCCGCCCCAATAAATTGGAAAATTCGATTTTCTAAATTTTAAAATCATAATATTGTTGTCTCGCAATTACTTAAAACTTAGGGGCGGCAATATGTTAAATTGGGATGAAATAATGGATATATCAGGACTAAAAAAAGAGGGTCACTCAATAAAAGAAATAGTTCGCATGACAGGGTATTCGCGCAACACTGTGCGCAAGGCTTTGCGGGGCAAGTACGTGAAGAAAAAAGACAGGAAACCCCGATCCACAATTATAGAGCCATACAAAGTTTACCTCAAAAAACGCTATGATGAAACAGGCTTGACTGGCAGGCGTCTGTACGAGGAAATCATCAAACTGGGCTACGAAGGCGGCTACGATCAGGTTCGCCGCTTCTTGAGAAAATTCAGGGACGAAGAAATTCGCTCTGACAAGCTGACTGTCCGCTTTGAGACTCTGCCGGGCAAGCAGGCTCAGGTCGACTGGGGCGAATGCGGATATTATCTTGGCGAAGATGGGAAGCGGCGAAAACTATACGCGTTTGTGATGATTTTGGGCTACAGCCGCGCGGTGCATGTCGAGTTCACTAATTCAACGAAGTTGCCCACACTGCTCGAATGCCACATGAACGCGTTCGATTATGTTGGAGGCATCCCGGATGAAATTCTTTACGACAACATGAAGCAGGTGCGCCTTGACGCCGGACGCCTGAATCCTGGACTTGTGGATTTTGCGAGCTACTACGGGGTCGCCATAAAAACCTGCCGCTCTTATCGGGCCCGCACAAAAGGCAAGGTTGAGCGCGCTATTCAGTTTTTGAAAAAATCGTTCTTTCCAAGACCCATTTTTGAAGGCCTTGCGGAGGCGAATTGCGAGGTCATGCAGTGGCTGAACGGCAAAGCAAACGCCAGAATTCACAGCGTGACAAAAGAAGTTCCGTTTGAGTTGTTAAAGAAAGAAAACCTGCAAAATTTGAGCTCACAAGAACGCTATGAAATAATCGAAAACTTTGAAAGAAGAGCCAACTTTGAAGGCTATGTGAACTATCGCGGGAGTCGCTACAGTGTGCCGCCAGAACACGCGGGCAAAAGGGTGACAGTGGAACATGAAGGCTCCACTATTCGGGTTAAAACAACGAAGCACAGCATTATTTTAGAGCACGCCCAAGCTCCTCAAAAAGGGATGACCGTAAGCGCCAGAGAACACGTCGTCGAGATATGGAAGCTGACCATGGAGCCCCGCAAAAATGAGCTCCAAATTCCCCATTTAAAAACAGCATGCGACTTCTTTGCCGCCAGCTTCAAGGTAGAGCAAAGGCCGCTTTCGACATACGATGAGGTTGGCTGATGAGCAACATTGTTTTTGCAGAAAAGGCGTATGATTATCTGGAAAAGCTGGGACTGGAAACGGCGCTGGCGCATCTTGACCAGGCATCGCAAACGGCTGCCTCCGAAAGCTGGAGCTATACCGAATTTCTGGGACGCCTTCTTAACGGCGAATTGGCCGCAAGGCTTAGGAATAACATCAGAATAACGTATAGAATGGCCCACTTTCCCTACTTGAAAAAGCTTGAGGACTTTAACTTTGACTTTGACTTTGACTTTGACTTTGACTTTGACTTTGACTTTGACTTTGA
>CAZYVR010000446.1:0-4447 GCA_964651145.1 uncultured Victivallales bacterium | reverse complement strand
ATTCATTGCTTCTTTTGATATCCTGCGTATGCTGTTCATTCCTTTTCTTCGTTGGATACTACGCGAGCTTGAAATCGCTGCCCGTATGGGAAGTGCGCTTTCTTTGTCTCGGAGTTCCGGTTGTGGCGGCATTCGCGGGATATCTTTTTCTCAAAGAAAATCTCACCGTTCCTCAGGCATTCGGCATTGCCATGATACTGGCAGGCGCCGCCGGGATTCTGATTTCTGCCAAAAACAAAAAAACAAAAACTCAAATTCCAACAAACGCAAGGGAGCTGAAATATGTGGAAATTTAATCTGCCGACAGAAATTATTTTTGGAAACGGCGAAGCCGCCAAGCTGGAAGAAACAGCGTCAGCGCTGGGTTGCAGAAAAGCCATAGTGACCGACCATTTTCTCGCAGGATTGCCAGCAATAAAAAGCATTATTGACAAAATTGAAAATAAAGTGATCTTTTCAGAGGTTCAGCCAAACCCAACCGTCGCAAATGTTGACAGCCTGGCAAAACTTCTGAAAGAAGAAAAAGTTGAAGTTATAATAGCCATTGGAGGCGGAAGCTCTATAGATTGCGCCAAAGCAGCGTCCTGCCTGGCAATGACGCAAGAGAAAAGCATTCGCGCTTTTCATTCGGAAGGCAAAAAATTTGGAAGCGAAAGGATTCCGCTTATAGCAGTTCCGACAACAGCGGGAACAGGCTCTGAAGTCACCCCTTTTTCTGTCCTTGACGACACTGAAAAAAATATAAAAGGCCCCATCGCAGCAGACGCTTTTTATCCGGCAATTGCAGTGATCGACCCAGAGCTTGCATATTCCGCGCCCCTCAAAGTCACGGCCGCAACGGCTCTTGACGCATTAAGCCACGCCATTGAGGGATACTGGTCAAAAAATCACCAGCCCATCTGTGACATGCTTGCGATGGAGGCCGGAAAAAACATCTTCAGACATTTGGAAAATGTGCTCGAAAATCCAGAAAATAAAGAAGGCAGAAATGCCCTTTCTTATGCGGCTTTGATTGCGGGCATGGCTTTTCAATTGCCCAAAAATGCAATCATGCACGCATGCTCTTTTCCTCTTTCAAACAGATTCCACATGCCACATGGAGTTGCCTGCGCCTTTACTATGGAAGAATCCATAAAACTAAACGCGCCTTACATGGACGGCAGGATGGAAGCGTTCGCTTCTTGTTGCGGTTTTGATTCGCTGGATGGAATGATTGCCGAAATAACCAGACTGAAAAAATCAGCCGGCTTGCCTTGCCGCATTCAGGATGCAGGGATCAAGCCGGAAGATGTGGAGCTTTTGATAAATGAAAGCTTTCATCCTTTAATGAACAACAATCCCAAAGAGGTCACAAAAGACGACTTGTGGAACATTTACACCGCGCTGGGAGCATAAAAAATGAACGAAGTCACAAAAATAATTCTTGTGGGCTTGATAGTCATGGCTACGCACTGCCTTGAAGGGATAACGGGCTTTGGGTGCACGGTCCTGGCTTTGCCTTTCATAGCAATGCTGCTGGGGCTGAAGACTGCGGTGCCTGTTCTGGTTGTTCTCGCATGGCTGCTGGCTGGATATATTATCGCAAGGTCATGGAAAAGCATAAAGTGGAAAGAATTCTTTTTCATACTTCTCCACGTCGGCATAGGCTTGCCTGTCGGAATCATCCTTTTTGATTGCGTGCCAGAGCGCGCCCTGAAGGGAATACTGGCTGTGTTTATGGTTTTGGTGGGCATCCACGGCTTTGTCAAAACATACAAAAGCAAACATCATCTCTTAAATGGAACGATGGTTCAGGAGGCAAAAAAAACTCCCCTTATGAGAGGCGTTCTGATGCTTGGCGGAGTGATCCACGGAGCCTTTGGAACTGGCGGCCCGTTTGTTGTGATCTACGCATCAAAAGCGCTTGCTGACAAGACTCTGTTCAGAGTGACGCTTTGCTTGCTATGGCTTTCCCTCAACACTGTAATGATGCTCAACTGGACCGTTATGGGAGGAGTATGGAATAGTGAAGTTGGAATCAACATAGCAGTGACTCTCCCGTTTTTAGGGGCAGGAATGCTTTTGGGCGATTACCTGCATCATAAAGTAAATGAGTACTATTTCAAGCTTCTCGTCTACTTCGTGCTGGGATGCTCAGGACTGGCAATGGCGTATTCTGTAATTAAATAAAATTTAACAAACAACTAAAAAAAGGCATGAAAAATGAAAGAAGAATTTAACAGAGAAGTGTTCGACAAAAGGGCAAATGAATTTAGGCATGTAATCACCGACATCATCTGCCGGGCTGGTTCGGGACACATTGGCGGAGCTCTTTCGCTGGTCGAAATAATCATAACCCTCTACTACAGGATCATGAATATTGACCCGAAAAATCCAAACATGCCGGAACGCGACCGTTTCGTTTTGTCCAAAGGACACGCGGGGCCAGTGGCTTATACAGCCCTCGCTTATTTGGGGTTCTTCCCGAAAGAATGGCTGCCTACTCTTAACGCGGACGGCACCCGCCTGCCAAGCCATATGGATCAGATCCAGACGCCAGGCGTGGACATGAGCACAGGCTCTCTGGGACAGGGGATTTCCTGCGCATGCGGTCTTGCGCTCGCAGCTAAGTTGAACAAAGAAAAACACAATGTTTTCTGCATCATCGGAGATGGTGAAAGCAACGAAGGACAGGTTTGGGAAGCTGGGCTTTTTGCCGCGCATCAGAAACTGGACAATCTCGTCTGCATTTGCGACTACAATAAGCTTCAGATCGACGGAACAACCGATGAAGTATTGAGCCTTGAGCCGCTAACCGACAAATGGCGCGCATTCGGCTGGGAAGTGTTTGAAGTTGACGGACATGACTGGGACGACATTTACAACAAACTCAGCCAGGCTGTCGAAACAAAGGGGAAACCAGCGATGATCATAGCCCACACTATAAAAGCAAAAGGCTGCAAGGGCATTGAAGGCCAGGCCGGAAGCCACAACATAAAAGTGGCGGACAGCGCCGCGCATAAACAATACATGAACGACCTTGAAGGCGAAAAAGTAGCACTCCCATACTGCTAAAAAAAAGGAAACATTATTATGACACTGCATGAAAAAGAAATGAGAGCCGTATACGCCGAAACGCTGAATGAACTTATCGAGGAAAACCACAACGTGCTTTGCGTTGAAGCTGACTTGAGCAAAGCGTCAGGCACCAACCCGACAGTGATTGGAAAAAACGCTGACAACTTTGTCAACTGCGGAGTTTCCGAAGCAAACATGATAGGCGTTGGAGCCGGACTCGCAAGGGAAGGAAAAATACCCTTTTGCGCAACCTTCAGCTGCTTCGCTTCGCGGCGCGTGTATGACCAGATAACCATTAGCTGCGCATATGCCAACAACAATGTAAAAATAGTCGGCACTGCTCCGGGAATAACACAGGGGCCGAACGGCGGAACGCATATGTGCTTTCAAGACCTGGCAATTATGCGCGCCATGCCCAACATGCACGTTTACAGTCCGTGCGACGTTTACGAATTAAAAGCTATGATGAAGTATATGGCAAATGACAAACAGCCTGCATACATGCAATTAATCAGGCCAAAAGTGGACAAGATCTTTGACGAGTCATACGTGTTCAATCCCAACAAAGCCGTGGTCATAAAAGAAGGATCTGACGTCACTCTGGTCTCAACCGGGTATATGACTCAATTCACTCCTAAAGTAGCGGAAGAACTGGAAGAAGAAGGAATCAGCGTGGAAGTTCTGCACTACCCGTCAGTGAAGCCTTTTGACGAAGAAGCCCTTATTGCGTCCGCAAAGAAAACAGGCGCAGTTGTGACAGTGGAAAACCAGAGCATCATCGGCGGCCTCGGCGGAGCGGCATGCGAGACTCTCAGCGAAAAATGCCCCACAAAAGTAAGGCGATTGGGCATTCCCGACAGGTTCGGCGAAGTCGCCACCGAGAAATATCTTTTTGACAAACACGGCTTCGGCCCGGAGCACATTAAAGAAGTCTGCCGCGAAATGGCAAGAAAATAAAGGACAAAGAAAATGAAAATAATTATGGGATCAGTGGTAAAAGGCTTCGCATTGAAAAACGCAGTGAAGAAGCATCTTGAAAAATTGGGTCATGAAATAATTGATGTGGGCTGCTACGAAACGGATAAATTTGTAAAATTCCCGTCAATGGGCGAGCGCGTTGCAAAGGCTCTTCAAGATGGAAAAGCCGAAATTGCAATCAACTGTTGCGGCAGCGGAACCGGAGCCAGCATAACGGCAAACAAATTTAAAGGAGTATGCGCGGTCAGTTGCGAGTCGGTGAAAACAGCGGAAATGATTCGTATTGTGAACGACGCAAATTGCCTTTGCATGGGCGAAGGAATCGTGAGCTCTGAGCTTGGATGCGAAATGGCTGAAGCGTTTGTGAACGCAAAATTTCAGGACATGGAAGGCATTCCGCAAAATATTCTCG
>CAZYVR010000445.1:0-4466 GCA_964651145.1 uncultured Victivallales bacterium | reverse complement strand
TCAGACACTGGCTTCATGGCGATCAAACTCAGCCGCTGAGAGGCGGCTGAACGCCCCCTTTTTTTTTAGCCCTCGCCAATTTTACGCGACTCACGTAAAATCTGAATAGTACGAATCTGCGTGCTCTTTGAAAGTCAATATAATAAAAATCACTGTTGCAATCTTTTGTTCGATGATCTTCATCGCTGCCATCCTTCGATCTTGAAGATGCGTTCGGCAAGCTTACGCTCGGTTTTGCCCGAGTCGGGTTGAAACCAGACTTCGAAGCGGGCGGCATAAGGTTTGCCCCAATCGCCTTCGTAGATCGTAAATCCCGACTTAGCACCGAATCGCTCCGAGGGCTCGGCTGACCATGTCATGCGAGTTTTCGATGTCCCTTCAAGCCTATCAACCGATAATAGCGTGCCCTTAGTGACTTCGAACGCCTTCAGGTAAACCGAGCCGGGTTCACCAGGATTGAGCGAATATACCACTCCGTAAATTCCTGGCTGCATGCCTGTAAGCAATCGGAAGGGATGGCCATCCTTGCCTGCGAGGCGACTTGCCAACTCTCGGGATCTGGCACGGACTCTCGCTAAGGCGTCTTTGGGATCCCTCTCAAACTCCGAAAACTCCTTCTCCAAAGCGGTTACGGTGGCTTTGGTCACGCGCCGCTCGGGTTTACCGGATTGCTCGAAGACCTCCACCCAAACCCCACCACATTCAATCATCACCCGACTCTCGTGTAGGTTATTATCTAAGCTCATCTTCGGCTTCACCTGCTTGGCCCCCTCCTCCACATGCTGCACCGTATATCGACTCCACTGCTTGCGATCCAGACAGATGAGACAGCGGGTTTGGAAAGCGGCATCGCCACCGAACTCCGAAATGTAACCGTGCAAGGTATTCCGAGGTTCCCCTCCGTAACTCCAGCGTCTAGCCGCAAAGCGATTTCCCTGCTCAATAAATACATGCCAGTCTGGAGAGGCTTCGATGTAATAGCGGAACACTTTGGCATGATCCGTAGACGCCCGGCGCAGTGAGGGCATGTCTGGCGCAAACTCCGTAACATCGCTGCCTGGAACAGCCAGAGCCGTGCGGACAATGTCCTGTAGTTCGTCGGTCCCTTTGGCGGTGTTCACGCCCATAGTGTCACTTGCATCCTGTCCGGGTTCGGCTATCTCAATGCCTTCAGGAATCGTCAAGTTGTCGGCAAACCCATCTTCACTGGGGCCGAACATGGACGTAAACATCAGGAAGCCAAAGGCGAAGACGGTAGCTCCGCCACATCCGAAGACGAGAAGGACATTGATGAGACCTTTGCCCCATCGTTTCTTGATCAAGTTCCATATGGATGCGGCAATGAGTCCCAAAAACGCGAGGCCTACAGTGCAGAAGAGCACGTTGATCACAAAAGTCAGCAGTTTCCAACGCGAAATTGCCGTGATCATGAAGCCGCCGAGAAGACAGATGTACACAAGTGCAGGTAGCCACCAACTACTGAAATATAGCGTCAGGATTCTTTTCATTATTTCTCATCGAACAAATTATTATATAGTTTATACATATCATCCTGAAATTGGATGCCGAGAACGGCAAGGCTTTGCCTCTATAGCCTCCCCTATTTCTCTAAAATAATTGACTTCAGTGACTTGTCAAATCTGAAAGTGCTTTTGGGGGACTTGCCAGTTGTCGGGGAATCCCTTTACAATGGCTTCGACTATGACGGCCTCTTCATTCCTGCTCCAGCAGGCTGGTGCGGAAAAGAGGCGCGTCGTTTACTATGGAGTAAAGCTTTACTTTAGGCGTGAGGCTGCGCCATGAGAATACCTGCCCATCATGGTACTGGGCTGCGTGTTTGTTGGTGACCGCGCCAGTGTCTGTTTTTGCCTTGAGCGTCAACTCCAGATGCCGTTTCCAGCCCTTGCGCTTCAAGACAGTGTTGATCTCGTGGACTTCCGTCAGAAACGAGAAAGGGTCGTCGCCCATGAACACTGTCTTATTCTTGTCGATGTTGAGCCGCCTGTCTCTCATGGTCTTCTTGCTGAGCGTAAGTATGCCGACAAGCAGATTGGTGTCATTTTCGGGCGTTGCGGGTGCCTTGCCGGAAGAGGCTTTTGGAGGGGGTGCCTGTTGCTGCGCTAGCGACAGCAACTGCTTCTTCCAATATAAAGTCAAGCGCAGCCCGCCTCTTTTGCGCGACGCCCCTTTGAGTATCACAGCGTACCAACGGATGATCTTACAGCTCTCAAGCATAACTGTTCCTGGCTTCAGACCGTATCTTGCCACACCCTTTACTGTCAGCTTTGCCAAGCTATCGCGATAGTTGCTCGCTTTGTTGCAATAGACCTTCTTTTCATAATCAGAATATAAACCTGCGCCTTCAAAATCACGCTTGTCCTCAACGCTATCCTTCGGGAAGCACTGGACGCGCCCCTTGCACAAGTCGACCCGCCTCCCTTCTGCTGACTTCACTGTTTTTGAGAGCATGCCCGTAACTACAACTGTTTTGCCTAGATACTTTTCGCTGTTGTCTATAAGCTCGTATGCCGGGATTACAGGCAACGGGCCTGAGTAGCTTTTGCTATTTTCAGAGCTGCTACTTCCAGGCTTTTTGATATCCTCAGCGAGCGCCGCAATGATTTGTTTTATCTTTTTTACGTTGATGGCTCGTTTAATTACGTCTTTGGCGTCGGAGCCGTAGAGCCTCACTGCAAGGCATATCTCATCAAACAACTTTTCATACCTTTTGCGCTTACCCCTCTGTGTAAACGCCCTCTTGCAGAAAGCCAGCTTCTCTTTCAGATAAGGAGGCAGGCGCTTTCTTAGGAGCTCTTGCTTGGCCGATGCGGCGCGGGCATTCTTCTTCTCTTTCAACAGTTCGTAAAACTTGCTCCCTTTCGTCAGCTCATAATACATGACGGCCTTGAATTCGTCTGTTCTTATCTTGATGTATTCCGCCCTAGGGGTTTCGTAATGCTTTTCTAAATAATCATCGGTCAGTTTTTTTATGCCGCTCGGATGCAAGCGCAAAAAATATTCTTCCGGCAAATCAATAAAGGGTATTTTTTGTCCAGACTCAAGGCATATTACAGGAACATTCTCGCCAGCCTTCAAAGTGTCGGCCTCTTTAAGAACAGACTTTACCCGCCCTGCTATCTTAACAATATCGCAGCCGAAGCGCATGGGGGACGTGACTTTTTCTCCCACTTTTATCAGCGTGAACCTTTGGCTGGCCTTGCTTAATAATTCAAGGCGCAGCGTGGCGGGGTATTTGGCTTCAGCCAGCTTCAATGCTTTTTCTTTTGCGATTTTGTTTATTCTGCGTTCATCGGCAAGTTCCGGCGGAGCATCCAGCTTCAGCTCCTCGCAGAGTATCTTTAACTCTTTTGCATAATCGAAAGGGCATTGCTTTAAAGTCTCCTCCTCCACAAAGTCGAATAGGGTTTCCATGTCAGCGAAGCTCATGGTCTTGGGCGTCCTTGCGTCAATTAGTATATTGACTGGCAGTGACGTGTCATCACTGGGCTTTTCGGGCACTTCATTCTGCTTCTCTTTCTCTTTGAAGTTTTCCTTGGATGACTTATCATTGATATCTTTATGCTGTGATGAAACTAGGGGGCTTTTGGGTGCCTTTGTTCTATGGTTTGGAAGTTCCTGGCCTATTTTTATATGGACAACTTTAGAGCTGCCATCAGTTTCGCATTCAAGCCAGTCCTCACCTTCCTCCTCCGGGGTGCTGGCATATTGCCTCAGGAGCACGGCGCATATGATAATAAGTATGGATACAAACATAACTGCCGCTGTAAATATTATCTTATTTCTCATAAACATGCCTCTTTCTCCCATTTTACGTGAGTCATATAAAATCTATTCCTTTGCCGCTTGTAGTTGCTTTGCCCACCCCAGCAGTCCGCCGCCACCAGTGATCAGGCCAGGCAATGGCGTGGGGATTGCTGTGAGGATGCCGATAAAAAGGCCTTTGGCAATAACCCCCCCCAGTTGTCGCCAAATGAAAACTTTTGCATCAGCACTCAGGGGGGAGTCAAGACTGCCGCCACAATGACCGACACTGTTCAGCCAATGCCTGTGGCGTCCGCGCCAAAGAGCATGACATCGACGCACACCATCCCGACCGCAACCAGTGGATGGATGGCTAAGCTTTGCAAAAGGCTCTTCATAGCTTTGGCCTTTTATCAGTGAGCTTTGCCGGGATTTTGTCCAGCTCGCCATAGCCGCTTTCGTCAGGGAATTTGACTCGGATAGCCTTGATGTCGTAGCCGCTGTTTTTAGCCAGCCAGTTCCATATAAATCCCTCCAGAGCCTTCCGGCATTCTTCACGCACAACCGAGATATGTCTTTTGTCGAGCGCCCTTGTTGATACGATCCCGCTGAGGTCTTTTTTCATTTCCTCAAGCCTCTGCTTCTCGCCGGTCACAAGCCAGCCGCCTTCGTACTTTGCCTTGATGCTGTCGGTGTAGATGCCG
>CAZYVR010000444.1:0-4468 GCA_964651145.1 uncultured Victivallales bacterium | reverse complement strand
ATCTCTCAACCACTGCTTTGATGTAGTTTTTCCAGTCCTCCATTTTGGGCAGAACAAGCTGGTAGCCTTTTGCCGCCTTATTTGCATCTGGAGCGGGCAGGATTTTCGCGCGCTTGATGACCCAATCCGGCAGAGATTCAAAATACCAGCCTTTTACTTTGTCATCTTCAAAAGACGCTCCGCCAAGCACTGGCAAAACTCTCATGTTGTGTTTATTTGCGTTCTCAACAAAGTAGTCGGTAGCCAGCCAGTTAAATTTGCCCTGTTCCGGTTCAATGTCTCTCCATGTAAATGCGGGCCTTCCGCTCCAATCTCGAAGCCAGCGGACTCCCTGCGATGCGTAATATGTGAAAAAATCATCAAATCCGTCTTTTTTTACAAGAATGTGCGATGACGAAGGAATTCCCCAATAGCCTGAGGCATATGGCGACATATTTATTCCATGCGAGAATTTGTCTGCTGGAACAATCGTATTTGTTGCGGAGCTTTCGGACACCGCAAAATAAGTTGGCGTAGCGGAAGAGGCATATTTTTCAGGCTTTGTAATTTCCCCTTTTATTGCGTAACCGCCGCGCTTGTTTGTTTTTATTGTAAGGGGGAGTCTAACTACTTCACCGGGAATTGTTTTTATTTTTTCGCTTTTGGAAACAGCTTTTTTTCTTGAGTAATCGTCAATCACGTCATAGGAGAAAACGGCTTCGGTTGGAGTTGCAGAATATTCCACCACGCGTATTTGTCCTGTCACATCTTCGCCAGGAGCGTAAAGAGGAAATTGCCTGTCGAGAACTACCGCCGATTCAATATTTGACATCGGTTGGTATTCTATTTGTTTTCCCTCATTTATCTGTAAAGCATCCACCCATACAGTTCCGGCGATGCGAGCATTTTTTATGGACAGGCGCTTGGCAACGGGTTCGGATTCGATGCGGAGAACGTAGTCTGTGTGTATTCCGCTTGCTGGAACCTTAAATTGATATCCATAACGTTTCCATTTTTTGTCCAGATAGCAAAGGTTTAGTTTTGAATTCCATTTTGTGCCTTCCGCTACAGACTCCAGCACTAGCCTGACCGGATATTTTTCAATGTCGCTTTTCATCCAGACTGAAACGCTGTATTCTTTGCCAGGGACAAGTTTTATATTGTCACTCATTAGCCTGAAAAAATCCGATTTAGGATTGGATATTTTCAAACTTGCCTCGCCGTGGGCTTTGGTCGTTTTATCTATGCCTGTTGTCACATTTTTAAGGTCCATTTTTTTGCCAGGGAAAATCAAGCTGTTAATTTCAAAGCCGGGCATCCCAAGTTCGAAGCTGGAATTTTTTATCAGGTTTGGGGCTTCGGCAAAGGCGAGCGAGGTGCAGAACCCCATTATTTCCGAAAATAACAACAGTTTTTTTATACGCATAGACAGTTTTCTTTCTTAAAGATTGTTTGAAATAACAAATAAATTATTGGTCTTTTCGCCATTTGCAGCCAGTTCCTGCCAAAGCGACAGGTTCATTTTTTACAAGTTCCGTGTGGCTGTCCCAAAACAGGAAATTTCCCATGCCTGAGTGTCGTTTTATCTGCGCCATGCCGGGGAGGGCGTTAAAGCTGTCCATTGAGCCTGCGCGGGCGCATGTGTCGCCGGGGCTTGTCAAAGGATTCCATCCGTCGAGCATTAGAAATGTGTTTGAAGGTTTTTCAGCCTCCCGCAATTTTACCCATCGACGACTATGAGTGTGGTCATCGTAATTGCATGCGTTGTCATTTACAGAGTAGCATCTGGTAAAGGGAACCCAGTTTGAAATGACTGAATTCATTTTATCGCAGAGGAAAACTCCGTTTTCATTGTATCCCAGATAATCTTTCAGCGCGAATTCATATCTGCTTTCAAATTTCCATGTCGTAAAATCCCGGACATGCGGCAGCATCCATTCATTTGAGTCGTTCACATACATTTGATATGACGTGCCGAGCTGCTTGAGGTTGCTTGTGCACTTTATATACTGAGCTGTATCTCTTGCCTTTCGCAATGCAGGCAGAAGCATTGAGGCCAGTATGGCTATTATGGCTATCACTACGAGCAATTCGATGAGTGTGAAAAACGTTTCTTTCCTATTCATTTTTAGCTCCCGTCTTATTGAAAATAATTAGCATGCCCTTATCTTAACAGGCATTGTGTTTTTTTGCAATGGACGGAATTGGACAAAATATGCACTTTTGAGACATTAAGGACGGATTTTTATGGCGTTGCAAGCAAAAGAGATGAGAGATGACCGTGAATTTCAAGGCGGTCCTTTTAATAGAATGAGCTATGATTTTTGTGGCAGCGACAGCTCTGCTTCGATAAGTTGCGATTTTCTCAACTCTTCGCATACGATATTTTTCCAGAAATGCAGTTTTTTTCATCCACGGCCCCCTTTTTCCCGTCTTTTCTTTTTTTTGACAGGGGGCGCGTCGGTGCGGGCTCGCGGTTCGAGTATTTATAATTTGGTTCCCGGAGTGATTTATCTTCTCCCGTCAAATCAGCCTTTTGAGGTGATTTATCAGCCTTCTGTTGTCTGCGCTTATCATGTTCATGTTTATGACTTTACAGGCCGGTCGCTGTTTGACAAGGTCAAAGGCGTGCCGGAAATCAGGGACGATGTCTTGTTTGAGGCTATTGTTTCAAAGATTGAGGACGGGAACGACAGATTTGCACAGATTGCTTCTTTTCAGGCTGTCTGCATGTTTTTGGAGCCGATTATGGAGGACATCTTAAGCAAGGCAAGCAGAGCTTCCAGATATGGCAAGCTTATGGAGATTGTGACAAGCGGCAAAGCTCCTGATATGAGCATTGATAAGCTCGCAAAAAAAATGGGAATGTCGCGAGCGGCTCTCTCAAAGGGCTTTAAGCGGGCGATGGGCGTTTCCCTGAAGGATTACATAATTGATATGCAAATTGACCGCGGCGGCAAATTGCTTTCCGGCACGGACAAAACGGTTCTTGAAATAGCGGACGTTCTCGGCTTTGCGGACGCCTCGTATTTTCACCGCATTTTCAAGAAAAGAACCGGCGTCGCTCCTTGCGAATACCGCAAGCGAATATGGCAAATATCAGACATTGACAGTTTTCAAGATTGACGCGTTTTTTTCAGCTTGCGGACAGGGGCTCTTCGTTTGGCGAGAGGCCATTCGCGTCATTTACCTTTGCGCCTGCGGGGCAGGGGACGGTGTTTTGCTTTAACAGAGGGTCGTCTGTCTCCTGCATCCATTTTTTTAGTCTTGCGCGCATGTCTTCCAGAGGAGCTTTGTGATTGGCGCGCCCAGCCAGATTGTTTGCCTCGTTCGGGTCAAAGATCAAGTCGTAAAGCTGTTCTCCTGCTGGGGGCATATCGCTCCAGCCGTTGTTGAGCCAGATGTCTTTGCTTGGCCCATCATCGCAATTTGGCAACACGGGTTTTATTCTGGCGTCGTAGCGGCGGATGTATTTCCAGCGTTTTGTTCTTGCGCAGCGCATTGGTTCGTACGACGCATGATAATTTACTTCCGCAAATATTTCTTCCTGTATATCGTCTTTTTGGCCATTGACCAGCGGCAGGATTGATTTGCCTTCTACCCAGTCCGGGATATCTAGTCCTGCAAACTCGCATATTGTCGGGAAAATGTCAACATGACTGACAAGGCTGTCGCATGCCTTGCCGCCTTCAAAGTATTTGGGCGCGCGTATTATAAGCATTACTCCTATGCCGTGGTCGGTCAAGTTGCATTTCATGCCGGGAAAGGCTATGCCGTGGTCGGTCGTGCATATGACCAGAGTGTTTTCTGCAAGCTTGTTCCTGTTTAAGGCATCTAGGACCATTCCAATTTTTTCGTCTAGCGAGCGCGCGCTGGATTTGAAGCGAGCCATGTCTTCGCGGATAGACGGAGTGTCGGGCAAAGGCGATGGCGGCAAGCTGTAGTCTGGATTGTCCAGTGGATGTTTTTCAGGGAATTTTCTATGGGTTTCAGAAAAGCCTGCTGAAAGGAAGAAGGGTCTTTTGGGGGCGTTGTCCAGATATTCGCACGCTGTTTCATGGGCCGTCATATGTGGGCCCAGACATTTGTCGTATCCGATTGTTTTCCAGGGCTCTTCTCCGTTAGCTATGTGCTGCACTCCCGCTAGGGCGGAAACGTAGCCTGCTTTTTTCAGTGTGTGGATAATATGGCGGCTGTAGTCGTTCATTGAAAAACCGCGATGCGCCAGGCCAAGCATTCCGTTGCTGTGGGCCGATTGCCCTGTGAGCAGGGATGCGCGGCTTGGCGAACAGGTAGGATTGGAGCAGAAAGCTTTCCTGAATATTACGCCTTCTTCCGCAAGATTCTGGAGGTTAGGCGTTGAAATGGCGTGTCCGTAGGGTTGGATGTAGCGTCCGGTGTCATGCGAATGAATGTAAAGAATGTTTGGCTTCATTATTATAGGGTCTGTCCAGAAAAAAGTAAGTTTTTTAAATAGAGAGAGATACAT
>CAZYVR010000443.1:0-4478 GCA_964651145.1 uncultured Victivallales bacterium | reverse complement strand
AAAAGTCACATTACAAAGGCAGTTTTTAGGGACTGCTCTAATAGTCTTTCAATAACTTTACAGGACTGTGAAATTAACAATCCACCAGCCGCAAAAGGAGCTTGTAACACATGAATAACCCACTTAAAGACTTACAAGACTTCATAGAGTCCGCAAACGCCTCTAACAAGTCTACAGAGAAAATAAAAGTTCTTCGCAATTACCCACAACTTAAAAGACTTCTAAAGTACGTATATAACCCATTCTGGCAATATTACGTAACTTCAAAGACCTGCATTGCTCGTCGACCAATCCAGCTTGAAAAAACCCTATCTCTCTATAAATATGAGACTATTTTTAACCTCCTGAACGACTTAAAAGACCGTAAAATTACAGGTCATAAGGCATTAGATGCAGTTAATCAGTTTGTTATAAATAATCTAGAGTATGAGGCTGTTATATGGCTGATAATTGATCGCAATCTTAAAACTCGAACGGATGCCAAGATTATTAACAAAGTCTTCAAAGGCCTAATCCCGCAATTTAATGTTGCCCTGGCAGGAAAATATATTGAAGCGAGTTCAAGCGTGGACTGGGACTCTGAAAAGTGGCTTTGTAGTCGTAAACTTGATGGCCTCCGCTGTATAGTCATAGTTGACGAAAAAGGCTCTGTGAAGTGCTATTCACGCACAGGAAACGAGTTCACCGCTCTAAGCAAAGTTCAAAGGGCTATTGAAAGCCTTAAGATGACTAACAAGGTCTTTGATGGAGAAATCTGCATTATTAATCCTGATGGCTCTGAAGATTTCAGCAAGGCAGTCTCACAAGTACGGAGTAAATCTAAGCAGGTTCAAAACCCAAAATATCAAATATTTGACCTTTTAACCCTTGATGAGTTCAATCTAGGCTCAAGCTCACGTGTATTGTCAGAACGCCTCAAAAGCCTTCATCAAAAGCTTTCAGAGAATGGCCTAAAAGGCACTCTATCAGTACTCGCACAGATACATTTAAAGAGTTATGAGGCCTTCAAAGAGTTGGAGTCTAAAGCCCTTCAAAGCGGCTGGGAAGGCCTCATATTGCGTAAAGATGTCAACTACGAAGGTAAGCGCACTAAGAACATGCTCAAAGTGAAAAACTTTCAAGAGGATGAATTCACTGTTAAAAGGATTGAAAGCGCTCCTTTTCGTCACATTATTGAGTGCTCTGAAGTGGAAAGCGTAATGCTGTCTAACATAGTCATTGATTATAAAGGCAAAGAGGTCTCTGTAGGGAGCGGCTTCAAAATAGATCAGCGCATAAGGTATCATATTGAGCCCTCACTAATAATAGGGAAACAAGTTACCGTGCAGTACTTTGAAGAAAGCTCAAACAGAAACGACAATTCTATAAGTCTAAGATTTCCAACAATAAAAAAAGTATGGGAGGAAGGTGCAAGAGATGTCTAATCACAGTAACCTACAAAACACCGTTAAAAAACCTTTCCTAACAAAGAAAAAGAACAGTCAAAACTGGTACATTGTTACCACGTCCACAGCCACAAGAAAGCGTTCTTATCAGTCCACTAGAACACCTGATAAAGCCGAAGCTGAGACACTTCTAAGAGAACTTGAAACGTCTCTTGGAGTAGCCTCAAAAGAGACTAAACAGGCTGAACATATCAAGAATCTTATTTTAGGAGGCATTGAGAGGACTACGCAGGTGGTCATACAGTCTAAAACACCTCTGGATATGATCTGGCAGGAGTATACTAAAAATGAGCGTGTGAGGGCTTTGAAGCCTTCAACACTAAATGGTAATAGAGATATTTTAAATGTCTTTCTCCGTTTCATTCAATCCGCTGGGGTTCAATATGCCGAGCAAATTAACTACGAAGTGGCTCAGGCCTACTTAGGAGATGTGAGGGCGCGTGGACGTTCTGATGGAACCTTAACAAATCATAGACATTGCTTGCATGGCATTTTCAAGCGCGTTAAAAGACCTCTGAATATGGAAGCAAACCCCTTCGCTGATGTAGAGGCACCTTTTAGGCCTCAGCGAGAAACTCATAGGTGTTTTAAATCGGAGGAGCTCCAGAAGCTTCTAGGTATAGTTAGTCCAGAATGGAAAATAGTTATAACCTTATCATATTATACAGGGTTACGCTTTGGGGATTGTTGCCAGTTTCAATTAGACTTTATAGAATGGGAAAAGGATGCAATAGTTATCACTCCAGCTAAAACAGAGCGATATGATAAAGAGATCATTATTCCGCTTCATCCTGCCTTAAAGAAGGCCTTCAAAGCCTATACAAACGCTCAGGAGGGCTTCTTAGTTCCAGAGTTTGCAGAACAGCAAGGGCGCAAGAGCGTTAATTTAGCGGTACAGTTTCGGGCTCTTTTAGGAGACTTAGGAATAGAGAAGGAAACTGAAGAGGGCATTTTAGACTTCCATAGCCTTCGGCATACCTTTAATACAAACCTTGCAAACGGAAATGTAGATATAGGCACCCGAATGAAATTAACAGGTCACTCCAGTATAGAGATGAACCAACTTTATAATCACGCTATTGAGCCGTTACGGAGTGCTATAAGCTGTATCCCTGAAATAAAATGAATGAGGTGTAGACTGATACGTTTTGTACCTTGAGTCTACAGTTAGTCGACACTAAAGGAGTGAGAAAAGGTTAGAAAATGAGATGTAAGTGGTTAATAATGAGAGAGGTAGTTATGGCATTTAATGAGAGAGCCCAGGTGGGAGCAGCTGGTGTTCCGCCCCGGCAAGCGTCCGGGGAAGCCCCCGGAGGCATGTTTTTACTTTTTAAAACCACTTTAACTGAGGGGTTGCAAATCGACGGCTCTTTGTTTTTCTGTGTCGGGTATTTGTTGTTTTGACATATTGTAATATATTGACAGTCAAGAGTGAATAGGGAAACTATCTGGAAGCATGTCATTATGTCTGATTTTTCTGAAAGTGAATTTTTTGGGACGGGAGTGGCCAAGCTGCTCTTCTGGACTCATGGAATAAAAGGCATTTCTGTAATGGAGCCTCATGCTCATCCTTTCTGGCAAATGGAGCTTATTGTCAAGGAAAGTTCTTTTCTTGAGTTTTCCGGCAGAAAGAAGGAATTGTGCCCTGGAGATGTTTTGCTTATTCCTCCAGGCGGGATGCATAAGATAATTCACGGCAATCCTCTTCGGGACACCTGGTCGCTCAAGTTTGAGGTCAATTTGACGGTTAAAAATTCTTCGCCTATTGTTTTGGACAGTGAAACGCCTGCGGGGTGCCTGGGGCATTTGTTGCTTCAATCTCTTTCGGCGGACGCTGAGTTTTTGAAAAACAAGGCGCGCGTTGCCGAATATCTTCTTGCAAGCATAGTCAATGCTCAACTCAACGACAAACTTCCGGAGCGCATTGAGCCGCCTCTCGCTGCGCGCCTGAGATCTTTAGTTGAAAAAAAGGATGGCGGCAAACTGGAAGTGACTGAAGCCGCGAGATGGTTTGGGTATTCCAGAGGACATCTTAACACTATCTTTAAAAAGAATGTTGGAGTTTCAGCCAAAGCGTTTATCGACAATATTCGCTTTGATATGGCGCAGAAATATTTGCTTTATGCCGAGCTGAATATCAGTGAAATTGCGGAACGCATGGAGTTTTCCGATTTGTTTGCCTTTTCGCGTTTTTTTAAGCGCATGAGCGGAAAAAGTCCGCGCGATTTTCTGAAAGAACAGCGTGAGTATTAATTCCTTTTTTTTTGCCTGAATGCTCTGGGCGACATTCCTGATATGTTTTTGAAGCTTCGTGAAAAAGAGTAAAGGTCGGAGAAGTCAAGAGCATCGGCTATCTGGCTTATGGTAAGATCGGAGTATTGCAATAACTCGAATGCTTTTTTAACCCTAGCTTCGCGGACATAGCGCATCGGCGACATTCCGGTTTCATCTTTAAACAGACGCATGAAATGATTTACAGACATTCCCGCATAATCGGCCAGAGAAGATGCGTTAAGCTTTTCAAGGAGGTTGCGCTTTATGAACTCCAGAGCTTTTTTAATTCGATTGTCGCGCATATTGTTTTCATAGGCGAGCTCCTTGTGTTCCTTTTTTAGCTTGAGCAACAGTATGCTTAGAGCATGCCCTGTAATTTTCAGATCAATATCATTATCCTCAAAGAGAGCGTCAAAAAGATAGCGATGGTCTTTGAGTTTTATAAAGGCAAATCCCAAATTAACGAACTCAGCTTCGTTTGTCTCAAATTTTATGCTGCAACATCTGAATGAGGATTTGAATTCCATTTTATGCTCATGGTATGGCGGGATTAAAATCGCTTGGGAGCTGTCCATTTCGTAAACATTTCCTTCGTAAAAAATTTTTGCGTTCTTTTTTAAGTCTCCATACCAGTCCAATTGCCAGAATGGATGGTTGTGCATTTTTATCCTGCAGTGCTTTTTTACCTTGGCAATGGCATGTGAAATAATCTTCATATAGTGATAAATGATAAGTTTATGGTTATTTTAGCTATTTCTT
>CAZYVR010000442.1:0-4483 GCA_964651145.1 uncultured Victivallales bacterium | reverse complement strand
GAAATGATTTTAATGTTGAGACTCTGAAAAAAGAAGCTGACGCATATTCAGAGCTTGGGGTGGAGTATTTCGTTGTCGACGCCGGATGGCACAAGGGCGGATTTAGGAGTGGAATCGGGAATTGGGAAACAGCCGCGCCGGAAAAATTCCCCAACGGAATGGAGGAAATTGCTGATTATGTCCGCGCTCGCGGAATGAAATTCGGGACTTGGCTTGAAATCGAGTTTGCAATGAAAAATTCCGACTGGGGCAAAGCGCATCCCGATTGGTTTTACTCCTCCAAAGGAAGACGGGATTTTTTCTATTACAAAAAAAACTTCGAAGAACTTCTTTTGAAATTGGACAATGCCAAAGTGCGCGCTTCTATGCTTGATTTTCTAGAGAGAATCGTTGAAAAATATGGGCTGGAATGGATAAGGTGGGATCTGAATAACACTCCGGCTCCGTTCTGGGAAGAGAATGAAACGGAAAATCAATGGGGGAAAATACAGCTCAAATATGGAGAAGGTTTTTATGCTCTGCTGGATGATTTCATGTGCAAATGCCCGCAGGTGCATATAGAAGCCTGCGCCGGAGGAGGCCAGAGAATGGATATGGGAACCCTCAGGCGCGCGCATTCTTCATGGATGAGTGACAATGCCCATTCTTACCATTCTGTCAGGCGCTTCCAGGCTAACCTGAACACCATTCTTCCTGGGTGCTATCCCAACTCTGTGTTTTTATGGGCAACTCATGAACATGAACGCTTGCAGAGCCTTGAGTCGCTTGAAAAAGACGGTTATCCCCCTGCGGTTCTTCGTTCTAAAATGGCGGGCTCTCTGGGGTTCTCTGAACAAAGCAGATTTTACACCCCTGAAATAACTAAATTTCTTAAAAAGGAAATAGACAATTACAAAGCGCAGAGACATCTTATCATGAAGGATTACTATCCGCTGTTCTCTCCTCAATCTATAAGAGAGTTCGATGGATGGCAGTTCCATGACTCGAAAGCAGATGAGGGCTTTTTTATGATTTTCAGATGTGAATCGCCGAAAAACGAAGTCGAAACAACTTTGATGGGGCTCGATGCAAGCAAGGCTTATGAAATGACAGATGTTGACACATCCCAAAAGAAAACATTCAGGGCAGGCGACAAACTAAAAATAAAAGTAACGGAAAACAACGGCGTAGCCTGGTTCCGTTATTTAGCAATTAAATAAAACTATAAAGAGGAGTTGTAGAATGATAAAAAACCCCCGGATTTTAATCGCATTAACAGTTCTCTTCCTGGCCACATTCGAACTGAAGGCCACTCCTCCTTACAAGGATCCCAATCAGCCTTACGACAGGCTGCCTGGAACGCTGGAAACATATCACGTCAAATGGAGCAAGCCTGGCGCGGCTGGAAAGCTCAACGTTCTCTTTATTATTCCTTATGCCAATTCCAGGGAGGTAGTGGAAAGCGCTCAAAGGCTGGATATGGATTACACGGTAATAATGAACAGCGGAAACTCCACTTGGGCTGACGGCTACCATGAAGGAGTGAATGCCACTCCGCTAAAAGGCGCTGAGGCGAGCTCTGTATTAAATAAACTTGCCAAACAACGTCTCAATATGGCGCATCGTTACGATGCTATTGTGATTGCAAAAATATCCTGGGAAGTTCTTCCTCAATATGTTAAAGATTTGACGCTTAAGCATGTTGAACGCGGCTCCGGGCTCGTGTATGTGTCTCCAAATCGCCTGCAAAAAGGGCTTAGCTCAAAAAAAGAGACTTCAGGCGCAGATAAAACTTTTGACGAATTATTCAAAAAGAACGATGAAAAGGATATAGCTGATAAAATTATTGGCTCTTTGCCTTTTGATGCAATGCCGCTTCATATTCTGAAAAAACGTTCTGATTACAAGCCTATATTGGCGCAGCATCGTCTTTTTTACGCTCAGTCGCCTTTATGCATAACAGCGAGAGCCTACGGGAAAGGGCGCATTATTGCGCTTGACTATCTTGACGCTTCCTATGCTTTTAGAAAAAGCGCCTCCTTAAGTTATTTTTATAACAACCCCGAAGGAACGCATGACAAGGTCATATACGACTATGCTTTTGCCATTCTAACCAAAGCTATGCTATGGTCCGCAAAAAAGGAAGCCCCGGCGCGCGCCTCGATCAAAATCAAAACGCCTATGACAAAATTGAAGGCGCCCATTGACAAAGTTGTGTTGAAAAGGTCCTGGGAAAATAAGACGCCGGAAACGCTGATCGAACGCAAGAGAATCCCGGAAAGCGAAGCAACGCTCTCAGTTTTCAATCAAGAGAAAAAATCAGTAAACCTTAAATTTAACTATTCGATCAGAAACATGAAAGGCGAAAAACTGCAAGAAAAATCTTTCCCTGTCACTGTGAAAGCGCAAAAAGATTTCAATAAAAAAATCAAACTGCCCTACTTGGGGAGAGGCACATACTTCCTGGATTTAAGGGTTTTAAATTCTATTGGAGCTGTTGTTGATTTTGCCTCCAGGAGCTTTAGAATCGAAACCGCCAATTTTGTTAAAGAAGTAAGAACAGAAAAAGAAGCTTATAAAAAAGGTGAAACGTTAAAAGGCTCCCTCTTCTTTGAAAAACCTCTTGCATCCGATGCGCTGCCTTCTGTAAAAGCTGTTGACACATGGGGACAGACTGTTGCGGAAGCCGTTCCCGTTTTAAGTGGAGATCGTCTAAGCGCGAGCTTTTCATTTCCAGTAAAATATCCGTTGTCGCGTCTTTGGGACATTGTTGGTGAAATCTCGGACAAGCATGGAGAGGTTGCCTCGGCGCAGACAGTTATAGGTATTCCAAACTGGACTTTTGACGACTATGTTCTTATGCACATATTTGCGCCATACCCCGGCGCTTTCGGCTGGAAAGGATTTCTTTGCTCCGAGTTGATGAGGAAATATGGATTGAATGGGTCTTTTACTGAGCTTATCCATTCAAATCTCAAGCAATATGAACTTAACGCCAGAAGCCACCTGCAAAGCATAAGCTTTGCGGAGCATATAGGAGAAATGAACAGCCCGGCGGACAGAAGCGGGGATTTCTCAAAAGAACGCAAGGATTTGGATATGGCGGAGTGGAGCCGGATGTGCCGTTATATAAAAGACACAGGGAAAAAGCTTGACCCCAAAAAATATCCATATAAACTTGGACATGTTGGAGCGGACTTCATTAATTCCAGAATAAAAAAATATCAGGCGTCCGCAAAGTTTGGATCTCCTTTCTACGTATTGACTGGAGAAAATTATTTATCCGGTGAATATGCGGGATTGGAAAATTCAGGCTTTGGCCCAACTACAACAAAAGAGTTTCAGAAGTGGACTCGGAAAGAATATAAAAACGACATAGCTGCGCTCAATAAGGAATGGAACACCGATTTTAAGGATTGGAGCGAGGTTCGCGGAATACTGCTTCAGGAGGCTGTGGGAAAAAATCAGTTGTCGCGCTGGGTGGATTTCAGGTATTTCATGAGGTCATGCGTGTGGAGTCAGTTTTTCATAGACTGGACTGATATGATTAGAAAATATGTGCCCGAAGTGAAAACAGGACGAGTAGGACATGATCAGCATGATTTCAGCCGCTATCGCAATCACATGACTTCCTCCATTATTTACATGGGGCAAGCGGCTAATTCAGAATGGAGTGACGCCATTTGTGTTGAATTGCCGCAGTCGTTTTCCGGGGATAACAGCTTCCTCATAGCTCCTCAGAGCATGATCAGGTGGTCTTATGATTTTCTGACGCCCTTGAATCGCAAGCGCTGGCCATGGCTCGTGGCTTTCATGGGGATGAATGGCTTTACATGGGAGCGTGGCCTGAGCGCTCAGACACTAGGCGGGGAATCGTGTTTCACTCCGGATTACTCGGAAGCTCTTCCATATTTCAAAGATATGACCAAAGAAGTCCGCGCTCTCCAGAGGGGGATCGGAAAGATGATAATAAACAGCAAGCCCTACCGTTCCAAGGTTGCTATATTGTGGTCGCCTTACAATCATTTCATTTCCAGACTTTTGCCGTTTCAGGAAAACTGTTTTGCGGAACGCAACACTTCGGTCAAAGGCGGAGCGCTCAGCGATTGCTTAAGCCTCCTGAACTCTATAAGGGTTCGTCCGACCTTTGTTGCTCCCAAGGATGTAATTGATGGGAGTCTGGAAAAACGCGGATTTAAAGCTCTTTTTCTGCCATACAGCAAAGGTGTTTCGTGGGAGGAAGCTGACGCTCTGAAAAAATTCGTAAAGGACGGCGGTCTGCTTATAGCGGACAATGAGCCCGGGACCTTCAATCAGCACGGACGCAAGCTCTCCGCTCCGCTTTTAAGCGAGTTGTTTCCTGATTTTAAAAAGAAAACTATTGTGAAATATGGGAAAGGGCACGCTGTCTATTTGCCAAACGGAATCAATCAAAGCGCTTAAAATATTATGAGGGGCAATTATAAAAACACTGATTCACCGGCGCTTCTCTTAGAGCGCTATG
>CAZYVR010000441.1:0-4483 GCA_964651145.1 uncultured Victivallales bacterium | reverse complement strand
AGCCTATAATGAAGGAGCCAGTCGCAATGGGGAGCAACTCTATGGGCACGCTGGGAATAATCCATGGAAAACCTGTTTTTGGCTCTTTTAAATTCTTTAAATATATATATTTTTTTACTTTGACAGGATTTTCGATCTCAAGATTAAACGTGAACAATGTGTTTTCAGCATTGACAATAATTTCTTTCTTTATTTTTTTATGTCCATTCCTGGTTGCTTCAATAACATACTTGCCAGGCTCCAGATCAATATTGCTCTGGCCTGAAGATTGGGCAATTATAACTGCCAGCAGTTTGTCTTTATTGTATATTTTTAAGCTGGAGCCAGCCGGTTTGATGTCCAGGGTCAAAGCTACAGTTGATATGTTTTTATTGCTTGAACTTGAGTCAAAAAAAGATGCCATTTTCTTTTTAAACTTGAAAAATTCCATATTTTTGCCCAAATCAAGATTTTTGATTGAGAAGATAAGGAATGCTCCCATTAACATAGCAATAGAGACCGTTGCGATGACAGGCAACGTTAATCTTTTTTCGTCGACGTTGCTTATTGCCTTGCTAAGCTCTTCAAATGATTCATAACGGTTTTCCGGATCCAGTTGGAGGCAGCGGAAAAGAATTGGATCCCAGGAGCGACTGCAGCCAGAATTTGATGGCAGATTCCAGGAGCCGGATATGCGAACTCCGGTAAGCATCCAATAGAGGATTACGCCGAATGAATAGATGTTGCTTCTTATTGTGGCGGGCTCTCCCGCTTTTTGCTCAGGGCTCATGCAGTCGTAAGTCTCCAACGCCGCCTCTGCTTCGTTTTTGTCAGGGCTGGCAGCGGTCCTTGCTGTTTCATATGAAGAGGACGATTGTGGAGGATGAAGCATATTCTTTATATATTGGGTTCCCAAGGCGCTCATTGCGGATAAAGGGTTTGGGGCTGATTTAAGCAATATTGCCTTATGCGTGTCTTCCACTTCCTTGTCCAGTTTTGTGTCTTTATAGCTTGGAGCCTTGGGACTATGCAAGGCAACGTTGCTCTGGATAGGCATGGATATCCTGTTTTTGATTGCGTCTTTGACCAGGCCAATAAAATAATTGTATCCGATGATATCCAATATTTTAAAGTCTGTGATCACAATTTTCTGGTCTTTGTCCAAAAGTATATTGGAAGGCTTTAGATCGCTGTGAACAAAACGCCCATCCTTGTGGGAATGCGCCTGACCCATTGCTGTGCATATCTGC
Organism: uncultured Victivallales bacterium; assembly: GCA_964651145.1. GTDB lineage: Bacteria > Verrucomicrobiota > Lentisphaeria > Victivallales > GWF2-45-14 > CAZYVR01. The sequence goes on along the minus strand of CAZYVR010000441.1, from coordinate 3,254 downwards.
AATGCTATCGATTTAACTCTTTTCTTAGACAGCTTGACTTGCCGGTTCAATCGGTCTTTTAGTGAGAATGTCTTGCTTTCCACTGTTTCCTTGTAGTCGGACACTATATAATAATAGCTTCTGTCTTTGCCTATGTCATGGGTATAAATAATGCCCGGATATATTTGGCTGTTTCTCATTTTCGCGCCAATCGATTCAAAGCGCGCGTCAAATTCATCGTCAAGAGCTGACAACAAAGGAGGCAGAAGTTTAAGGGCATAGAGTTTTCTTGTAAGCCTGTTGACTACCAGATATAATTCGCAAAAGCCTGAATGTGAAAGAGGCTTGACAACTGTGAAAGCGGCTATCTGGTCTCCTTTTCTAAGAATGCTTTCATTAATGATGTTGTCGTGTGTCGAAGAAAGGGTAAGGCGTTTTATAAAAAAATTATCGGTTTGCGTTAATTCTCCCCCGTCCGTGCCTTTTCCTTTTTTCTTTGGAGATGCAACAGAAAAGCCATCTTTTCCCGAAGCTGGATTGGATGGCCCCCATTGTCTATTGTTACTTTTTTCAGGCATCCTCATCTATTCTTTTTGGAGTGCACTTTTCGTTCGTTATTTGATACGCCAAGCCACAGGCGGAACATTCAGCCGTTCCTTCAAAAGTTGTATCCGATAATTTTACGCCGCACTTGCATATCCAGCCCTTAACCCGGGCGGGTGAGCCGAACGACAGCGCGTATGGCGGAACATTATGTGTAACCACCGCTCCTGAGCCTATCATGCAGTACTCTCCCAGAGTGTTGCCACAAACAATAGTGGCGTTGGCGCCGACGGTTACCCCTTTTTTAAGAAGGGTTTTTTTGTACTCGTGTTTTCTTTCTATAAAAGCGCGCGGATTGATTACATTGGTAAAGACCATTGAAGGGCCGCAAAACACTCCGTCCTCAAGCTCTACATTGTCGTAAATCGACACATTGTTTTGAATTTTGCAATTGTCGCCGAGAATTGCGGTGCATGCCACGTTTACATTTTGTCCAATAGAGCAATTCTTCCCTATAATCGCCCCAGGCTGCACATGGCTGAAATGCCATATTTTAGTTCCTTCGCCAATTTGGCAACCTTCATCCGCATAACTTGACTCGTGCACAAAGTATCCTGACATATTGTCCTCTTTTTTATTAGATTTGAGAAAAACTTTATCAATAATTGGAAAAAAACGCAAAAAGCCATCACCTACAAGCTCAAACTCAAAAAACAATATCAAACCATATTTTAATAGCAGATATAATGCCAGAAAGTTGAGTCAGGCAGTTCAGGAATGAGTTTTTATCAAAAACGGCCTAAGACAACGGAAGGCTCACCGATCTATTTTCACTGGCTGATTTATAAATGGCCAATATAAGCTCAAGGCTTTTTCTGCCTTCGTTGCCGTCGGTTGCCGCTTTGGCTTTGCCGCGCAATGATTCGAAAACATTTTCATAATAAGGAGTATGCCCGTAGCCGTAGACATTTGGAGGCTGATAATTGCAGCGTTCAACCATGACGTCGTCATCGTCATAATCCTGAAACTCCCAATGGTCAAAGCGGTTTATCGCTGTTCCCCCCACTTTGACTGTTCCTTTTTCGCCAAGAATAGTGACTGAGCCTTCCAGGTTTTTGGGATAAGTAAGCATTGTCACGTTCATGCTTCCTATGGCTCCGTTGGCAAAGCGCATAATTGCGGCTCCTGTGTCTTCCATCTCGATTTTTCTGGCCATCGTGCCGGTGTATGCGCTGACTTCGCTGACATCGCCAAGAAGCCAATGAAGCGTGTCCACATAATGGCTAGCCTGATTCATAAACGCGCCGCCATCCATTTGGAAAGTGCCTCTCCAGGAAGCCATGTCATAGTAGTTCTGGGGGCGTTGCCAAAAGACATTTACATTGGCAAAGTAAATTTTTCCGAATCTGTTTTTGTCGATCGCGCGCTTTAATAGCTGCATGGTGGAATTGAGCCTGTTTTGCTTTACCACAAATAATTTGACGCCAGTGTCTTCGCAAGTTTTAATCAAAGCGTTGGCGCTTTCTATATTGACAGCCATCGGCTTTTCTGACACCACATGCTTCCCCGCCTGAGCCGCCTTCATTCCCATTTCCGGGTGAAGTCCGGAGGGCGTGGCAATTGTCACAATTTCGCAATCCGCCTCGCGAAGCATGACGTCGTAATCCGTGTAGGCTTTTGCGCCATATTTATTGGCGGCAGCTTCCGCGCGCTCCGGGACGCAGTCGCACACAGCGGTTAATTCACAGTGATTTTTAAGAGTTTTTAATGACTCGAAATGGTTTTGGGAAATCCTTCCGCACCCTACAAGCGCAATTTTTATCTTGTCCATAATTTTTTATTTATCCAGTTTTATTTGTCCAATGATTTCTGAAAGCGATGAATAGTTCTTTCTTGTCAAATAATCCTCTATCCCCTTTATTGTTTTTATTGGAGCCATGGGGTCGGCAAAAATGGCAGTGCCTACAGCCACTGCCGACGCGCCCGCCAGAAAAAATTCAATGGCATCGTTCGCGTTCATTATTCCCCCCATGCCTATTACAGGAATGTCCACGGCTTTGGCCACTTCGTAAACCATCCTTAGAGCCACTGGCTTTATAGCCGGGCCGCTTAGGCCGCCTGTCACATTTGCAATTTTAGGCTTGGCTGTTTCTATGTCAATGGCCATGCCTGTTATTGTGTTTATCAATGAGACAATGTCGCTTCCCGCGTCCGCCGTTGCTCTCGCAAAGTCTGCTATGCATGTCACATTCGGGCTTAGCTTGGTGATAAGCGGCAAGGCAGTGGCCTCGCGCACTGCCGAAACAACTTTTGCCGCAAGTTTCAGGTCAGTTCCAAAAGCAATCCCGCCAGCTTTGACATTCGGGCAGGATATATTTATTTCCAGAGCGGCTATGCCATCTTTCTCGGCATCGAGCCTGGCGGCCACTTCAGTGTATTCCTCCACGCTTTTGCCCCAGATGTTCACGATGGTTGTCGCGTTGTTTTTGCGCAGAAAGGGAAGATATTTTTCTCCGTGCAGAAATTTGTCCACTCCCGGCCCCTGAAGGCCGATTGCGTTCAACATGCCGGATGTCACTTCTGCCACCCGAGGGGTAGGATTGCCGTGGGAGGGTTCAAGGCATATGCCTTTTACCACAACGGCTCCAAGCTGTTCCAGCGGGAAGAACTCTGCGTATTCCACGCCATATCCGAAAGTTCCGGACGCTGTCATTACCGGATTTTTAAGTTTA
>CAZYVR010000440.1:0-4488 GCA_964651145.1 uncultured Victivallales bacterium | reverse complement strand
CTGAGCTTTGAAAAAATCCCAAGCCAAAAACTCAGTTTTACGGACAGACCCTATCATAAAGAGCTCCGTGCCGGGACTTATCATCGAATGCTCCGTCCTTAAAAGGATCTCGCCGTCTTTCAACTCCGGCATTTCTTTTTCTTCGACTCCAATGCTACCGAAGCCGCACGCCGACACAACTTTATGCTTCATTTTAAACCTCTGTTTCTGGTTGTTTCAAACGCTTTAGTCAATATTTTCATTGTCTTCATCGCGTCTTTCAGATTGGTTTCAGTCGGAGCGCCCGCGCGGACGGAATCAACAAAGGCGGCTATTTCCGTCTCGTATCCCATCTTTTCGTTATTGTTGCCAAAGGTTGAAAAGTCCCACACTGCGCGATTTTTGTTATTGCCTTCCAAAAAGTCGGCAATCGGCTCGGGCGCATAATAGTTGAGGGTTGAAAAATTATCAGTGTCAATCACTGCGCGCTTATCCATAATAAGCTCTGTTTTAAATTCCAGATTCCCATAGCCGGGCGCGACAAATGTGTGCAATATGACATCAAAGAATGAGCCGCTTGAATCCTTCAGCCTGATATTTGCCAGAATATTCTCGCCTGAAAAGATGACCTCCGGCTCTATGCTTGAAATGTCTCCGAGAAAAGACGCGGCCAGATTCACCGGATGCACGCCCTGCAACATGAGATAGCGCCACAGGAACGACATATCGTCAGCGCCAGGCATCCCATAAATCTCATCAGAACGGTACGGGCCGCTAGTGTAATACTTTACAGAGCCGTAATGGATTTTGCCCAGGTTCTGCGCGTTTGCTATTTCACGCGCTTTTTTGACAACAGAGCTATGGCGCATCATGAATCCCACCTGCCCGAATGTTCCGTGTTTATCTGAAAGCTCCGCAAGCTCGGTCGCCTGCGCCAAATTCTCGCCGGGCGGCTTTTCGATGAAAAAGGGGATTTTGTTTTCCAGGCAGAATTTTCCCGCTTCATAATGAAAACGAGGCGGGCCCACAATAATGGCAGCGTCGGGCTTTTCCTTCTCTATCATTTCCCTGAAGTCAGAATAAGAAGCCTCCGCTCCATATTTCTTCATTGTTCTGGCGGCCTGGCTCGCCTCCAAGGCGCAAACAGCCTTCAAGCGCGCGCCGGGGACATTTGCCAAACTTGGATATATAAACCTGTTGGCATGGTCTCCGCAGCCGGCAAAACAAATATTGATCTCTTTATCCATCATAAGCGTCTCCTTGTTTTATCTGTTACTATATTCTATAAACACAAAGAGCCGCAAGCAATACAAATATCACTAAATAAGCTTGAAATAAGCCGAAGCTGTTGCTATTTTTATATAAACAGAAGGACTAAAAAATGCGAATAGACGAGCACGACTCCTTATATAAAATGGCTGTGTCCAACATTGAAAAAGACATAGTGGCATCAAACTATTCGCCTGGACAACGCTATTGCTCAATGCGCAAAATCGCCAAAAAAAACGGCGTCAGCATGATCACAGCCATTCGCGCGGTAAAAGAGCTTCAAAACAAAGGAATCCTGCAATCCGTCAAACGTCAGGGCCTGTTCGTGTCAGAGGTTCCACAGATCAAGCCTTTAAATATCCATTACCTGCTCCGCCGCGACACAGCGCACCTTTCAATAAATCCGTTTCACTCGGAAATAATGGCCGGCGCCCGGCAACAATTGCAAGAAGCGCAAATCCGGGAGTCCAATTTTCATCTTTCGCCATACAACGCATTTTCAAACAATCTGGAGCAGGAAATAGAAGCGCTTGTCAAGCCCCATCCCAACTCGATGATAATACTTGCCGGACGCCTCTCCGCCGATGTTCCGCAAATACTGAGCAAGCTGAAGCTGCCATTTGTCATGACCGGCTATTACAGTCACTCCCCAGGCTTGAAGCTGATAAAAAGCGACACCTTCAACGGAGGGAAAATGATAGTGGAGCATCTCTGCAAACTCGGACATAAAAAAATGCTATATCTTCACCGGCGAGTGTCTGACCAAATAAACACAACCGACGAGCGACTTGAAGGCACAGAGCTTGCGGCGTCAAAAAGCAATGTTAGAATTGACATAAAAGAATTGCCCGGCATGGATTTTGAGGACGGCCTGGCAGCGACAACAGCGCTCATTCCTTTCATTAAAAAAAATAAAATAACAGCAGTTATCTGCTTTAATGACGACACCGCGGCAGGCGCAATTCACGCTTTGAGCAAAAGCAAACTTAAAATACCGGAAGACATTTCAGTGACAGGCTACGATGACTTTCCAATAGCCCGGCAAATATATCCGCCTCTGACCACAATAAAAGTAAATCGCTTTGCCATGGGCAAAATAGCAGCCAGGACATTGCTTGACTTCAACAACGGCAGAGAAACAGCATTTTCAATGGATGTTCTCCCTGAAACTCTAGTGGAAAGAGAAAGCGCAGGCTCTGCCCCACAGGCATAAGCGGCCTTCTTTCGCTGCGCTTGAAACCGGGTTGCAAAATTAAAATGTGCCGTTTAAATTAAAAAAAAGTTGATTATAGGCCTATCAGCAAATAGTTTATGGGCAAATCTAAACAGGAGGGAGCCATGTTAAGGACACTTGCAATATTACTATTCCTTTCACTGTCAGCCGCATCATTCAAGGCCACGGCTCAGAGTCAAATGTGCATAGGCAGATCTTACGCCATGACAGAAGTCAGACCTAATTTCTGGGTGTCGAAGGAAATATATGTGTCAGAAGACAGCAACCTAAACACCTACATTCAATTTGGAATGGGCCGCAATATGCCGCGCTGCGCGCTCAGCCATGAAGACACCAAAAAATTTGCCCTCATTTTGGCCGAATGCAATCAACTAGGCAAAGAAGCGCGCAGGACACGACAGAACGCAAACAGAGAGCTGGGCGTGCTGGGGAATAAAATCAGCCTCATATTTTCTTCGACGCGCAATGGCGGGAGCATAAATTTGATAATCCTGGCAACAGATTTTGCGAATCCATCAATATCGGGCAAATTCTATATCAACCCGACCCAGATACGGCATATGCTCTGGTTGCTGAAAGATGAAAAACTCGCATATAGAAAGCTTTAGCAAGAACTGACGCCAATGAACAACATTTCTCAACAAAAAAATAAGCCAACTGAGTCCCTCTTAAACTCTGACACCGTATTGTCAGAAGACACAACGATCTCTCATGTCAATGATAAAATACCCTTAGAGTATCTTAAAAAAATACTGACAGAGAAGCATAACACTCTCAAACGCTTCAACAATTTGACAACAATAGCCACAGGCGGAGTAGCCACAGTAATAAGCGGGGACGATGAATCCCTGGGACGCGAAATCGCAATAAAAATACTGAAACCCACGCACAGCCACAGCAAAAGATCAGTGGAGCGCTTTATCAGAGAAGCGCGCGCAACCGCGCAAATAGAGCATCCAAACATTGTGCCTATCCACGAATTGGGAATGCTTGATGACGTCGGACTCTTTTTCACTATGAAAAAAGTCAAAGGCGTAACTCTGAAAAAAATCATTGAGAAACTTGCGGAGAAAGACAAAAAATACACAAAGACATATAGCCGCTTCCGACTGCTTGACATTTTTATGGACGCTTGCCAGGGAGTAGCTTTCGGACACAGTAAAGGAGTGATCCACCGCGACCTCAAGCCGGAAAACATAATGGTGGGAGACTTCGGCGAAACCCTTGTCATGGACTGGGGATTAGTAAAGCATCTGGAAGAAGAAGAAGAAGAAGAAGAAGAAGAAGAAGAAGAAAATGAGGAAGAAGAAAATGAGGAAGAAAACTCAAATGAGGAAGGCGTAAAACTCTCCCTGGAAAACGACAACCCCATGATCACGGCAGATGGATCCATAAGCGGGACGCCGCTTTTTATGGCTCCCGAGCAAGCCCTGGGCAAGACCTCTGAGCTTGACAAACAAACCGACGTGTACGGATTGGGAACAATCCTCTACTGCATATTGACTAACCATTCGGCGCCATTCGAAAACACTCGAGATTCATACACTGAACTTCTCGAAGCCGTTGCTGTCGGCGACTTCATTCCCCCCCGCAAACGCGCGCCGAAAATGAAAATCCCCAAAGAACTTGAAGCCATCTGCTTGAAAGCCATGGCCTGCGACAAACAAGACAGATATAAAAATGTCAAAAAGCTAATTGAAGATATCCGCAATTACCGCTACAGCTATCCTGTTTCCGCATATAAGACTCCATTTACGACAAAAATATGGAAACTTGCGCTGCGTCACCCCGTCATCTCCTCGACTTTGTTTGTTGCGATACTGCTGACATTTGGATATTTTCAAATATCCGAAATCACGAAGCACGCAAAATACAACGGACTCCTCGAAGCCGCGGAGCGCCACAGCAAAATAGGCGATGAAGAACTTAAAAAAGCCACGGGCCTTTTCATAGCCCTGCGAGCAATAGCCTCCCGAAGAACGGCAAGAAACAGATCTGATCAGGAG
>CAZYVR010000439.1:0-4503 GCA_964651145.1 uncultured Victivallales bacterium | reverse complement strand
CAACATGCTCTTTGCTTTCTGTGTCTCCTGCTTTCCTGAGCATTATAAGCTCCGCCACCTTTTGTTCATAGTAAGTATAAGACATTGCTGCCGCATCATAATATTGGTCGCAAAGTTCATCATCCAGCACAATCCGGTTCATTCTGGAAATTTTCTCTAAAAATTCTTTGCGTTCATCGCCTTTCATCAGTTCCATACGACCATCCTGCGACAATTTGTGAGGGAGCGCTTCTAACCCTGAAACCCCGTCAGAGTTTATAAAAAGCCGCAAGGAATAACTTTTCCACCAGAAATCAGGAGTTGTCTCTGGATCTCTGGCAGGAAAAAGAAAATTGCCCAGACTGTAGGCTATAAATCCACCTTTGTAAATCTCACACCCCTGAGGAATATGCGGATGATGGCCAATCACTGCGTCTGCGCCGGCATCTATAAAGGCTCGGTAATTTTGCCTTATCCGGGATGAGGGAAACGGCAAATGTTCCTTGCCGTCGTGTATTGTGACAAGCACAAAGTCATTGGTCTTTTTTTCCTGCATGATCATGACGGCTATCGCCGCAGGCTCCAAAGGATTTGCGCCGGGGGAATTTGCGCCGGCTACACAAATATTATGCATCGTTGCCGTTATGATGCTTATTTTTAGTCCCTTCACTTCCAGGCGGAGCGATTTTGCGGCGTCTTCAAGGTTGCGTCCGCCCCCGACATATTTTCTGCCGCTTTTAGCGATGCAGTCCATTGTTTCTAAAAAGGCGTCATCACCAAAATCCCTTGTATGATTATTTGCCAGAGTGTAAACATCAAATCCAGCCGTGTTTATTTCAGAGATAACCTCCGGTGCAACTTTCAGATTGGGCCCGCATTTTACAATTGGCGTATCAGTGTTTGTCAATGCCGTCTCAAAGTTTATTACAGAAATATCCTTGTCCAGAAGCTCCGGCAACATAGTTCCGAAAAGTTCTTCCGTTCTGCCATCAATGAGTTTTTTTTCAGCGATGCCTATAGGGCACAAGTCGCCGGTCACAATCAATTTTATCTCATCATTTTTTTTCTCTTTGAAGCGAACTCCGTCATCCATATTTGTCATGTTCATAATGTGTTTCCTTATTTTGAAAAGACGCTCATGTCGACGCCAATGTTTGAGTCATTTTTACCTTTGCCAATTGCAGGCGAGCCTGGCTTAACGCCAAAATCGCCTTTTTGGGGGTTTTTTAGCAAGGGGTCGGCGAACTGTCCATGTTTTTCAACACCGTACATCTTGCGGGTTGCTTCCAGGGTTTTGGGAGCGTCTTTCTCCTGCACATGCCAAGTCGCGCTGTATTCTTTTCCGCCTGTTCCGTAAAATTTCTGTTTGGGGCATTCCGCATCAGTTTTCCAGTAAATATTGTAATCGCAGATTATATTATCCCCATGCTCTCCAGCGCTTACGGCAGGAGAATTGTGCTTGCCAATAACATTCTCGAAAATATTATTATAGATATCAACGTTATAATCCTTTGTGCATCCGACATGAATTCCGTTGATGCCGATATGCCAGAAAGTATTGTTAAAGATCCTGACATTGTCGCAATTTTGCATCCAAATCCCCTGAAATCCGTTGTCGAAAATGCAATTGCTTACTTCGATATCATTCACATCTTCACATTTTAATTGGTTACAGCCGCAATTTGATTGCACTGTCCAATTCCTATCAAAAATACAATTCTTGATAATTATACCCTCTGACTTTAGCGCTGTAACAGCTGTTGCAATAGCAGAATAGCGAAGGCCCGTAAATTTAAATCCGTCAATGGTTATATATTTTCCTTTATTGATAAGGAGCGCTGTGTTAAATAAGTAATTTGCGCTGATTGCGGCCTGCCCCGGTTTTTCACTTTTAAGAACAAACGGCCTGTCTTTTGATAAACCGTTTACTAAAATTTCAATCTGTTCTGTATAAATTCCCGGGGCAACAAGAATTGTGTCCCCAGGCAAAGTAATGCGCTGGGCGCCTTGAATTGATTTTTTTGCTTCATTCGCCGAAATGCCGCTTTTTGCGTCATCACCCAACTTTGAGACATAGATGGTTTTCGGCTGAAAATCCTTTTTTTTCGTTGTTGTCACTGTCAGTTTTTTTTCAACTTTGTCAACGCCGCCAGGATTAGTAAAAATAAATGAAATGTCATATTGCGAGTTGGGTTTCAGGCCTTTTATGTATTCTGATTTTACCGTTTGTTTATACAGCCCCTGCCTGACATAAATACGGTAAACTATTTTTTTGTTTTTGTCTTTGCATATAATCCTCACCTTAGGGTAATCAAACGGGGTCTCCCATTGCAACGCCACACGATCCGAAAAGATGCGTGAGGCCTTGAGGTTTTCAACTCTTATCGCTCTGTTTTTTTTCTCTGCGCCGCGAGCCCCGATAAAAGTCCAACCCAAGCCTGAAAACGCAAGCTTTGCATCGTTCGGTAAAGCATAGTTGTTTTCCAGTTTTATATCGCTTACAAAACTGAGAAAAATCTCATTATATTTGCTTTTCCATTCCGTCAGGATTTTCTCAGCATTTTTCCCGGCAAAAACATTCTTTTCACTTATTGTCTTCGCTGTTTCTGACTTTACCGGGAGAGAGTCGCTATTCATAAAAAGGTTATTTCTGAGAATTGCCGGAGTATTGACAATATCCGCAGAAAGAGAATTGCCGACAAATGTATTGTTTATAATTTTCACAAGACCGCAGTTCATCGACTTAATTCCACTCTCAGCGCCATCAAACACGCAATGGACAAACACCATGCCGTTGGAGTCCTGAAGCTTTGCTTTTGAGTTTTTGAATATTATCCCGTCAACGCTAAGGTTGCGGCATTCTTTAAAATCAAACAGCGAACTTTCAAAAACAACTTTTCCTTTTCCGTAATTCCTGATATGAAGAATCTTTTCTCCGCCTATTTTATTTAGGGATATATTTTCTTTATATGTGCCTGGCAGGATATAGACACAGTCTCCGGGCAATGCTTTTTTTAAAGCGCCTGACAAAGATTTCAAGGCTTTCTTTGGCGTGGAGCCATCGCTTTCTTCTTTTACAAATGCGTTTACATAGAATATCTGTCCAGCTTCAGGATGTGCGCCTTTGCCTATAAACGGACTGTCCTTGCGCAGACGGTAATCATAAAAAGTCGGGTCGGCAAAGCATGGATTTACTTTATTATTTTTCAGGCAGAGATTGGCTATGAGTTCAGGCTTGTATTCTCTGCCACCTCTAGTATTGCGGGCATATTTTATTTCGCCTTTTACAACAGTATTGTTTTTGATTAAGGCTTTGCTGTCAGGCTTTGGATAGAAATAAGGGCCGCCGCCAATAAATACATTTCCTGACACATCCATATTTCCGTCAATTCCATATTTGCAGCGCATGACGCCATAACGCCTGGATGGGTCGTCTGAAATAACGATGTTATCTATAAAACTCACATTGAAAACATCGGGTCCATATTGAGCCAGATTATACGGATGTCCTCCGGAACCTTTACGCTGCTCCAAGAAGGGAGGACAATGCCCATTGTTTAAAAGGTAATTATTTCTAATAATCATATCCTTATTTTTGCCGCCAATAATAATACCCGGACCGCAGTTTTTATAAGCTCTGTTATTTTCAAATAAATGCCCGCCGACAGTGCAGTAAGTTGCGAGTCCCGTGGTTGTGCCATACACTGTGTTGTTTCTGAGTGTGCATCCTTTTGCCTCCTCTCGAATTTGTGCTCCAATAGGGAAAAATGCCAGTTCAAAACCTTCGACAGTATTATAACTTCCTTTTATCAAAAAACCTTTGTTCCACCTGTAAGAGCCTGAAGTTTCATTGTTATATGGAACAGGATTTTTTCCATTGAGAAAAGCCGATGCGTCAGTATAGGGCACCGCTGTTATTCCCGCAAATTCAGGATTTCCGCCATCAAACGCATGAAGATAAATTTTTCCTGTCTTTTTATCAAAGACAAATCCGCCCGGCTGTTTGTCGAGTAAATCCATGCTCTCAAGTCTCAGATAACGGCTTAAGTTTTTTCTCTCCCATAACATATTTATGGCATAAGGAAAAGACGACTCATAGCAGAAGCGCGTTCCATCAACTTTTTTCCATCCAGCTATATCCCATCCCCATGTTGCGACAACTGTCTCATTTTGAGCAGCCCGGAATACAATCGGTTTTTTTTCTGTGCCAGATTTTTTAAGGGTAATTTGCTCTCGATATTTCCCTCCTTTGACAATCACAAGATCTCCCGGCTCTACTATTTGGGCGGCTTTCCCTATCGATTTTAAGCTTGTTTTTTCAGTTAGCCCATCATTGTCGTCAGAGCCTGTTGTTGAAACATAAAGCGTTCTGTCCGGCGCTAAATCAGCGCCGGACACGAATACCAAGGGAACCAGAGCAAAGGCTCCCATTAACAATTTTTTCATTTGTCTTTTGAACATAAAAACACCTTTTTTATGCCTCTTCTGCGCTTTGTTCCGAGGAATCATAGCTTTCTCTGCGTC
>CAZYVR010000438.1:0-4513 GCA_964651145.1 uncultured Victivallales bacterium | reverse complement strand
CATAGTCCGGTTTTTATTCCGACTCCGTCGGCTTTTTTATTTTTCAGGACTTTTGGCGGAGCCATCAAATGCCCGAGTTAAAGCTCAATATCTCGCATTTGGAAGGCAGAAATATGTAAAATCCATCTGCCTTATGTGTATTCGCCGGATGCTTATATTTGAGCTCAAAGTAGTCCGTCATTTATTCTTGATAAATAAATAGACACTTCAAGGATTACTTTGAAGCTCAATCCAACAGAATCATGTCAAATATTACGCTCTAAACTATATATCTTGAGCTCCAACTTCCGGCGGCACAGTTGGCGGGGTTTTATCAGCCTTCTTTGAATGAAAGTTTGCAGGCTTTAGATTTGCACTTAACGCCAAATTCCATTGCCCACCAGCTGCAACAGGCAGTTTGTTCCAAGTGAAAAATATACCCTGACCATCAACACCACCTTTAAGGCTCCAGCCTTTGCAGTCAATAGTCGGCTTAACGGTCTTGTCTGCAGAAAGATATAACCAAATATAAGGATATGGCTTGCTGGCGCCGTTAAACGGGAAAGACATCTTATTATAAGCTCCCGTTTTCATTGAGTTGCTAAATGGGGCTATTTTACTGCTGGAATCTATCGTAACAGGGGTTCCTCCCTGGACGAAAATGACGCTATCCAAACCAGGGGCTCCGCTGGTTATTTGATATGTGGCAGAAATAGGGATCTTGGTCGCAAAATTAGTGGGTATTATATTGCTCGACAAGGTGAGATTCATAAATATCGCAGAAATATTGCTTTGCCATGATGCTATTGCTCCTGGAAGAGCAGGAGTATTATTGATCCTCCAGTATTGGGTGTTTATAGTCGTGGCGGCTGGAGGCGAATCAAGCGGACTGGCGGGCATATCGATATTAATATAAGGATAATCCTTTTCGTCCGGTTTATTTCCACTTTCATAAACAAAAGAAAGCTTGACATTTTTATCGCCATTTTTGATTGTGCTCGGAAAAAAGATAATATTATCTTTTGCCACCATCACATTTGCTTTGTCATCGTTAAAAATAATCCCCTTCAAAGCGGGAGTTGTCTTCGAACATGATATCTGATAACCGGGGAGAATGCTTGTGCCGGAAGGAACAGAGTATCCGCTAGGGGTCTTGTCGTCAAGTATTGAGATTACCATTGTGTCGACTGCTTCAGGGGCTAAGTTCAGCTGCACATTATTGCCTGGAACATTGTCAGAGAAAGGGTCGCCATATGAGTTGGAGTTAAAATGAATCAAAGCGGAGTACTGGTTATAGCTGGAGCCTTTAAATTCTTCCTGAACATTCCACTCTAGAGTGTTAAGAGTGTTTGGGTTAGTCCAGAAACCAGCGTTAAAGCCTGTCACCAGATAATTAAAGATGCATGCCCATAAGTCATTATTGTTCGGTTTGCGAGTAACAGGATTTCCGTTTTTTGTGCAGGCGAGAGTGCAGCCGTCAGAAATGGATTTGGCAACCACTGCTCCAAAAATGCTCGCAATTGTTATATTCTCCACCTTCATTGTGATATTAGTGATTGTTTTGTCCAACTCTTCAAAAGTGCCGCCAAGTACAATCTTTTTCCCTGTTGCGTCAAAGGTTCCGGTGAGTTTAAAAATCCCCCCTTTATGTGTGACGCCGCTTGCGTCTGTGCTGCCTGCAAAAAAGTTGTTTATCTGGATTGCTTTCTTTGCCACTGCGGCAAAAGAATTATTCATTGATGAGCCCCAGAGATAAGAGCCTTGCCAAGGCTTTTGGGCGCCTATTATTCGGACAAAATCTGTTCCCGGAATTCCTTTAACACTCTTGATAGGGAAGCTTGGGGTTGTTCTTATTTTATTCACAATATCAACAAGAGATGTTTTCCATCCGACGCTTCCCACTTTGGCGCCGCCTTTAAAAGACTCAAGGCTGAGGCATATTCCAAGTTGTTCCAATGAAGTGAGATTGGCGCATGCGCTGGCGCTTCCGTCAAACGTGGCTTCTATCCAGTCGAATCGTATGTTCGCCACATCAGGGTCAATAAAACTGTGATCGGGTCCAGCAGGGAGAGCTGTGCCTATTGAAAAGTACAGCCTCAACCCGCCGTTTGCCGGGGTTTGCGCGGCATAAAAAGTATATGAATTTGACGAGTAACTAGACAAGGGTGTGCTGACATTAGGAGGCACAATCGTGCTCAGTCCCTGATCTTGATAAAGGAATGACTTGTCTGGCTGTATGTTTACGGCTTTAGATTTATCAGTGCGAAGATCATTAATCTTTATAGTAATGTTGCCTGCGTTTAAACAAGACATGGACAAAACTGTCCCTAAGAGCATCAATGCAATTTTTTTCATTTTTCTTCCCCTATTTTTTGATTGTTTATAATAATATATAACCTTTGACATACTTCAATCCCTTTTTGTTCCATAATAATAAAAAATCTGTAAAGATTTGTCAGGCATCCAAATGCGATGGAGCGACCAGCGCACTCTTCTCTGGACCAAGTTCCGGCTTTGCCGGGGCTTTCTATTATTTAATCCTTTTCAGCTTTTCCGCCTGTTCCTGCAATTCCTGAAAAAAATCAGAACTTGTAATTTGCTCTACTTCAGCCTTCTTCTTTTTGTGATCGATTTGGATTTCAAGAGCATCTATTTGATTTTTCAACTGTCGTATTTGCCTGGCGGTTTTTATAGATATAATTATCCCTATTGAAGCGATCAGGATCAGGACAAGCAATGAAAGGAAAAGCTTCCAGTAAAAAGGAAGCAAGGAGTTGTCTATTGCGTCATAAGGTATTTTAAATTGCGCTATCCACATATTTTTTTCTATATTTATTGGATGGTAAATAATAATACTCTTTTTCGCGTCAGGAGCTTTCCAGAGATAAGCCCCATGATAGCCTTCCCTCACTATTTTTTTGGGGATGGGAGGAAGCACTGTCGGCTTTACATAGCTGGAATTTTTCTTTATAAGGCTGTTGTCTTTGAAAACTTCTATATTCCCTTTTATGTCTGTAACACAGGCTACACTGTCGTCAAAGCTGGTCTCCAATGGTTTGAAATATTTGTAAAACAGATTTTCCACCTTGAATCCTATCCCTATAATGCCTTTAAACGAATTATCATGGCTGTATATCGGAATAAATGAAAATATAAAGAAAATGTCTTTATTATTGGAAGGGTCTTTAAGAGGTATAGCCTTTGACATGTAACAAGCCCTGCGCATTTTAGTTACCTGGAAAAAGCTTTCTTTTGCAAAGTTTTTATCCTGAATAAAGTTCGAGTATTTTTTTGGTGTAACCATTTCGCAGTTGCCGACTTTATCAATCACCAGAAAGATGTCAGAACTAGTCAATTCCATAAAAGATATTTTTTCCATAAAACCAAAGCGGTTGTCAGACATCCCCTTGTGCACTTGGTGGAACAGAGCCAACATTTGCAATGATTCGCTCTGTTCGTTTAGAAAAGTCGCCATCCGGTCAGAAGCCTCGCGTATTGATATCCTTGATTGTTTAATCACATGCTTTTCGTTGGCATTCACAGCATCATCAAAAAACGAATAGGATATAACAAGATATATGGCAAGGAAAAAAATGATTCCTCCGATAAGACACAAAATTTTTCGATTCATAAAATTCTCCTTTAGAGCAAAAAAACTGTCATTAATGAATTGAGGTTGACACGTCAAATATCGGGAGGAGTATTGCTGAAATAATAAAGCCCACAATTCCTCCCATGACTACGATCATAACTGGCTCCAACAATATTGTAAGGGTATTTATCTTGTCTTCAGACTCTTTACGGAAGTACTCGCCTATGTTGCTTAACATCTCATCGAGGTTTCCGGCATCTTCTCCCGTGCCAGTCATGCCCGTCATAAGGGAGGGAAATACTGACTCCCTTTTGCGCAAAGCCTCGGACAGCGAACTGCCTTCTCTGACCTCCTCTGATATTTCTTTTAATGCTTTCTCTACAAAAAAATTGCCAGTGATTGCCACAGTCGCGTCCAATGCCTTCATCATGGATACCCCGCTGGAAAGCAACGCTCCCATCGACATGGAAAAACGCGAGAGGCAAATTTGCTTGAGAATTTCGCCAATTATAGGCAAGCCCAACTTAAACTTGTCGAATTTTAGCCTGTATTCATCTTTGCGAAGCAGATTCCAGCCAACGCTTGAGATAAAAACAATGACGATTATTAAAAGCCACCACCAGGATTTCAGGAAGTGGCTTGACGAGATGACTATTCTGGTTGACAGAGGCAAGCTGGCGCCCATTTGGCTGAATACTCCGCTAAATTTTGGGATCACAAAGGCGAGCATTACAATCAGCGACCCTAGCATGACAATAGCCATCACGCATGGATACGCAAGGGCTCCTTTGATCTTTCCCGTCAGCGCTTCATCTTTTAGCCTCATTTCGACTATGCGCTGCAAAGCTTTGTCCAATACTCCGCCGACCTCTCCAATCCTGACCATATTTACATAGGGTCTGTCCGTAAAACTGAGTTTTTGGCTTGGGATTTTTTCAAAGC
>CAZYVR010000437.1:0-4518 GCA_964651145.1 uncultured Victivallales bacterium | reverse complement strand
AGCCTTTTATTAGTTTTAAGGAACTTGAGGTCAATATATTCACTCGGGTCAGACCCCAAGCGCAATGCCCAAGCGCAATGAATCCTTTTCTCTGAGATTTTCCTGAATAAGGCAGAGCTTGTAAACCAGCTTCTGATGATGCTTGAACTGCAAGAACGAATAGGCTCTAATTAAATGAGTTTTGCATATTCCGCGAGCTTGAAGTATTATAAGCGCTGGCTTATATGAAAAGGAATTTGAAATGCAAAGACCCAATGTTTTGATATTGTACACTGACCAGCAGCGCTGGGACGCGATGCGATGCGCCGGAAATGAATTTATTCATACTCCCAACCTGGATGCCTTGGCAAAAAACGGCGCGATGTTTGAGAATTCTTTTGCAAACACTCCCGTATGCATGCCCAGCCGCATGAGCATGCAAAGCGGACGGTATCCTGCCGCGCTCGGCATCTGTTGCAACGGCATTGAAATGCCAGAACGCATTCCATGCATGCACAATGTTTTGAAGCCTTACGGGTATCACTCAGCCAACATCGGCAAACTGCATTTTAAGAATCATTCCAATCGCGACCATCGCGAGCCGCATCCAACATACGGATTTGACACGCTTATAAATTCCGACGAGCCGGGGTGCTATGACGACGCTTATACAAAATGGGTGTTCAGCCGCAATCCTGACATGTTGGAAAAATGCCGCGTTGACACGCCTCCTGCATGGGAGGGCAAGCCCATAAAAAAACATCCAAGAAACACTCATCAGCCTTATCTTTTTGAAGCCCCGGATGATTATACGCATTCTGCGTTTGTCGCGGACGAAACATGCGGCTATATAAAGGCGCATAAAGATGATCCATTTTTTTGCATTGCCGGATTTTACGCTCCGCACACTCCGGTAAATCCTCCAAAGCGTTTTGTGGATATGTATGATCAGAAAAGCATGCCCTTGCCGGAACGCAATTCCGGCGAAAATTTTGAGGATGTTTCCGACGAGCAGTGGCGAAAGACAAAAGCATATTACTATGCGCTTGTGAGCCATGTAGATGACCAGATCGGCAGAATTTTGAAAACGCTTGATGAGTCAGGGCTTCGCGACAACACCATAATAATATTCACTTCCGACCATGGCGAATACCTTGGCGACCACGGACGCATCCAAAAGGGCGGCCCCGAGGACGCCTCAGCAAGGACGCCGCTTATAATTTCTTATTCTGATTCCTTGAAGAATCAAAAGATATCTGGAATAGTTGAGGCTGTGGACATTGCGCCGACTGTTCTTGACTTGTGCGGCGTTCAGGTTCCGCCATATATGCAGGGCAAATCGCTCAGGCCTCTTTTAGAGGGCAAAGAATGCGAACTAAGGACGTCGGCGTTTATAGAGCATCGATTTCCTTTTGGGGATGCCTACAAAGCTGTCAGGACGCGCGAGTATCTTTACAGCATGGACAATTCCGGCAATGAAACTTTATACGACTTGCAAAATGATCCTCATCAGCTTTGTGATGCGGCTGGAAATTCCAAGTATGCTACAGCTCTTGCTGAAATGCGCGCAGAGATGTTGAAACGCTGGTTTGATGCCGAAGGTCAATATCCGTTGAGGACAGGCATGTATTGATATCACTAGGTTATCACTCTGGGTTATCACTCGGGGTCTGACCCCATGTTTACAAAAACAAAAAAATAGAGGGGAAAACACTTATATCCATTTTTTGACCGGAAAAAATTGATTTAAGAGCGGTTTATAGAGTATTATTTTATGACTTTGAATTTAAAACACAAGAAAAAAGCCCATAACATGGGGTCAGACCCCAAGCGAAGTGTAACATGGGGTCAGACCCCAAGCGAAGTGTCAGACCCCAAGCGAAGTGGAAGCACACCCCCAAGCAAATCTTCCTAGATATGTGCCAGGTTCGGAAGTAATTCCTGAATTTTAACTTTATAATCTTGCGAGGTACAAGAATGAGAAAATTAAATACTAAAGCATTTATCTTGAGTATATTATCATATATCACAATGGTGCTGTTTTTATCATTATATTTTGTTTTTATTTTCATATTGTTTTTTTCTGAAAATCTTCATGTAAGACATTTAGAATTAAATACTCCAGAAATGTCTTCTCTGGAAAACTTAGAGGTATTCAGATTCACTTGTTTAATATCAAATATATTAATTATTTTTTTTACGGGTTCAATTTATAATTATTTAGATAAGTCCCATAGAAAAATTCATTTGTTTTTGGGCGCTCTTTTGCTATGTGGCATAAATGTCTTATTCTTTGATTTTTCAGGAAAAGGGTTCTATTATGATGTCATTAATATATTGTTAATTTTCCCTGTCTTTCTCTTAGGTAATTATTTTGCTTTTTTTGACAAAATTTCTTTAAGGGATAATGGGAATTGGCAATTGTCTTTAACTAAATGGATGGGGACTATAACATGCTTAAGCATACCTTTTTTAGCTTTTTATTCATTGAGTGATGACACAAATATTTCTAGGTTAATAATCCTAATATTTTCAGCATTCCTAGCTAACGTGCTAACGATATTTATCATTTTTTTAAATATCCATAATCCTCATATATTCTATATTTTACTTATAATATGGATATTTTTACTCATTCCATTTTTCATATTAAACTTGACAACAATCTTATTGTTTTTAGCTCCTGTTTCTTATTTGTTACGAATAAAAGGAGGCTATCAAAACAACCCTCCTTCCCACCAAAGCCCACCAAGGAGTAAATAAGCGATTTCAAGGTGGGTGCTAATAAATACTAGACAATAAAGCTTGATGTTTTTAAAGAACTCGGTGTCAGTATAAATAAATCGTTAATATATAAGATGTTACGATTATATTATTGCACTTTTATCCATAAAAATAATTGAGACGTAATATGGGTAGAGTTTCCTACCACCAAGAGTAAATAAGCGATTCAACGATTGAGGTACATGAGAAGAAAGCTGAGGGACAAAACGGAAGAGAGCATCTGTTAATTTTAGAATTGATGGGTGCTTTTTTTATTGACCAATTAGAAATATTTGTTTGCCGTTTGGAAGAGATAGTATTATACTTATATAGCTCGTATTTGAAAGTAAATTTTAAATGAGGAGGTGGACGATGGGGGATAAAGGTGGAAAAAAGGATAAGAGCAAACTTCAGAAACAGAAGGTAAGCAAACAGGCTCAAAAAGCAAAAAACAAGCAGGATAAACAGGGAAAAAGCAATAACTAAGATTGTTGCGAGTAACATTCTTTTCCAGAAGATATAAAAATTAACTGCTGGCTTTTCGGAGCTGGCAGTTTTTTGTTCATAGACAAGGCATGTGCTAATAATTGTTAGACAATAAGGCTTGGTGTTTTTCATGTTCAGCATCATAATTTTGAAAAAAGGAATTTAGAAATGGGCAGATTTTATTTATTTTAATACCAATAATTACGATATTTATCAGCGCGTGTGGTCCAGATGTTAAACTTAATTTTAAAGAGAGAAAAAAATTATCAATAGAAGCTAGATTAGTCACATCATTATCACGTATAAAATCAGGAGTTTCTGTATTTTCTATAGATTTTTTGGATATCAACAAAGAAAGAGAATTCTATCCAATATTTACAACTAGGCATCGGAATTTATTTGCAACTGGACATCGGAATAGCATTACAACTTATGCCCCAAACTCTATTGTCGCTTCGGAAGATGAGGAATGCTTTTTAGTGACAAAAGGTGGTGATAGCATCATCTATAAATTAAGTTGTAAAAATGGTTCTCTTTTAAGTCAATATAATATCTTTGAGCTCGCACCCAAAAAGGATAAAGCAAAATTAAAACAAATTTGGCGACTGACTTCACTTATCAATCAGCAAGTATGGTTTGAAACAAAAGAAGCAGAGAAAATTTTTAAGTGGCAATTACCGCCGCCAGTCAAACAATGTATAACGACGGGTTTGGAACCAGAATCTAATCCACTTATAGCTATTCATCGCAACCCTTATTATTCGATATTTTTTTCTAAAAAAGGTCCCATAAAAATTCCAAAAGAGTTAACCGTTCCCAATTTTATTGATTACAAGAAAAAAGGAGGTTGGCTGTTTTCGTATTCTTTTTTAAAAAAAGGAAAGCGAGTCGATGCAATTGGTTATGTAGTCGAAAATAAAGTAAAAAAATTATGTAAAGGAAATTTTGCGGTATGGGGAAATGATGACTATATTTACTTTATTCGTGGTAAGTCTAATCTTTGGAGACTCTCGTTAAAAACAAAAAAAGAAGAACTAGTTTTTAAACCTAGAAATGTACATTTTGATGGACGAAGCCTCTATCCGCCTATATTTAACAATGATAAAACGCTGCTTGTTTTCCCTTATCAAGATTATTCGGGGAAATACGGAGGTCTTCGCATGTCAATTATTATTTTTGATTTTGTAAATAAGGAATATAGACAAGTTTTGAATGTTGGGATTAATGCTAATCTTTTTTGGATAAACCCCACCAAGGAGACCACATTCCAGGCCTGCGTGGATCGCTTTG
>CAZYVR010000436.1:0-4521 GCA_964651145.1 uncultured Victivallales bacterium | reverse complement strand
AGGAACTTGAGGTCAATATATTCACTCGGGGTCTGACCCCATGTTTACAAAAACAGAAAAATAAAGGGGGAAAACACTTATATCCATTTTTTGACCGGAAAAAATTGATTTAAGAGCGGTTTATAGAGTATTATTTTATGATTTTGAATTTAAAACACAAGAAAAAAGCCCATAACATGGGGTCAGACCCCAAGCACCTTACCCCAAGCACCTTCAGACCCCAAGCACCTTCAAACCCAAGCACAATCACCCAAGCACAATACCCCAAGCACAGTGGAGGCCAAGATGAAGATGGGAAAATCATTGAAAAAAAATATTAGATTATTATCAATAATTCTTTTTACTATGCTTTATGGTTGTGCTAAATCATCATCAGTTCAAGTTTCTCCTGATAAAAAGCTTAAGTTGCAAGCTTTTACGAAAGATGGATTTGTTCAGTTTAAAATTTTGTCTCATGATAACAAAGTACTATTCAAGCAAAAAAATGCTGTCTCTGCCTATCACAGATGGTCTATAGAATGGGTTAATAATAATACTGTTTTATTGAAAAGTTCTGATGTAGGTAATTTTTTCTGGAAAAAAAAATCTAATGATATTTGGCTGAAGCAAAGAGCAAACATAGCAGTTTCTCCTGATGGGAAATATATTGTAATTGCTTCTTGGGAAAACAGGAGAAAGAGGATTATCAAGTTAAAGATAGGAAAACCTGATTTAAAGCTAAAATTAAAATTAAATATTGAAGCATACGAGAATATTTGTTCTTTGCCTGCTGATAATATTGTAGTATCTGATATAGATGGTCGTTTATCATGGAAAAAACCTGGTTTAATTAAATTAAAAGGCAACAAATACATTTATACATGGGAAAAAAAATCCAATGGAGTTTGGATTATGTTGCCACAAAAAACAAAAACTAACAACCCCACCCACTGATTCAAAAAAAGGCCTCTTCGTCGTTTTAATCCGTAACTCATAGCCTTTTGCTTGTATTCATATTTGGGAGGTCAAATATTTTGAGATGGAAATATTTTTGGTCCCTATATCCGTATGCCTGCCTGATGAGCCATCGGACTTTATTATTGAATCCTTCCATTGATGCATTTGAGAGATAATTGTTGCGCCAGAACGCAGTGATTCCGTCAATGTGCTTTTCAATGGTGTTCGCCATGTCGGAAAGCTCCTTGACTTCCGTTTTTCGAGCGATGTCGCACCAATTTTTGAAAGCGGCTTCCGCTTCAAAAGCGCAGTTGGCTTTTTTGTAAATGCTTCTCAAAGCCTCTTTCATCATGCTGACATCGCCGAGTTCCTTGAATGTTTTTCTCAAGTTGTCCAAAAGCATCTTTGCGTCAGGCGAAAGGTTTTCAACGTTGCGCAGAAAAAGGAAGCGCTGATTTTTGAGCAGCTTTCCATGTTCTTCGTCAATGCTTTTTGTCACTTTGCGGCGGACTTTGTCAAGCTTGTCGTTCATCATTTTTATGATATGAAAATGATCGAAAACAATGTCCGCGTCCGGGATATTTTCCTTAGCCCATGAGATGTAAGCCTTTGACATATCCATGGCAATGGCTTTGATCTTGCATTTGCTCCTTCGCAAGCTTCTTGTGAGAGAGCCCAAAGCTTCCGCGCCTTTGCCTTTCCCGACATGAAGAACGGCTCCCGAACTCAAATCCCTGACTATGGTGATGAATTTTTCAACGCCTTTTTTTCGTGTCACAAATATTTCATCAATGCCTAATATTTCCACATTTTTGAGCTTGATCTTTCGATGTTTTTTCTCTAGATGCCGCTCCTCAACATTTTTCACAGCATGCCACGACAGCTTGAAATATTCAGAGATTGCGCTGATGCTCATCTCATTGCGCAATTCGATTATTGTCCTTTCCAACTCCTTTGTCATTCTGGATTTTGGCGAGCTTAAAAAGGGCAGTTTTTCAACTTTCCAAACTCCGCAGTCCTGGCAGTATATGCGATGTATATCGACCAGAAAACACAAGTTGCATCTGCCTATTTTCATTGCTTTGATTTCTCTTGTTCTCAAAAAACTCGCCGTTATTCCAGAGCCGTTGCATTTCGGACAGCGGATGTCTTTCCTCTTTATTTTTTCAAATACGGTTCCAGGCTTGCTGTTGAAATCGAAACTGACATGTTGAAAACCATAGACTCTCTGTGTGAAATAAAGCAGACTGTTTGACATATTTCCCTCGCTTTTCGTGGTTGAAAAACGAAAGACATGTCATCAGTCTTTATCTTTTTCCAGCAAAACAGGTTGAAAAACGTCTTTTTCAACCGATAACAATTTTCCCGACGGGACTCTGAAGCAGTCAAGGAGCAAACGGAATAATAGGGAGCGCAAGCGAGCGGTTATGCCGGATTGCCCTTTAGTGCACAAGAGTTGCGGCTTACAAAACATCCAGCCTCACTGCGGATCAAAACGACGAAGAACCAAAAAAAGAGACAAAATAAAAGATGAAAACCTTAATAACCTTGATAGCGGCTACAGCTCTGATGTTTGTTGGACTTTACGCCGAAGCAGAAAACAACAAGACTGACATTAAAAAGCTTTCCCGTGAGAATCTCAAGAAGAAATGCATCAAGCAAAGAGTGGACTATTACAGGAAAACCGCCGACAAGTATAAAAATGCCCAGTTAAGCAAATGTGACCAAAATATATCCAAAATCCGAACTAAGCCGTCTTAAAGAATCCTGACGGCATTTAAAGACAAAACACACATCAAGGACCATCTTCAGGACTTCAAAAGTCCTAGAGATGGCTTTTTGGTTTATTGAAATCCAAGCTTCCCAAATTGCCGGGGTCAATTCTATCTTTATTAAGTTTATGCAGAGAATTTCAATTATATTTTATATCAATATATTTCTCGCTAATATAAAAAATATAACTTTAATACAGCTTTGCAAGCAATGCGGTCAGGGCATATTCAACGCGCAATATACGGGCTCCCAAGTTGAATGGGTTAAAACCGTTTGCGATAAACAACTCAACTTCATATTCAGAAAAGCCTCCTTCGGGTCCTATTGCGAGAACAACTGGCTTGCCTATTTTATGGGGGCATGGCTCTCCAGCCGCTGGATGGGCAATCATCGGAAACGCATCCTTTATGAGCGAAGGCGTCTCATCCTCCACGAAGGGCTTAAATTTTTGTCTGAATTCCACTTTTGGAAGAACTGTGTCTTTCCCTTGCTCCAAGCCCATAACTATATGCTTAAAAACAGAATCCTCATTCAGAACAGGGCTTTGCCAGTAGCTTTTTTCCACTTTTCGGCTTGTGGTGAAATAAAACTGCTTGACGCCCATGGCTGTGCCTGTTTCCAAAACTTTTTTAAAGCTTTGAGGACGCGGCAAAGCACAGATCAATGTTAAAGGAATAGACTCAGGCGGAGGCTCGGTCAATGACACTTCAATATCAACATAATCATCTGCAATGTCGACAACTAAGCCCGTTCCCTGCTTGCCGTTCAACATGCCAGTCTGCAAAACTTTTCCCTTTTCCGCGCGATGAATCGAACGGATGTGCTCAGCGCGCCGCCCTGAAAGTCTTGCCTTGTTTTCTGACTTGAAATCTTCTTCAAAAAGCAGCAATAGGTTCATTTTGCAATCTTGTCCATAAATGCTTCGGGGATTTTTACGGGTCTTCTTTTTTCATAATCAAAGAAAACCAGTCCAGTTTTTGCCCTTGCCACTTCCTTGCCAGTCTCGCTGTTGAGGAGCTGATAGAAAAAATCGCAGCCCATTGAGCTGAAATCCTGAAGCGCTATTTTCACATTAATGACATCGCCATAAAAAGACTCCGACTTGAAGGCAATAACCGCGTCTGACATGATAAGCCCAACGCCTCCGGCGTCCAGTTCGGTGAAGCCATAATTTTTCAGAAACCTGACCCGCGCTTCATGGATAATGGAAAGCAGAGCATCATTACCCAAATGTCCGCCGTAATTAATATCTGTTATGCGCACCGGCAATTCTGTCGAATACAGAAATTCATCCGGCAGACTCAATTTAACCCTGGCCATAGTTTTCCCCGTTTTTGTTTTATTCTGCTCGAATAGAATAGCGGCAAATCACAAAATATCAAAGATAAAAGTTCGATGCAATTGCATTGAGCTTTTTTTCATTTTGGGGATGGAAATTTTATTGTGAAACGGCTTCCTTTTTCTGGTTCGCTTTCGACAAATGCCGCGCCTTTGTGCAATTCGATTATTTTCTTGACGATTGCCAGACCCAGACCCAGACCGGACCGCTTAATGCCAGGAGACTTCAACTGCCCAAATGGCTTAAAAAGCTTGCAAATGTCTTCCTGCGCTATGCCCACGCCTAGATCGCTCACTGAAACCTCAAGAACATGCTCATAGACATTTTCGTTGTCTTTGTCATGAAGCAGTATTTGTTCAGCTCTCACAGTTATTTTGGAATTGTCCTTTGTGAATTTGATCGCGTTCGATATAAGATTGTCCATTACAAGCCTGAAGCAGCGCTTGTCCAGCCGAAAAACGCTTTTGTCTGAT
>CAZYVR010000435.1:0-4543 GCA_964651145.1 uncultured Victivallales bacterium | reverse complement strand
CCATGCGCGCTGTCGCGCCCACGAAGTGGGTTTAAAAGTGGCTTCGCCACCGGCTCTGCCTACCAGCGACTCCGCCGCTGAATGGCGTCCGGACAAAGTCCGGTTTTTATTCCGGCTTTGTCGGGTCTTTTTATTTTTTAAGACTTTTGGCGGAGGCGTCGCAATCGACGGAATCGCCAAAAGTCTTAAAACTTAAAAAATACTAAAACCGCTTAGTGTAAGAATGGCAATAAGGCATTGAGTTTTTGCGATTGTAGTAATTTTGATGATATTCTTCTGCAGGCCAGAATTTTTTGGCCGCCTCAACAGCAGTGACAACGTTCAGTCCTTTTTTTTTCAGGATTTCGACAAGATCTTCCGCTGTTTTCTTTTGTTTGTCATTTATATAGAATATCGCGGAGCGATACTGGCTGCCGATATCCGGCCCCTGACGGTCAAGCTGGGTCGGATCGTGGATTTCGAGGAACAGTTTTGCAAGTTTCTCAAAATCGGTTTTAGTCTTGTCATATACCACTTCCACCGCTTCGGCATGACCAGTATTCCCCTGACATACCAGCTTGTAATCAGGATATTCGGCATTACCTCCGATATAACCGGAAATCACTGCAATCACTCCGGGAGCGCGCTGCAAATAATACTCCACGCCCCAGAAGCATCCGCCCGCAAAAATAGCCCTTCCTAATTTGTCTGAATCCAACGGCTCGAAGGCCATGGAAATTGAATTGACGCAATGGCGAGTGTTTTTAGGTGTCAGTTTTTCGCCAGTGAACACATGCCCGAGATGAGCGTCGCAACCCGCGCAGGTTATTTCAATTCGCCTTCCATCCGGATCAAGAACTTCTTTTACAGCGCCGGAAAGCTTATCGTCAAAACTGGGCCAGCCGCAAGCTGATTTAAATTTATCATCGGATCGGTAAAGCGGAGCTCCGCACTGACGACAGACATAGAAGCCGGGCGCGAAATGATTATAGTATTTTCCGGAAAATGGCTTTTCCGTGCCCTTATCCAGAATGACATATTTTTCTTCAGAAGTCAAGGGGTTCAATTTTAGAGTCTTTTTTTCAGAAGCCATGATGCGCCCTCCCTGCATGAATACAACGGTTAATATTAACAATGCGTAAAACGCTTTCATAAGCGACTCCTTTTTCCGTTTTAGGTTGCCTGCCCCCCATCCCCATATTGAAAGCTGCTCGATTGCTTGCGCTATTTTATTCTGATCAAATCAAAACACCATCGACAAAACTGATGATCCGGCATGTTGTCCAAAAACTCAGCTTCAACAGGATCCGGGGATAAAAAACGCTCCGAAACTATTTCAAAGCCGGAAAAAATATCAAGAACAGCTTGTCGCGGGATTCCGCGTCGCCTGTTGAATTCAATAAATGAGTCCCTCCCCAAAATAAGACTGCCTATAAAATGCCCGCCCAAGGCAATCGTCCGTTTTATTTCCTCCAGAGCTTTAAAACTGGCATTCGGGTTCAGGGGATCATTAAAATATCCCAGACCCAGGCTCTCTATAAATGAGAAGCTTGTCAAGACTTCAATGCTTTCGTCGTCAAATGGCATGTTCAATACATTTCCTTCCAGCATAGTCACTCCAGGAATGTCCACATCATGAGGCTCAAACGCATAGCTTGTTGTCGGCGAGATCAAAGCAAAGCAACGAAGCGCTTCAGTGCTGGAGCCGAAATCGATAATCCTGCGAGGCTTGACTTCTTCCATTCTGGAAAGCGCCCAAATATTTTGATTCCTCGCAAAGGGGTCGCTTATATTCCTGTTTTTGTCTAAAACCGGAGTGATCCTGACGCAATGAGATTCTGCTCCGGGAAGGCTAAAATATGCCTGGTAAAGCTTCGTGAATTTTGAACGTTCGGGCTCTGGTAGCGCAGAATCATTCCCTGATCGATCCAGATGCTCGAGAAAGCCAGACAGCATTACCTTGTGGATATTGAAATCAGACAGGAATGGGATATTAGATGGAGTGTCGCGGTGACAAATTCTAATATCTCCCATGTGGATGGTTGTATAACTCTGCTTTGAGTAAGAGTCTATATCAATCACATATCCTTTTTCCCATAAGTCGAGCAATTCATCAGAACTGACTTCTCCTTCGGATTCATACACAAAATTGTCGCATTCATCCTGGACTATATTCACCGTAACCAGACTGCCCTTTGCGCTGGAAAACGATGCGTAAAGAGGTGGATATTTGTGGCTGCAATTTCGAGCCAAGCAACACATATAAGCCTCAAACTTGCTTGGATGCCCCCAGTTTTCGCTCGTCACCCCGGCCCAGTGTGGATGTTGGAATTGTCCGGCGTCAAGAGCTTTCAAGCATTCAAATGTATCTTTCCGTCTGTATACGGTTGCGCATATCTCAAAAGGATAAGTCCAGTCGCCAAAACACATATTCGTCCAATTCCACAATAAATATGGACTGCGCTGTATAAACTGAGGCCGCTCAAGAGGCTGCTTGTACATGCCTGAATACGTAATTTCCAGACCGAGCCGCAGGGAAAATGCGTAGAGCTCCGGGTTGGAAAATGCTTCCCGAATAACGCCAACATCAAATTTTTGGCGATAGATCCAGTCGTCAACGCCGAAAAGTAAAAAAGGCGAAGCTCCTTTTTTCAACCATTGAGTCACATGGCGCCTGAAGTTTATCTCCTGAACAAACTCAACTTCAGGAAACATTTCCTGAAGTCGCAAATAAGCATTATCAAACTTTTTATTGCTGACGCAAAAAAGAACTGTCAGCGCAATCGGTTCAGAAGCGAAGCGTTGCAAAGAGCGAATATACCCCTCCAACTGCATTGGGCGGTCTTTGGAAAAGCAAAGACACTCTATTGGAGAATTCACACACTCACTTTTGCGCATAGAATCAGTCCCTCTTATTTGGTTGAAATTTTAATTACCCCTTGCCACTGCCAGAAAATAAAGCCATGCCACCTAAAATACTAAAAATATCCGTCAATTCAACTTTTCAAGCGATTTTTTTGCCACTTAGATTCTTAAAAAGCCAAGCAAGCGCTAGAGTACTTCATATTAATTTAAGGCTAAACATAAGAAGGTTTATTATGAAGAGCAGTATATCTGATTATACTAATTATCCTCAATTCTGTGAACTGGCTGTTTCGGATGACAGCATTTTTGCTTGCTTCAAAAGTTACCCTGAATATACGTATATATTAGAGCATGTGCCAAAAGAGCATGGCTTGCTTTTTCTGCAACATATAATGGACAAATCTCGCGAACTCGTCGATTTTTTTCCAAAATTTAAAGAAAATGATTTATATGGAACCCCTCAAACTTATTCATTTGGCCCAATTGGGGAATTTTCCCCGACGACATTGCGTTATATTAAAGTTCTTGGCGACTTGCTTGCCTCTTTCGGCAAACTCACAGATATGCGCATTGTTGAAATAGGCGGCGGATACGGAGGACAATGCAAGATAATCAATGATTATTGCGGCTTTAAATCCTATGTATTGGTCGACCTGGAGCCATGCCTTAAGCTTGCCAAAAAATATCTTGATAAATTTGGGATTAAAAATGTTGAATATTGCACAATGGAGCAGCTAAAAGACAATGAAAGCCATGATCTGACAATAAGCAATTATGCCTTCAGCGAATGCATCCGGGAAGTTCAAGACACATACTTTGAGAAAGTGATATCCAAAGCCAGGAGGGGGTACATGACTTGCAACTTGCTTGCTCAAGCGAACTTTCCCAACTGTTTTACCCGTCAAGAATTGATTGATAATATCCCGGCGCAATATCATGAGGAAGATCCTCTGACAGCTCCCGGCAATTATATTTTGACATGGGGCGAATCAAAAAAAGATTAAAATCAGACTCGGATATATAAAAAAGCGGCGACCAGCGCGTTCTACGCTGAACAAAGTCCGTTTTTTTTAGTTTTTTAAGACTTTTGGCGGCTCCTTACTAATTAAAACGTTGAATGTCTACCGAATCAACTTTATGGCCTTTTTTGTCAAAGGATGTTTCCGAATCAAACCCCATGATTTGCTTGGATATCTTTGCAAATTTTGTATTGCTCGCCTTTATTTTAAAAAGATCGCCGAAATCGTCTTTGACAGCGACGAGCCAACCTTCATAAGTGCAGCCGTATTGCACTGCCGCATTGTTGTCAAAATTGAGAATAACACTGTTCTCTGCGGTATTTATATTTCTTCCTTTTTTAACGCTGACTGCTTCATTAAAAATCTTAACCAGTCGGAATTCCTTTTTATTAACCACCGACTTGCCGATCAAATAAAGGCTAATGCTATAGTTGTCCAAATCGCTTTTCGATTTATTTGTCAAACTAACGCGGCATCTTATTTCCTGCTGCTTGTCATCATAATCGCGGCCGGACATTTTTTTGGGTTTATGAATGATAGGCTTCACCTGCAATTTGTCCGGCTCCGGCTTTCCTGCTGTCTTTTCCTTCTCTTCAGGCTCAGGCTTTTCAGGCGGCAAAGATGCCTTTACGCTTTTGGGATCAAGGTTGTTTAATTTATTATTCAAAGCCGCCAACAAA
>CAZYVR010000434.1:0-4547 GCA_964651145.1 uncultured Victivallales bacterium | reverse complement strand
GCGTTGAGTATTGCGTTGGCTGGCAGCAGTTTATCAGCGAATGGGTATGCCCGGAACACACGGGTTATGCCCGGGCGAAGTTCGAAGCATGGTGGACAAAACGCTCGGAAGCTCCTGCTCCGTCAAATGTTGAAGAAACGGTAATTCTGGCGCGGGACGGAGCGTTGGCAACGCCCCATAAAATCATCGTAAAATCCATAGCCGGGGAGAAGTTCGACCGCGTTGTCGATTACGAGCTTGCGCCAATTCCTGAGCACATTCCTGAGCCCGGCTGGAATGATGCTGAACCATACGAAACCGAAGAAGAATTCAACTTGGATGAGATACCATTTTAAATAAGGAAAATACAACGATGAAAAAGATTCTTAAATGCTCGCGATGTTATGAAGATTTTCGTCAGAATTACAAATCAAAACTCGGTCAGATATGTCCATGGTGCGAAGAGGATCTGATCGCCCTTGACAGGGAATTGAGCCACAAATGCGGCCTCCGCCCCATGACGAAAATGGAGATGGAACAACTGAATAGATACTGGCTGTTAATGAATGTTGGGTGAACAAGCAATGGAACAAAATTCAGAAATAATAAAAGCTCTGCGCCTCTTTTATGAACCGGGAAGCGTTTTTGAAGCGCGTGTCCTCGACGCCGAATGCCCCGGCTATCATCGGTCGCATATAGAATCGGGATACTTCGAATTTGAACACATCGATGAAGTTGAAAAAGCCCTGAAGAAAATAACCGCTGCAAGAGGGGTTTACATTACGCCGAACGCAGTGAATCCGGCCTTGCTGGCGAGGGCATCGAACCGCCTCCGTCCTGTCGGGAAAGAACCCACTACCTCAGACGTCAATATCACACGCCGCCGCTGGCTTCTCATTGATTGCGACGCGGTAAGGCCTTCAGGCATTTCGGCAAACGACGAGGAGCATGACGCGGCCCTTTACAAAGCTCTTGAGGTCAGCGAAGGCCTTAAAAGCATGGGCTGGCCTGATCCCATTTTTATCGATTCAGGCAACGGAGCCCAATTGATGTACAGGATTGATTTGCCAGTCGATGACGGCGGGCTTGTTCAAAACTGCCTTAAAGCTTTGGCTTCTGTTTCAGACTCCAAGGTTGAAATTGATCAGACCGTCCACAACCCGGCGCGCATCTGGAGACTGCCCGGCACAATGAATTGCAAAGGCGACAACATTCCCGATCGTCCACATCGCATGGCAAAAATCATAGAAGCTCCTGAAAAGCTTGAGATTGTGCCTAAAGAAAAGCTAATGGCGCTTACCGAGACTGCCGCTAAAAAAGAAAAGAAAACTTCTGGAGCCATCGATATTTCCGGAATAGCCGGAGAAGTGCTGCCATCCTTGGAGCAATTCAATATTGACGACTGGATGAGAAAATATTGTTCTGAAGTTGAAGGGCCTTTTTCATGGAACGGTGGACGCAAGTGGATATTCCCGGTCTGCCCCTTTAATGACGCACACACGAACAAAAGCGCGGTAATCACGGAACAAAGCTCCGGCGCGATAGGCTTTAAATGCCATCACAACGGATGCAAAAATTACGACTGGCAGGCTTTAAGAAAACTCAAAGAACCTTCCATGGAAAACAGGCCGCAGATAAAGGCTGTTTCCGCGTTGGAAAAGGATGAAGAAAAAGAATCTGAAAAACCATGGAGAAAAATAAGCAATGACGATGTAAGGAAAGTTCTGGATGGCACATGCCTTGGGAGAATGTCTGAACTTTTCAGCAAGGTAACAATCCAGCCTTTGCCCCTGGAGGCGACGCTTCTTAAGTCAATTGTCCTTACGGGCTGTGCTTTAAGCGAAAAGGACGACGCGCCCAAAACATCGCTTGCACAATATCTGAACAGAGGAGCAAGGGCGGCGCGCTTGTGCATTGACACGGCAGGCGGCCAGGTGGCCAACGCTTACGCAATGCTTGTGGCAAATTCAGCGTCAGGCAAAGACATTGGAAATCTGGTTGACATCGCCTCCCGTCAATTCCAATGGAGCATTGCCACTGGCGGAAGCGCGGAAGGAATAGCCGATTCTCTGGTAAAAACCAATAACGGGCTTATCTCAATATCCGAGCTTGCAGACTGGCTTGACCAGAAGCATTGGCAGCATAAAGCGACCGGATTCCTTACCGATGCTTTCAATAAAGGCTTTTTTGAATTTGCCCTTTCTAAACGGGGACGATACGAAGAGCGCGTTGTCGACTACTGCTATCCGAATATTATCGCGAATATTCAGCCTGAAGTCTTTGAAGAGACGGTGAGCAGAATCGACGCAAGCAAGGGCTTTCTCGCACGATTTCTTTACTGCAAGATGCCGGAATTTTACGGAGATCCGGCAAAGTTTGACATTGAAAGTATCATCACCCAAATGACAGCTTGCGTTGAAGCCTTCAGACTAAAAAGAGGCGTTGTGGATGTTCAGGAAGGGTATCTGAGGGAGCTTTCAAAAATGTTCCGCCAGGAAAGCTCTCCAAGCCTTCACGCGAGCTGGCGAAGGCTGGTAAATGAATACGGACCGCGTTTTGCTGTGATGCTTTCGGTCACCCCGAAAAACGGCAATGATGAAAAAGTGGTGTTGGATGATCGCTGCTGGGAAGGAGCGGCAATTCTGACGCAATGGTTCTTCGCCCATGCCGAGCGCATGCTTTCCAGCATTGAGGACAGCAGTTCGTTTTCCAGACAACGAGAAAAACTTTTCAAACGCGTTTTCAAAGTGATTCAACGCTTCAATAAAGAAGGGGCGAGACGCAAGGATATTTCCAATTACGCATCATACGGCTCAACGGCCAAAGAACGCCAGGAGGCTTTGATAGAATTGATTGAAAGGGGAATCATCGAACAGAAGGAAAATCGCTATTTCACCCTTAACGTTCCGCCGAGCTGGGAGTGAAAAGGTTAGAAAAAGAGGTTAGAAAAAGGTTAGAAAAGGTTAGAAAGGTTAGAAAGAAATGGAGGGTAAATCGGCAAAAGGTTAGAAGGTTAGAAGAAAGGTTAGAAGACTTTTTCTAACCACTAAGTCCCTGACAATAAAGAGAATAAGTACAAGGTTAGAAGGTTAGAAGTATATATACCCCCCTAGGGTAAAAAACGCTGTTGTGTGTCGCGCGCGTGAGGGATTTCTAACCATTCATTTTTTGGAAATGAAATTAATAAAACAGCGAAAGGAGGCCGGATGAAAAATTATGCCAACGCCAAAGATGTCCTGCCGGATGAAGTGCTCCGGGAAGTGAAAAAACATCACACGGGATTTTTATGGATTCCGAAAGACGAGAGCCGGGAGAAAAGAAGGAAGCTTGTCATCACCCTTCATGGAGAAGGGATGACGGCAAATGAAATAAGCCGCGTTGCCGGATTGAGCGCGCGGAGGGTTAGCCAAATAATCAAAGAAAGCGAGGAATTATGAATATCGAACTTAGAAACATCAACGAAGTCAAGCCTTACGAGAAGAATCCCAGAATAAATGAGGGTGCGGTGGAGGCTGTGGCAAAAAGCATTAAGGAATTTGGATTCCGCCAGCCGCTGGTAATTGGCGCCGATGGCGTTATCATCTGCGGCCACACAAGATTAAAAGCCGCGAAAAAAATGGGACTTGAAAAAGTCCCGGTGCATGTGGCCACCGATCTTTCGCCTGAACAAATAAAAGCCTTCCGAATCGCCGACAACAAAACAGGAGAGATAGCGGAATGGGATTATGAGCTCTTGCCCATTGAGCTTTCAGAGCTTCAGGGCATGGATTTTGATTTGTCGCTTCTGGGATTCGACACTTCGGAACTTGAACAGCTCATGAACGGAACGGAAGACGATGTCGTCACCGATGGCATGACTGATCCCAACGAAGTCCCGGAGACTCCAGAGGAGCCTGTAAGCAAAAAAGGCGAAATCTATCAGCTTGGAAACCACCGCCTGATGTGTGGGGATTCCACGAATCCTGATGATGTCAAAGAACTTATGGATGAAGAAAAAGCGGATTTATTTTTGAGCGATCCGCCATACAATGTCGATTACAAAAATGATGCCGGCATGACTATCCAAAACGACAACATGGCTGATTCAGAGTTCCTGAATTTTCTGATATCCGCCTTCAAAAACGCCGTGGGAGTGATGAAGGAGGGAGCGTCTTATTACATCTTTCACGCGGATTCAGAAGGCTATAATTTTCGAGGTGCGTGCATCGCCGCCAACCTCAAAGTCAGGCAGTGCCTGGTGTGGAAGAAAGACTCGTTCGTGATGGGAAGGCAGGACTACCATTGGGCTCATGAGCCGATTCTTTACGGTTGGAAGGATGGCGCCGCGCATAACTGGTATTCGGATAGGAAGCAGACAACAGTCCTGGAATTTGCCAGACCAAAAAAGAGCGAGCTCCACCCAACCACAAAGCCCGTGGAAATTCTGATTTATCTCATCAAAAACTCCAGCAAAAAAGGCGACCTTGTCACCGATCTTTTCGGAGGATCGGGAAGCACACTTATCGCCGCTGAGCAGACAGGCAGAAAAGCGCATCTCATGGAGCTTGATGAGAAATATTGCGATGTCA
>CAZYVR010000433.1:0-4561 GCA_964651145.1 uncultured Victivallales bacterium | reverse complement strand
CTGTTTCAAGAGTTTTAACATACCGATCCAGCGCTGCCAGACGATCTGCGGGGCGCAATGCGACAATCGGTTCATTGGCAGTCTGATTCTGGTAGTGGATGGCCGTATCGGAATGATCGCCGTCAGCCAGACAGGAAAGAGCAATTCGAAAGAAAAGGGATGCATCACCCGTTACAGCATTTGCGGCTACCCCCACCGATTTCCTCCCTGCCCCCCGTGCCCCCTCGTGCAGTCTAACTAGTTCGGAAAGCGTTTGATTCACCCTTTCCCGAACGGTATCATCTCTGAGAACATCCTCCTCATTGCGGTTCTGTTCCTCAATGAAATCGGGTAGCCCGATATGATGAGAGCGGACCAGAACAGCTCCGGGAACCAATTGAAACTTATCCAGCAGACAGGCAGTTCCAGCATCAGTGTGCTGAATCGGCAATTTTCTCGCCTTGCGTTTTCCCGACAGCACCTCCTGATTTTCTTCGTCCAACTTTCCCAAATCGTGAAACTCAGCGGCAAGGGGAACAATCTTTTTCAGAAGCTCTCCATCGCACGACGCATATCGGCCAGCCTCATCAGCCGCCTTGCCGGCATGTGTGACTACGCCGCTGACATGGGCGGCATAGTCTTGAGCCGGAATTCCCCCCGCAGGATCACTACTATGAGCAAAAAACATCAAACATCCCCCATCAAATCGTAAAATTTAACCTTTTCTTTCAGGTCATCTGGAAGCTCAGTCGGTACATCGTAGTCACTCCAAACGGCCGAGGGTTGCATGGAATCATCCCCTTTACGCTTTGGTGTCAGAGCGTCAATCAGCTTCCAATCGGCGCAACTGCCAAGAGAATTCTGATGCTCCATGTACCACGCATAACGGATACGCACATCCGGACGAATTGCGGAACGGGTGTGATCGTAAGCGAAAGGAATAAGGGTCTTTAGTAAATCAACGTCCTTCTGTGTACAACCGGACTTATGGGCATTGCTCGGATTAATGTAAAACGGCATGCAGTATACGCCGTGTTCGACTACTCTATAAGCCAATGGCGCCATGCCCTGTGTCTTTCCTTCCTCCACCCCAGCTTTGTTCGTATTGGTGTGCCGTTGAATTAGGATGGGAGCTACTGAAAGTCCTATCGTAAGTTGAGCGACGCCGGTTTTGATATATCCTTTATTGCCGCCCTCTTCGAGAAAGGTATTCCCGAAAAGACGCCCATCCCAATACTTCTTGACAAATTGGCTATCCAAGAATTCTTTTTGATCAAACTTCTTTATGTCCTTACCCATTTCCAAAATAATATCTTTTCTGACACGCCCCCTAGATTCGAGAATCTTGAAGTCGTCCTTATTTAAATCGAGTTTTTTGCACACTGCAGTGAAGACGGGTCCCTCGGTATCCTCAACCAGATCGCGGAGCTTGCGCTTGAAAGAAACCGGCGAAATTTCGCCGAGACCGTTTGGCCGCTGGCGCGGATCGCTCTCGCGATCCGGATCGCCATTCGGGTTGGAATTAACCACTTCGATGATCAAAAGGCCTGTGGTACGCTTGATTGTATTCTCCATCATTATATCCTTTCTTTAAATGTTTGCAGGTTCATCTGTTTGAGAATTGCCTGAAATATAACCGAGAAGCAATTGTGCTCTCGCCGGATCGTCGAGGCGGAGCGGCAACGTCACATTGCGCAATTTAGCTTCGACAAGTCCAAACTCTTTGAGGAAATACCGAGAAAGACCGGCAGACTCGGTAGAATTCGTTCGCGCCCAACCGAGATATGGCACGATACGCATAGCTAGTTGCGCAAGAGCTTGGGTAGGGCTGTCAAGCGCTGCGACCATCAAGGCATTGCCGAGTAATTGCGGCGGTAGTTTGTCTTTTCTCACTTCCTTGCAGTACAGCGCGTGGAGTTCATCTGCGACCTTCAGCATTCGCCCGACCAGATAGGGTGGATGGTTCATATAACTCTCCTTTCCGATGCCCAGCTTCCAGAGCAAAAGCCCCAGGATCGCCGGCATCAATTGTTTGTGTTTATTGAATCTATCAAGCTTAAAAACGTCATTACGATGCAAGCTGTCTCCCAATGAAAGGAACAGTCCCTTACTGTTCTGCAATGCCATATTTAGCAGATGCGGAACTTGGCGTATAGCAGCAGATTCGTCGAGCATTAACTCAATCCCTGCTGTTTTGGGAATAGCTTGGAACGGGTATGGTGTTGAATTGTTCTTTTTGATTGTTTTATTATCGCGTTTAACTGAACCTTCCATTTTCCAAACAAGATTCAGACACTCCGCAATTTGCAGCGGAAACGGTGTTTTTGATTCAGCCTTGATAGTTTCCCCTTTTTCCTTACCCCATGACTTTATCCATATGACCGGAATGTTGGCACAGCCTTGTTGCCATTCCCTTGCAGCATCTGCCAATCGTTGCGCAGAATAGTTACGATGGAAAACAACTTTGGTGCGCGCCTTGTCCATTTTACGCAGGGAAAAAATGCGCAGCTCGATTTCCTTAAGAGACCGCCCCAGCCCGTTAAGACAGTCCACGACGTCTTTAGCGTATTTTTCAAAACGCACCTCCGTATCATCAGTTTTACGCGCGCCTAAGCATGCAGCAAGTTTGGGCGGCGCTTCGGGCAAAATTGCAGGATAGGCAAAAATTAATTCTTTCCCGTCGGCACGTCCCCAAGTTTTTCCTTCACGTTCATCAGAACCCAGCCATTCCAGTGCGCCTTTTGTACGCTTACGGCTATCTGCGCCGATGCGAAAAGAATTTGCGTCAATAGTTCCATAGCGATATTGGCATGGAGATTCCCTGTTCATGGCGCGAAGCTTTACCCCGCCAATAATGGGAAGTTTCACTTCGGAGAGTTTGCCTTCATCCCCACCACTACCATAACCAAAAGCATCTTCACTTTCATCCTCAGTATTTGTGCCATCACTGCTTGTTGAGTTTAAAAGATGTTCATTGATGCACTTGATAGTATTTTCATGGGCTACCGGATATTCTACCCAATCCGGAATATCTAAAAATACCGAAATCAAACCGCGATCTTTCTCTGGTTTTTTGTTTGAAGAACCTTCGTGAATCAGAATTGAAAGCAAAGATGGAGTATGTTTTTCTTTTTCAAGAGATGTATAGATGTAGGATTCAAGAGCCTGAAAAAATTTAGTGGAACAACTATCTCCCCATTCAACAACTCTTTCACAAAGCTTTTTCAGTGCTACAAAATCGCTGGAGATTTTAGCACACTGTTTTTGAAGTTCCTGAGGAATCACGCCAAGACATTTATTCATTTTTTTGTCGAACTTTGTGTCCCAGTTTTTTACCTGCTTTTCAGTGGACCATTCCTCTATAAGACTCAGATCAATCTGATCATTACCTTCCCGCCATTTCTTCAAGCGTTTCTTGCTGTCTTCATCCGCGATACGGTACAGTGGCTGAATATTGAAGCCGGGGAAGGAATTACCATTGCTGGTCTCCCACTTGCGAAGACACTCTGCGAGTTTCTTTTTCATAGGCTCAACACCTGAAATGGAACCGTCCGAACTGATTAAAATCCGGTAGCACGGCTTTTTGTCTGAGGTATTTGGCAAAGGCTTCAAGTCTTTATGCCAGTCATAAGGTTTTATTCCTTTATCCTCGAGGACCACGGACAGTTGATAAAGTTCATTCAACATGTTGGCCTCCTTCTCTGCTAAATTTCATCAATCCAGAAGCTATCTTAACGTTTTGTTCGTAGGTGAATGCACATTTTGATTCATAGCCTTCAGAAAAAACCTCTCGCAACATGGAAGGAATTAGAATGTTGATATCGTTTTGAACTTTTGTGTTTCCTCTAAATACCCCGAAATAGTTCGGGCCAAACTCTTTCCAGCCAAGGAAAGGAAGGGTGAAGCATTGCCCCCGCTTGAGGCGACGATTAAAAATATCCCGATAGGCATGGCCCGGAGATGTTGTTTTTTTATCCCATTGCAATGCTTTATCCGGCAAACGGTTCTTAGCAGTTTTAGTAATAGGTGAGACCTCTGCGTACAGCCTATAACAAACATCAATTAATACCGTTGCCAAAAGTTGGAATCCACCGCCTCCGGCGATAACACCAGGCTTCCGAAGCGGCCCACCATAGTTCGTCTGGTAGTTGTGGTATTGAACCGGAGTGCATATTTCGACTTTTGTCGGAACAATTTGAACGGCTGGCCCCCATAGAATAGATTCGAAGATTCCCTTTGTCGCCGAATACGTCGGCGCCGGATAACTTACAGGGCAGTCACCTGTGTCCGGACGAGTCCACATAGCCGTGTTTCCTGAAATTTCAAACGCTATCTCGTACCCGTTCATTTAAACACCTCCTTTCTGCATATTTTGTCATCATTATTGATAACTTCATGAAATACTTGGTCATTTCACATACTTCACCCCCTCCCCTAACAAAACACTTTCGCGAAATCCGTCGCCATTTCTGCAACA
Source organism: uncultured Victivallales bacterium (assembly GCA_964651145.1). GTDB lineage: Bacteria > Verrucomicrobiota > Lentisphaeria > Victivallales > GWF2-45-14 > CAZYVR01. The sequence continues at coordinate 105 of CAZYVR010000433.1, read as the reverse complement.
TTCTCCAGATGTTCTTCCAGCGGCTGCCACTCGGACTGCGGCCTGCCTTCAAGTCAGGGGGTCACCCATTAAAGGGTACGTCAAGAGAAAAAACACCTCACCATT
>CAZYVR010000432.1:0-4597 GCA_964651145.1 uncultured Victivallales bacterium | reverse complement strand
TAAAGACTACTACACTTTGCAGTACGCCCATTCCGGCTATATGCATCTGGAGCTGGATAATGACGGCAACTTAAAACGTTACGATGCCCCTTTTGCATGGCTTATGTATCGCGGAAGGCATTTTCGCTATGGAAACGAAGACAAAACTCCATGGGGACATTATTATGTCGCGTTCAAAGGCCCCAGAATGAAAAAGTATCTCAAGAGCAATTTGTACCCTCTTGATTTGGATCCCCCGGTCATCCCGATAAGCAATCCAGACGCGTTTCTCAATTCCATGCTGAAAATGATGGAATGCTTGCGAAAAGGCGAGCCGGGCAATCCTGAAGCTGTGCATATTCTTGAAGGCCTCCTTCTTAGCCTGCGTCATCAGGAGGCAAAATCATGCCCCGACACTCACTTTTCCAAAGGCTTGAGGAAGCTGGCGGACGACATCCGGGAGCATCCCGAATGCGAATGGAATTTCGAGCATGAAGCTGAAAAATTAAATCTTTCATATGTTCATTTCAGAGCGCTTTTCCGGGCGCAAATATCTTTTCCCCCAAGGCAGTTTGTAATCAACTGTCAAATGGACAAAGCGGAGGCTCTTCTGCACGATTTCAGGCTTTCCCTTGAAGAAATAGCCGAAAAAGTCGGCATTGACGGAGTTTATTACTTCAACCGCCTTTTCAAGCAAAGGCGTCATATTTCTCCGGGAAGGTTCAGAAAGGAATTTCTATGAGATGCCAATATTCAGAAGAAGCGAATCCCTTGTCGAACCAGCAATATTTGAATATGGCTTATTTGAGGCTATTGTTTGAGTTCCAAATTAAAAAATACATAGGCTTGGAATCATGAAAACATTTTTTAGAGACACTACGCAATGGGCTTGGCTCCCTGATATTATGGCCGGGACTCCATGTTTCGCATTATTCAGAAGAACCTTTGAAGCAAGCGATAACTCTGAATTGAAGCTTAACATATCAGCCGACAATCGTTATAATTTATACATCGACGGCAAGCGCATTGGACGCGGGCCATGCAGGAGCGATCTGGAACATTACAACTTTGAGTCATACAATGCGCCCCTTTCCGCTGGTCGCCATACAGTGGCAGTCGAAGTTGTGGTTTACAATTATGGATTTCGCGGCGATGAAGGGCCTCTTGGTGAAATTCACGCAGGCGGCGGCCTTGCCGTGGCTGGCGGAATATTCAAAGACGATGTTCTTGACCTGGACTTGGGAACGCCCGGAGAGTGGAAATGCGTTCAGGATAATTCACGGAAACACAGACGCAAAAAAGACAATCCGGCAATTACTAATTTTTTTGCGGCTGCCCCGACGGAAGAAGTTGCTTTTGACCAATCGCCGCGAGATTGGAACGCAATTGAATTTGACGATTCGGCTTGGCTGAAGACGGAGTCTGTTGGACCGGCGCGCTTGCGTTCAGAAATAATCGACACCAGCACAAAATGGTGGCTTATCCCTCGCGAGATTCCGCCTATGGAAGAAAAGAAAGAGCCCATTTCCAAAGTGTTCAAAGTAGAGGGCGTTGACGCCGCGTCTGTCAATATAATTGATGGCGAGCTGAGAAGTTTGAGCGTTCCTTCCGGCAAAAAGGCAAAGATAACCCTTGACATGGGACAGCTTGCCACAGCCTTTCCAAGGCTTTCCGCTTCAGGGGCAAAAGGCGCAAGCATAAAAATAACTTATTCTGAGTCATTGTTTGTGGACGGCAAAAAGTTGGAGCGCGACAACAAGGACGGCTCCGTAAAAGGTTATTTTGACTTGTTGACGCTTGACGACGGCGCGTGTGTTTTTGAGCCGTTCTGGTTTAGGACTTTCAGGTTTGTTGAGCTTGAAATAGATTCCACTGGCTCAAAAGGCTTTGTCCTTGACAGTCTTTCCATTACTTCATTTTTATACCCATTTGAATTGAAGGCCGAGTTTGATGATGGATCCTCCAATACCCCGAAAATATGGGAGACAGCATGGCGCACTGCCAGACTTTGCGCGCATGAACACTACGAGGATTGTCCATATTATGAACAGCTTCAATATGTTGGCGACACCAGAATCCAAGCCCTGATATCCTATTCAGCCACTGGCGACGGCAGGCTGGGGCGGCAGGCAATTTTGCAATATGACTGGTCAAGGCTTGCCGAGGGAATTACGCAATCGCGCTATCCTTCTTCATGGGTTCAAATCATCCCCGGGTTCAGCCTTTTCTGGGTGTTGATGGTTTATGACTATTACTGGTATTTTGGCGACAAAGAATTGGTCAAGGAAGTTCTGCCCGGAATAAAGTCTGTTCTTGACTGGTTTGAAAGACGCAAACTTGATAACAATTTGATAGGCCATCTGCCATATTGGAATTTTACTGACTGGGTGGGAGATTGGCCGGGCGGCAGCAGCTCTGACAGATGCACCGGAAACCCTCAAACCATAAATGCCTTGCTTTATGCCGAGGCGTGTGACAAAACCGCATATCTTTGCGAAGAGCTGGGCAATTCAATTGCGGAAGAATACAGAACGCGCCGGGACGATGGCCTTAACGCTGTCAATTCCTTATGTTATGATTCCGAGCTTGCCCTTTATGTGGACATGCCCGGGACTAAATTTGTGAGCCAGCATGTGAACTCCCTGGCCATAATAGCGGGAGCCGCCAACACTTCGCGCGCTGAAAACATAGGCCACGCGCTTATGAACAACAAAAATCTCAGCCCGGCGACGCTTTACTTTTCCTTCTACCTTTTCCGCGCTTGGGAAAAGGCGGACTGCTATGGCTATTTCTGGGATCAGCTTAAAAAATGGGAATCCATATTCAAGTGGAATTTTACAACTTTTCCGGAAAAACCTGACGCCAGCACAAGAAGCGACTGCCATGCATGGAGCGCGTCGCCGATTCACGAGTATCTGACTTGCGTTCTGGGCATCAAGCCAAACAAGCCTGGCTTTGGAAGCATTCTTATAAAGCCTTGTCCAGGCGCTTTGAAGGCGGCAAAAGGGAAAGCTCCCGCAGGCGATCAAATAGTTGAATTGTCATGGAAAACAAAGCCTGGCAACGAAATGGAGCTGGAAGTAAAGCTTCAAACTCCGACGCAAATTGTCATCGAATGGCCAGACGGACAGCAAGAACATCCGGGGCGTGTGCTTTCCGGAAGTTTTTCCCGCAAAATATTAGGATAAAAAATTGAATAAAGCTTTCTCATCGCTTGGAAGTTTTTTGCTTTTCAAAATATCGCCAATCTGGCTTTTGGGAACCGCTGCCGGGCTGACGGCTTTTGCGACAATAATTGGCTATTTAGGCTCTTTATGGTGGATTTTTGACTTGTTCGCACATTTCCGAATTCAATATTTTTTAATTCTATCCGCATGCTTTGCGGTTCTTGTCGCAGTCAAAAAGATGAGGGCATGGTCTCTTGCCGTCCTGCCGTTTATTGCTTTGAATTTTGTCAGCGTGGCGCCTCTGTATTTCGGCGGTGATTCAGCCTGCGGAAAAACAGAAATGCGAGCCTTGCTTATCAATGTTTTGGCCGCAAACAAGCAATATCATATGGTAAGAGATTTTATAAAAAAAAGCAATGCTGACTTTGTTGTTCTTCTGGAGGTGACTGATCAATGGGATAAAAACTTGAAAGAGCTTCAAGCTGATTATCCATACTTTATGTCTTTTCCAAGAAACAATAATTTTGGCATTTCTTTTTTCAGCAAACAGAAGCCTGAAAAGCTTGAAATGCCGGAATTCAGCGACATAACCTTGCCTGCCGTATTGGCTGATTTCATTGTCGACGGCAAAAGACTGACGCTTGTGGGCGCTCATATTATGCCGCCTCGCTTCGAGGGATATTTAAGGAAACGGAAAGCGCAGTTTGACGGCATTGCCAGCTTTGTAAAAAGCGGCAAAAAAAATGTGATCGTGCTTGGCGATTTGAACGCCACGCCATGGTCGGCTGATTTTAAAAAATTCATGAGAAAAAGCGGCTTGAAAGACAGCCAGAACGGATTTGGAGCGCAGCCGTCATGGCCTGCCTTTTCCGTGCTGTTTCCTTTGCTTATCCCGATTGACCATTGTCTTGTTTCTAAAAATTTGTCCATCTCAGACAGAAAAATAGGCGGCTATGTGGGCTCTGATCATTTTCCGCTGACTGTTGATTTTTCCATTAAATAACAGGGTATGCTGATAAAATAATGTGCGAAAAATCCAAAAGGATGTTCTCGTGGTCAAGGCCAAACGGCCTTGTCGCTTCCCGGCGCGAACTGCCGGGGCGGAACACAGGCTAGCCGCGCGGCAATGAGCGCTCGCTAAGGGCGCCATAGCTGTTTGATGTCGTTGCGCCAGCTTCACTGAGGGATTGCTCAATGATTCCCGCCATCAGACAGATATTTTATTTTCTCTTGACATTTTCCTTAATCATATGTATAATTATAGCTATCTAGATAGTATCAAGCAATGAAGGAGGAAATATGAGTTCAGGAGTTATTGACAGCATTCGCGATTTTATAAACGCGAAGAAGCTGGAGGGAACATTTTATCCTGGCAAAAAACTTCCATCTTACTCTGCTTGAGAGTACCGAGTTCTTGAGTCAGAACATCAGGGCGCAAGGACGCGCGGCAA
>CAZYVR010000431.1:0-4614 GCA_964651145.1 uncultured Victivallales bacterium | reverse complement strand
TTTGCACGCCGCAACATGATGCCAATTCGTATCACTTATTTTGCCGCCGTATCCAGTGTTGACTACACACAAGCCTGCAATGTAAAGTCTGAATGTAAAACCTCCATAATAATCATCATGGAATATGCACCATCTATTATTGCTATCTTCAAAGTTTTCCATGATAGTTTGATTGCCTAGGTCATCCGTGAATTTCACCCATAAATCAATAGTCCAGTTATCAGAGTTTGAGCCAAAAACATCCCAAACTGGCGAATCAGGAACGCTTAAATATTGGTCTGTGCCATTAAATGCCCTTGAACCTGATCCCCATTTTTTATTGGTGGTGTCGCTTGTTGCATTGCCCATTACTGTATGCGGAGGCACTGCTCCTGAATCTACTGTGTCATCGTTAAAATGAAGGAGCAAGTTTTGCGCAAAACCATCTCTTTTCCCGTACATTTTGACAACGTCATCTTTCTTTTCCTGAGTCAGGTCAACAACTGTGTATAGTTTCGTCCATTGCTCTTCGCTTGCAGTTGCAGGCATGACAGAGGCCACAGAAGTAAAGCTATAAGCGGTTCCATTGTTGACATCAAAATGAAGCTTGCCATCCTGAGTCAAGTACCATTTTAAAGTGGAGCCGTCCGCTGTCTTGACTAAATTGATACTAGCGCTTGTTTGAGAAAGAAAATCTTTTGTCATAATTTTTGCCTCAAGCACAAATTTCTGCCCAAAATCAAAGTTTACGCCGGATATCTTAGCATCTGCGCTTGCGTTTGTGTCGAACAACAATGAGAGATTGTTGTACCCGTCAATATATTCCCACTTTGCGCCTGTGCCGGAAATATTTGCGGACTGATTTTCAGCGGCCGAATTAGTTGCCGTGGCATCAAAGGTTGCGAGGTTTTCATCGTCAAAGTTGTAGAAGTACACGGAATCGGCTAACGCTCCGAACGACATGACGTATGTTGTCAGCATGAAAACTGAAAACGCCTTGACCAATTTCTTTTTGGAATTGTTTCTCATTTTTTCTCTTTCTTTCTTATTTTTATATATATTTTATTTTAGCTTATAGTCAGAGTTTGCTACTCTATTTCAAATTTAAATTGCGCAGGATCTCCGCTTTTATATGGCTGCGCTTTGTTGTATGTCCAATCATGCGCATCTTTATGAGAATCCCAATAGAATTTCACATCCTTACCGTTGCCGGTAAGATGGACTTTTTGCCCTATTTTCAGCCAGCCGGAATCTTCCGGGCGTTTAATGAAATAATTTATGACCAACGGCCCATTGAAGTTTTCTGTTTCTAATTGGAAATTTATTTCAAAAATGCCGTGGAACGGTTCAGCCGCGCCTGACTCGGCTGGGTATGTTTCCTTCTGAGCAGTCACTCCATCCTTCAAGCTTCCATCTGCGTTGAGATCGCCAGGTGGATTGATTATTCTTTTTATCATATATTCCGGGTCAATTATTATCCATGCGGAAGCATCTGGCGCCACATAGCTGACATCCTCCAAGCCATAAAAATCATTTGTGTTAAATGAATCAAAAGAAGCATTGCTGCTTATTTTAATAAAATCGGTTTTCATGGCAAAATTGCCATCACGCTGTATAAGATCTACTGTATCAGCTCCCAAAGAAACGCCAGTCATATAGCTGCCTTTTACATTCAATTCCCAAAGGTTTTCCGGATTATCCTCAGTCAGAGGGGAAAGTTCGCCCACAATCTGCACGCCGCCATCGCCGCCTTTTCCTCCGCCAGGATTGAAATTCATATCATATGTTTGACCATCGCCACCAGTATCCTTCCAATAAGTTCGTCCTACTCCGCCTAGTCCGCCTTCTGTTTTAATTACTCCGGCATTGGTTAAATTGCCGACATGGGCAATAACAATAGTTCCACCGCCGGAACCGCCACCGCCGCCACCGTACCCATACGGTCTTCCACCAACACTTCCGTTGGATTCAATTCTTCCTGAACTTCCTATTGCGACGCGACCTTTTACTATAATGATCAAAAGTCCGCCAGCTCCATTTCCAGGCGGATTATTAGGGTCGCTGTTTTGCCCTTCTGGATTCCCTGCTCCGCCGCCTCCTTTGTTTAGTACGTCAACCCAGGTGTCGATATTTGGCATTCCGTAAATAAAATTGGGAATCCATGTATAATCAGCATAATGTCCTTTTCCGCCTGAACCTCCATATGCGCCTGCGCTATCAGCTTGGCAGGCCTCATTTACATGAAGAACACTTTGGTCAGTGCCTGGCGGGTAATATGTCGTAGAAACATACGAAAACGTCCCTCCACCGCCACCGCCGCCAGAAAAACATGTTCCTGTTGCGCCGTTTCCGGCCACAGCATAAGAAATGCTGCTGGCATCGCCGCCGCCACCGCCGCCTGCACAACTGCTGGCTGAATTGCCGCCTAAACCTCCACTTTGTAAATTTCCTCCCAAGCTTCCTGCTGTTCCTCCCACTTTCGCTATAGAGACAACTACGCCATTGCCCTCAAAAGCAGGAAAATCGCTGTCCGCAACACTTTTAGCGGTCATTCCACAGCCATTAAGATTTGCTGATGCGCCTTCTGTTTTGCCAGTCAAAGTGTTAAATGTAAGCTTCAGGCCGTCAGGACTGACAGGATTGCCATCTGAAGGAGGCCGCGGAGTATCATTGGACACAACTGTTTCAACGGGATTGGCATGACAGCCACGCGCAGTCATGGAGATAGTTCCATTTACAGTAAGGTCGCCATCAACAAACAACATCAAGCCTCTGCATCTTTTGGATACGGTCATGGAATATTCAGAATCTATAGTTAAATTGCGATAATATCTGACCGCCATATCGCCATCCTCAGTCGCCGGAATTGAATAAGTTTTAGTGGCCTGGTTCATGTCATTGTCATAATTGGCCGCGCCAACCGCAAGACTGCCGTTCACGCCGCGGCCAAAATAATTTTTGAATTCATAATCACCATAAACCGTATACATTTGTATGGCGTCTGTCATATTGTTTTTTGTGAGATCCACAACGGCATACAATTTCATCCATACTCCCGGAAGCATTCGCAAGTCGGAGTATGCTGAAATAACTCCGCCTGTTCCGTTGTTAATGTCCAGATGCATTTTATTGTCGCTGGTTATATACCAGCGCACCTTTGGGGGCGTCCCTGTGCTCTTAAGCAGATCCACTGTTTTGCCTTCAGGAAATTCCGCGACATTGATTTGTGTTTCCAGAACAAATATTTGTCCCCACTCTGCGATATTGACATTTTGAATTCTAGAATCTACGCTTGCATTCGCCGCATACTCCAGAAGCATATTATGATATCCATCAAGATACTTAAAATTGATGGCCCCGTCATTGTGCACAGTCCCGGTATTGGCGCCTATTCCATCCGAAACGGTTCCGTCAAAAGAATTGAATTCTTCATCATCAAAGTTATAAATCAAAGGTTCAGCGTATGCGGCAAATGAGCTGATGTAAGCAAGGGCCAGGAATACGGATGCCATCTTAGAAAATTTTCTATTGCCAAACTTTCCGCATTTGCGAAATGAATCGGCTATATTCTGACAGGCAGATAATTTTCCTTTAAAAATTGTTTTCATCTTTATTTTTCTTTAAAATTGTTTTGATATTCAGTTTTGATTAATTGTTTGCTTCAGCCACTTTAAATTTTATCTTGAGATTTCCTTTGCAAGGCTCCGCATCGGAATCAGTCCATTCAAAAGCGGATTGGCGCGAATTCCAGTAATATTTAGTTGTCCACATTTCAGAGCCGACAGGTTTTGCGCCTGGAATCACTTCCGCAACTTTTTTCCATGAATCGCCAGATTTTTGAATATATATATATACTTTGATCTTGCCGAAATACTGGCTTTTGTCCAATGTAAACTTAATTTCAAACATGCCATAAAATGGCCCGGCTCCGTCATCAGGAACGACTTCATCGCCATTTTGCACGCTAAGCGAGCTATTCTTAATGGGCCGAAAAACATAAGCGTCAGTTATGACTCCAGCCCCTGCGTATGGCAAAGAGCTCAAAGAGGCGACAACAAAAATTGCAATTAATATTTTATATCGCAGATTCATGATTTATTTTCCTTCTCAGTTTCACGTGCAGGCAACTTTGCTTTTTGTGCGCTTTTGTTCCTTGCGGACGGCCATACTTTAAATCGTTTCAGATCTTTGAGCATCACTTTGCGCCGAATCACATTTGAGCCTTTATACGGCACATATTGAGCTGGCGTCTTTTCGCTTTTCAGAGAAAGACGCTCCTGTGATTTTTTCTCTTCAAAAGATTTCTGCGGTTCGCGCATCAACCCCCACAGCGCAACCAAAACAACGAGAAGTCCGAGCGATGCAATTGCGCTCAAAACAACGATTTTTTTATTTTTGCCTAATCTCATATTTGTTATTTCCTCTGGCCTGTCTTCTTAATCTTCTCCATAAACTCCGCCACCTTTCGCTCCGGCAGTGTTTGACGATATGACGCAAGCTCTAAGTTTAGGCTTGGCGTTAGAGTTGTAGTGCACGCCTCCGCCATTTCCTGCCGACGCAATATTTGACTCGATTCTGCAATTCACAATAGACGCATTGGAAGGGCTTGCTCCCGTAATGGCAATTCCACCTCCG
>CAZYVR010000430.1:0-4618 GCA_964651145.1 uncultured Victivallales bacterium | reverse complement strand
CATAATATTTTCACTCTGCCCAAAGATTATTCAGCGAAAAAGCAGGCCTATGTTTTTTGTCAAATGAATAACGGACTGTTTTGCCAGAAAGTTATAAAACCGCTAAGTTGCGATAATCTTTTATTCGGTCCGGTTGAACCGTGGATAGGCATTGTTTCCAGCAAAAGCAAAGCGGGCATACTCCAGTTGACAGACAAACGCTCACTGAGTCATTTCTATTGCTGGATGGGACATGATGAGTTTTTCACTATGGAATTGGTGTTCGCGAAAAATAAATTCGCACCGAATGCGTCATGGATGACTAAGATAACATTGATGCCAACCAAAGGGCTGGGCAGTTATCATTTTGCTACCAATGATTACGCGGCGGGGTGGGGCAGGGAAAACGGCAAAATATGCCTCAATATTTTTCCGGCTGTCAATATGGGAAAAACACAAATAAGAATCCAGAAAAACGGTAAGGAGCTAGCAATCTCAGAATTCGAAGCTACAGCTGGAAAAATCTTCAGTCTGCCTCTGAACATTGATAATGAGAACCGCAAATATAGAATAATGATCAAGAGCTCTAAAAATGAAACAGAACATGAGATTTATGCCAGCTCTGAGATAACGAATTCCCAAATAAGGGCTGAGTCAAATATTGCCGCTGATAAAAAAGTTAAAGAAAATGAAGCGGAAGTTATCCACGACAAGAAAACTTTTTATGTTTCGCCGGACATGCCCACAATTTTATCTTTTGCCTTAAGGGAAAGCTTTAAGAAAAAAACTTTAGCAGAGCTTGTTCTTGAATTCCCGAAAGGAATTGAATGCGCACCTTCAGCAGGAGCCAAAAAGGAGGCGATTAAAATTAACGAAAGAAACTATAACCGTTTTGTCATTAAAAAGTTCGCTCATACTTACATGGCGTGGCTGAGATTCTTTATAACATCAAACTGGAAGGCCGGCCAGAAGGGCGAAGGCTACTATTACGTAAGATGGCCAGGCGGACAACAGAAAAAACACAAAGTAAAATTGGAATCAGTCCACATAGAGCCTGCTCCAGTCCCTAAGCGGCTTATCGCTGGATTGGGCTGGTATGGAATTGACACACATGAAAAATGGCCGGACTTTTTCAACAATTATAAAAAACTTGGATTGAACACTGTCACGACAGTCAGTTATGACCTGGACAAAATGGACAAATTGAAAGCGGCAGTCAAGCGAGCTAAAGACGCAGGAATGTGGATAGGCGGCAATTATAGCCCATTCTTAGAAAGAAAATTTACAGAGCAAGTAATAAAAGAAAACGCTCAAGCTGAAAATATTAATGGAGAAAAAGGTAACTTTGTCTGCCCTTCATACAGAGGGAAAGCATTTAAGGATGAAGTTGAAAATCTTAGTGACTATGCTAGTGCTGGCATTTCCATGCTCTGGTATGACGCAGAAATATGGAGAGGAAGCGAATACTGTTTTTGCGCCCGTTGCATAAAGAGATTCAAGGAAGAGATGATAAAGAATCATAAGAATATAAAATATCTCAGCCCAATAGAATTCGAGAAAAATAGTTCAAAATATACGGAACGTCACAAAATATGGCTAAATTTCCGGATTAGCCTTGGCACAGAAATGTTTGACATTTGCAAAAAACGCTTTTATGAAAAGCTAAGAAAGTCAGGAGCAAAGTCGTCGCCGTTTCCAATTATTGGAAGCTATGATGTCACACCAAATAAAATTTACCATCAATTTCTACGCTTTAATGAGCAATACAAATCCAGCGCGCTTAACACATGCATGCCCAGTTTGTATGTTGCAGGCGACGCACTGAAAGTGGCGGAAGAAGTAAAAAAGATAAGAAGCTACATGAATAACTCGCAGATAATTCCATGGTTGAGCGCAGGCTATGGCATGCATAGCAGTGAGTGTGATCCAGTGGATGTGAAATATATGATCCTTGAACTTTTTTTAAATGGAGCTATGGGATTTACCACATTCACTTGGAATGGGTTCGATGGTATGGACTTTAAGTATCTTGCCGACGCGATGCGTATGGTTGTCCCGGTAGAAGATATAATTGTGGATGGGAAGCCTATTGAGTGCTTGAATTCGTTTAACAAAGAAGTTAAACTTTGTGGACTAATAAAGGACAATGAACAGTTGATTTTGGTTTCAGAATATTTCAATGATGCTTTAACTAAAACATCTTTTGAAATCGACGTAAAGCAGGACTGTAATCTCATTGACATGGAGTCAAAAGCAGTGTTGAAGACACTAAAAAAGGGCCGAAATAGAATTGATGTAACCTTGAACAAAAGCAGGACAACACTTTTATATCTGGGCAATAGAAAAATGAAATAGAGGAGTTTTTTATGAGTAGCTTTCTACTAATGCTAGTCTTTGTTTTCTGTGTTCAGGATGTTTGTTTTGCTGGAAATGTGCGAGTCACCCGGGAAAAACGAAACTTTGTGGCAGAAAATAATTTTTACAGAATTAATTTTTCGAAGACCGCTTCTATAAATGAGATTATTTTTAAGGATTCCTGCAAAGGAATAAAATCGAATTATCTCTCACATGACAGTCTGACTCTTAACTCCTCAAAAAACTTTTATCTGCGTGAAAATGCAATTGCCGAAGGAAGTATAAAAGAAATAAGCAAAACGGAAAAGCAACTTGTCTTTAGAGTATCTTATCCAAAAACGCCATCTAATGTTGTAGCTGACTATGTTTATACTTTTTATGCGGACAAACCAATAATAAAAGTTGATATTTTAATGAGGCAGGATAAAAACACAAGCTGGCTTTTGATTAGATTGAATGAATTTGGAATAAACAACGGCTTCTTTTCCGACTGGGCGGTAGGCGAGGATGAAAAGAGCGGCTCGCTTTCAAAAGACACAAAAGATCAGAAGGCGACTAACTGGAAAAAAAGCTATAACTGGTCCGCTCTATTCACAGATGAAAGTGCCTTGGGAATAATCGGGCTTGATAAAAATTCACAAAGTTTTATTCATATCTATGGACCAAAAAAACAATACATTAATGGGAAGTTTAGCAAGTGGAACTCTAAAGAGATTGCCTTGAAGCAATATCTCTACATAGGTCCCTCGTATGGCGGGTACAAACAAGTTAGGGAATGGGCGCAAAAACTTGCCTCAAAAAAGTAAATGAGCTTTAACAACAAGGATATTTATGAAAATAATGATTTCAACAGACATGGAAGGCTGCGCCGGCATTCTTGACTTTGAGAATTGGGTAAAGCCCCACAGTCGCTATTATGATAAAGGCAAACGCTTTCTTACAGAAGAAGTTAATGCCGCAGTGACAGGTTTTATAGAAGGAGGAGCCTCTGAAATCATAGTAGTTGATGGTCATGGAGATGGAGGAATAGATCCTGAATTGCTGGATGAAAACGCAATACTGGTCAGAGGGCTCAGAGAGAAAATATGGCCTTGGGGACTTAATGATAAATATGATGCGTTAAGCTTTGTTGGTCAACATGCAAAAGCAGGAACTCCTTATTCGCATTTGACGCATACCGGAACCACTCGAATTATCGATGACAGGATAAACGATTATTCAGTTGGAGAATATGGACGCTGGGCATTTTGCGCAATGGAATTGGGCGTGCCCACTATTTTAGCTTGCGGAGAAAAGGCTTTGACGGAAGAAGCGAAAACATTGACTCCCGGAGTAATTACTGTTGCGGTAAAGGAAGGGCTTTTGCCAGATAACGGCTATCCTAATGTTACAAGCGAAGAATATTCTTCCGCTAAATTAAGCGCAGCTCATTTATCTCCCCTAAAAGCTAGAAAGTTAATCAGTGAAGGAGCAAGGAAAGCCATTGAGTTACTGAAGTCGTCTCCAGACTCCTTTAGTTATTCCGCAAAGATATCTCCGCCCTACAAAAGAATAACAGAATTTCGCGCAAGCAAAGTAAAAAAAACTTCAGCCTTCACAAGTGTCACTGAACACCCTGACAGCATTATTGATTTGCTTAACATTCCATTGAACAGAGTATAGAAACATATAAGAAGTAATCTTTCAGCTACAAAGAAGAGTTCAAAATAAAAACGTTTGTGTGTCGGTGCGTAGGTATTCAGATGCGCCGTGCAAAGGCATTATAATCCACCGGGTGAAAAGTCCCGGCCCAGCAAATGTCGCCCCAGCCGAGTAGCTATCCTTGCAACTGAGGCAACGGGTTTTCAAAGAGAAAACTTGCACACTAATCGCAACATCGAACTGGCGGCCGTTAAGATTGAGTTCAAGCTTTTCTGACAACATCTAGAAAGGAAGGAAAACAGCAAAAAATCACCCAAAGTGACGGACTCAAACTTGCACACCAAGTTCTATGGTTTTCGAACTTTTCAATCTTCACTTTGAGCTCAAAGTGCCTTCCCGTATCCGTCATCTGAAGGACTCAAGTTCGTTTTTTTCATTTTCAGTGACACCAAGTTCGTCAAAAATCGAACTTCGGGAAATGGAGAAAGGCGTCAAATTTCACTGGGAGTGGTTTATTATCAACGACTAAGGGTTAATTCCCTCTCCGCTGTTTGTTAACGGTCTGGTTCGTCACTACTGGAGACACAGGTAAGCGTCATTGCTGCTACATGTCAGTTGTAGTATGAATCGGCTTTTTTCCAGT
>CAZYVR010000429.1:0-4635 GCA_964651145.1 uncultured Victivallales bacterium | reverse complement strand
GGTGTTTCACACCTTAAAGAAAGAAAAAACTGTTCAGACAAAAGGGCTCACTTCACAATGCGCTTAACAAAACTTAACAACAAACCCTCAAAAACCTACTACCCTGTCTTTCTATTTTCACTTAAACAGCTTAATTAATGGCTAATGCAGGATTATTAAACTTTACATATAAAATTTATTTTGTATAAAGGGACTGTTATAATTCGAGAAAAGCACTATAATTAATTAGTAGTGTAGTGTTACGCCTAGTAGGTTTATATATGAAAGATATTAACTGGTCATTTCTGGTAGAAAAGCTTCTTGGCACACTTATGTTGTCCCAAAGCGAATTAGCAAGGCTTTGTCGCGTTTCCCAGCAAAGCGTGTCTAACTGGAAAAATGGAAAGCGCGAACCGGAAATATATGCGAAGCGCAAACTCCTTGAAATTTTCCAGGAAAATTCCTTGACGCTGTATCCCCTCTCCGCCCATGAAGATATCGCTGAATATAAAACAGGCGACAATGCGGCTCTAGATAAATCGGAACAAGCCCCTGCTTATGCCGACGTTGCAGTCGCTGAATTCTTTGACATCTACGAAAAACTTCCATCTAGCAAAAAGCGCGAGCTTATTGAAATAACCAAACGCAAAAAAGCTGAAGAGGAACTCAAAAAAAGCGAGCAAAGATACCGCCTTCTAGCAGAAACATCCTGCGATATAATAAGCCGTCTTTCGATCGACAGCCTGAAATATCTTTACGTATCTCCAGCCTGCAAGGCATTGCTGGGGTATTCTCAGGAAGAGATGAATGGACGCTCTTTCTATGATTTCCTGCATCCTAATGACTATAAGGCCGTCCAGCTTTACCACAAGACCCTTCCTTTTCCTTCAGATCCCACAGTGGCGTGCCGGATGCGCAAAAAAAATGGTCAATACCTATGGGTGGAAACCACTAGCAGTTCTGTAAAAATAAAAAAATCAAGCGTTATCAGGGAAGTTGTGACAGTCACTCGCGACATAAGCAAGCGCAAAGAAATTGAGAACACGTTAAAAACCAGCGAAGAACGCTTTAAATTGCTGGCTGAAAATTCAAAAGACGTAATAATGATTCTGGCAACCGACGGCTCCATCCTTTACATTTCGCCATCATGCCAAAAGCTGCTGGGCTTTAAGCCTGAAGAACTGCTTGGAAACAACTTCAAGACCTGCATCCATCCGGCGCTCCATTCGAGACTGGAGCCATTGTTGGCTAAAACAGCCACACGCGGCTTTTTCCCTAACTGGGAGTGTCGCATGAAAAAGAAAAACAACTCCTATATCTGGACTCAAATAAATATTCGCCATATCAAAGACTTCATGCCCCCTTCCTCCAACGTGTTCATATGCGTTGCGAGAGACGACACAAGACATCGCAAAATCGAAGAGAATGTTGAGTACAGCGAAGAGCTTCTTCGCACATCATCAGAAGCATCATCCACTCTTCTTGCATGGAAAACCGACAAGGCTCTCATAGGCGCGCTCCGGGAAACAGGACAGGCAATGAATGTGGATCGAGTCTACATCTTCAAAGACACAGTAGTTTCAGGAACAAAGAAACACTGCTTTAAAAAATACTATGAGTGGGAATCGCATACCGCCAAATCAATCATCGGCAACACCTCATCCAAACAGAAAAAAGATTCTGAGAATTCCAGTTTTGATGTCTGGCGCGAAAAGCTTTGCGCCAAAAAGCCTGTAAAAGCGCCCGCAGTAAGGCTATCGCCAAATGAAAAGCTGTTTCTTGAATCGCGCAATATCGAATCCATTCTTCTTGAGCCTATTTTCGTCGAGAAAGATTTCTGGGGGTTTATGTGAGTGGATGATTGCTGCAAAAAACGCAGATGGACAGAAAGCGAGACTTCTGTCTGGTTAACCTTGGCAAACTCCTTCGGAGCCTCAATCTATCGCTCGAACATAGAATCAAAATTAGAGGAAAGCAAAGCAAGCTTCCACATAATAGCCGATGCCACACCCGTTATGATGTGGATGGCCGACGCCAATATGCAAATAGAATACACCAACAAAAGTTGCCGTGATTTTACAGGCAAAAAAATTGAGAACGGCAAAAATAAAACCTGGTCATCCTTCCTTCATCCAGAGGACAAAGCGCGCGCAGGTCAAATTTTCGAAGCCTCCCATAAAAAACGCAAAAAGTTCAAAATAGAATACAGGGCAAGGCGGAAAAACGGGGAATATCGCTGGCTGATAGATTACGGAACTCCCCGCTTTATGAAAGATGGCACATTCGCCGGATTTATAGGAGCCTGCCTTGACATAACGAACGCAAAAAAATAGAAGGCATGCTGGAGCTTAATGAAGAAGAACTCCACCTGGCTCTTGACGCTACCTCCACTGGAGCCTGGAACTGCGACCTTGAAACAGGATCAATCTGCCTGGGAGAAAAAGCAACGGGACTGCTGGATTTCTTTCCGGAAGAAAAAAACCTAAAAATAAGCGAAGTCAAAAAACTTGTCCATCCTGACGATTACTCCTCCCTGAAAAAGCGCCTCAAAAATTTCTTAAAGCCTCTTGCACGCACATCAACTTGCGAATTGAGACTAAAAACAGAATCAGGAGCCTGGAAATGGATGCGCGCAAAAGGCAGAATAGTGGCGCATTACTCCAATGGAATGCCACAAAGAATAGTGGGCATAATACATGACATATCGGAAGAAAAAGAGACAGAGAAAAACCTTTGGGAATCAGAAATACGATACAAAGAGCTCTTCAACTCAATAAACAGCGGAATAGCCGTCTACAAACCGACAAAGAACTTCACTTCCTTTGTCGTCAAAGACATAAACAAAACAGGCCTGAAGATACTAAAGAAAACTGCAAAAAAAGAAATGCTTGGCAAAACGTTGACACAAATCTTTCCTGTCCTCAAGGACAGCGCAATCATCAATGCGTTGAGGCTCGTCGCGCGAAACGGCAAAACAACAAAACTGATTCCATATGAATACCCCACCCCTGAAGGAATTCTTTGGATTGCCTCAACATTATACAGATTGCCGTCCGGAGATGTGGTGTCTGTTTTCAACGACATAACCAAACAAATAAACAACGAGACAGAGCTCAATAAAAGCGAAAACAAATATAAAGCGCTCCTGAAACAAACGAATGACGCTATTTTCATAACCGACGCAGAAACAGGAGACGTCATTGAATGCAACACAAACGCGCGAAAAATGCTGAAAGCCACAACAGCAAACTCTCAATCCCCGCTTAAATTAAATTATCTGAGGCTTCACCCGGCAAAAGACGCAAAAATAATAAAGAATGCCATATCAAAGCTTAAAAAAGTTGGACATATAAGCAATATTAAATGTCATTTGCAGCCGCTTGAATCCAAAACTCCTCCAATTCCAGTAGAATTATCCGGCAACGCAATTGATGCAGAAGGCCATAAGCTTCTGCTTATTACAATGCGCGACATGACCATACGCAAAAAAGTGGAAACTTTGCGCGAAGACATAGAGCATTTGATACGCCATAACTTGAAGGCTCCCCTTGATTTCATAATCGACACCCCCGGATTGCTGAAAAAAAGCATTAAAGGACTAACAAGCGAACAAGCCAAAATGCTCCAGATGTTGGAAGATTCCGGCAGAAAAATGCTCAACACTATAAATCTGCCTCTTGACATTTACAGAATGGAAAACGGAACGTTAACCCTGCGCAAAGAGCCCATAGACATATTGGCGCTCCTGAACTCCATCCAACACGACCTGAACATGCTTTTTGAAGCCAAATCAGTCGGTCTTGATATTCAAATAAACGGGAAGGCCGCCACTCCTGAAGACAAATTTATCCTCAAGGCTGACAACTTCCTCTGTTATTCGATGCTCACAAACCTGATAAAAAACGCATTGGAGACAACGCCGAAAGGAAAGAGCATAAATATATATCTCAACAATAAGAAAATGTGTGAGATAACTGTTCACAACATGGGGACAGCGCCTAAAGAACAAAAAAATGCCTTTTGGGAAAGACACCATGAAGACGGCCAACTCGGCGCAGCTTGCCTTGGCGTTTACAGCGCAAAGCTTATCGCCGAAACACATGGCGGACAGATCAAAATGACAAGCTCCGACAAAGCCGGAACAAGCATCACTGTAAAATTGCCATAAAAAATAAGTCAGAGCCGCCGCCCCACCCCCTTTTTATTCCCTGCAAAACTTTGCCCATATCGCCTTGAATTATGTAAAACTTGTGGCATTTTTTCCTCTTCTGACTTATGCGAACACATCCTTAAAGTTAGCAACTTCTAATGCTCAAACTGGGATAATAAATAAATAAAATGAATCTGATAAAAAAGTACTATAAATGGGCGCTCCTCTTGTCGTTCACTATTGTTGTATTTTCCCTGAACTTAAAAGAGCCAGGCCTTTATTCAGCTCAGGAAGGGCGCGCCGGCATAGTGGCAAGGCACATGATGCGCTCCGGCGAATACATGAGTGTATATGTAAAACATGGGCACAACACAGAAAAACCAATATTCTGCTACTGGCTCTATGCCCTCTCATGCAAATTATCAGGACTCAACGAAACAGGAGTGCGCCTCCCCTCGGCGCTGGCGGCCATGTGAGCCAGTATCCAGTCGAAGTCATCGAGGTCC
>CAZYVR010000428.1:0-4647 GCA_964651145.1 uncultured Victivallales bacterium | reverse complement strand
TCATAAATGCGCAATATTTCTCAAGGGAATAGAAACGAAATCCCCATGGCGAACTTGTGAATTTCCTGAGCTGCATTTTAAGTCCTTTATATTTATGCGAGCGACTTGAGAAAAGTCAGTGAGCGCTTGAAGCCGTCTTCAGCGTCGAATGTGTTTTCATATTCGATCAGCGCCGGGCCCTCGTAGTTTTTGAGAGAATCCATCAGAGCGCGCCAATCCACCGGGCCTTCTCCGCAAGCGGCAGGCGTCAGGTATTCCGAGCCCTCGATGGGCGCGAAGTCCTTAAGGTGAATATAATTTACTCTGCCGGATATTTTCTCGAACACTTCCTCGGGCTTTTCGTAGCCGACCGCGTTGAGATTGGCCGGGTCAAAGTTGATTCCGACGTCTTCTGGAATCTCCGCAAGAAGCTTTTCAAGGGCTTTGGGCTCAGTGCTTGTGCTGTGAAAATGACGACATTCTGTCTCGGATTTCTTTTCGACTCCGCCATGAGTTTCAATAGCCAGGGCCACTCCTTTTTCGCGAGCGTGTTTCGCGACAATGTCAATGCACTCGATCATTGTGTCCCAGCGGGGGCCGACAACTTCTGCCACAGGGCTGAATCCCGCAAAGATTCTCAGATATTTTATGCCCATCTTTGCCGCCATGTCAATTGCCATGCAGACGCTGTTTGCGGATTCGCGGCAGGATTCAGCATCTTCGCCGGTGAAATCATTTCCTGTTGATCCGCAAAGAAGATCAACTCCGCGCTGCTTGAACATTTCCTTGACTTTCTGCATGTCTTTGTCAGTCGCGTCCAGGCGCAAAGCGTCCGCCGGAGAATTTCCTATGCTCAATTCCAGAAGCGAAAGCCCCATGGCTTCGGTTATTTCCAGCTGTTTTTCGAGGGGGGTTTCTCTGAATCCCCATGCTGCGTTTCCCAAAATCATAATGCGCCTCCTTTATTCTTCGCGCCAGTCAAAGAGAATTTTAAAGACTTCTTCGCCTTTTTTCTCTTTGTATTCGTAGGCTTCGTTGCATTTTGCGGCCGGCCATATTTCCACGGGAAGGTCTGTGTCGAATTTGCCTTCGCTGATCCATTGGATCACCTGCTCTTTGCATCCGGCCTGCAATGCGCATGTCATGGTTATTGTGCAGTTTTTTACAAACCATTTCTGATATGCGTCCATTACAATTCTTTCCGGGTAATCGCCCTGAAGATGGATGTGCGCCCCTGGATGTTCGTCGTCCCATCCGCCGTCTTTGATGTACTGGTGGAGTCCGCCCACTATGGATGAATTGCCTGAGCATTCTATCAGCGAATCGACTTTTTTGCCGTCGGTGAGGTCGAGAATTTTATCCACTTCTGTTCCGTCTGGAGTCAGAACATGGTCGGCGTACTTCTTGGCTATTTCTCTGCGGAAAGCATTTTTTTCAAGACAGATGACAGAGATGCCCGGATACATTATTTTAAGAATCTGCATTGCGCCAACGCCAATCAGGCCGGAGCCGATGACCATGACGGTCTGGGAGGCGTCAAGCGGAATTCTTTTGATGCCTTTCAGGGATACACAGGGCAGGTATGCCATTATCGCGTCTTTGTATGACACATTGTCCGGCAGTTTTGCGACGGGATCGAATCCTGCCGGGGCGGTGAAGGAGTCTTTAACCACGTATTCTGAATTTCCGCCCCATGCGGCGCAGACGTTTCCAAACTGACGGCATTCATTTATCATTACTCTGTCGCCGACTTTTACTTTGTCCACGCCCGGCTGGACATGCACCACTTCGCCAACGTTTTCATAGCCGGGCACTAGCGGGAAGTAAAGCTGCTCGGGATGCTGCATTCCCTTCCAGGTTTTCATGTCGGTGCCGGAGCTGATGGCGCTCATGATTGTTTTGCACACGATGCTGTCTTCGCGCAGCGGAGTAAGCTCTATTTCGCGGAGATTTGCCTTGCGCGGCCTTTCCATTACAATTGCTTTTGAGGTTTTGTAATTCATTTTTGTTTCCTTCTATTTAAATTTGGGTTGTATTTTATTGTTGATTATTCAGATTTCCAGGACAGCGCAGGCTTTATAAAAATCTGCGTTTCAGGCGATTCTTTGCCGTTGATTTTTTGGAGAAGCAACTCGGTTGC
This sequence comes from uncultured Victivallales bacterium, assembly GCA_964651145.1. Lineage (GTDB taxonomy): Bacteria > Verrucomicrobiota > Lentisphaeria > Victivallales > GWF2-45-14 > CAZYVR01. Next base: position 2,528 of record CAZYVR010000428.1, on the reverse strand, counting down.
TTTTTTGCCCATAACTTCGGCTTTTTGTCTGATGAATGGTATTGGCTCAGTTGACATTGAGGCCATGGACGCGGGCGGCTCGTCAAAGCCCGAGAGCATTAGGTTTTCAGGAATTTTTATTTTTCTGTCGGCAATATGTTTCGCGGCCCATTCAAAGTAGATGAAGCTTTCTGCGAACAGGGCGTCGCACTTTTCGAACACTTCCTCCAGAAAATCTTGCGGTTTTTTGTTGTCTATGGAAGAATACTGAAGACATTCCGGTGTTGCAAGCCCAAATTCTTCAAGGGCTTGCTTATATCCGGCAAAACGTTCCGAAGACACTGGATTGTTATCCTTGTTTCCCCAGTAGGCTATTTTTTTTCGACCGGCTTCGGCGCAGCGCTTTGTGGCCTCGTATGCGCCCCATTTGTTGTCGCTGGTCACAAATGGCACGTCCAACCCGGATACATAGTTGTCAATGAAGATTACTGGAGTGTTTTGCTTTTTCAATTCGTCAAGCTGCCGCGAGTCATCGCTTGACACTTCACCCATGGGGCAAAGAATCAAGCCGTCAACTTTGCGCGCTATCATTGCGTTAAGAAATTCTTTGCCTTTTTTGCCAAGCATTGAGTTTCCCAGAAGCACAAGATTGTCGGTTGTCGCCAGTTCCTTTTCTATGCCAGCAAGGATGGATAGGTTGTAATGCCTTTCAAGATCCGCAAGCAGAACGCCGATTGTCTGCGTTTTTCCTGTGCGCAACTGCCGGGCAAGGAAATCAGGAGAAGCGTTTTCTTCCTCGATCTTCTTCATTATTTTCTTTGCCAATTTTTCGTTTATGCGGTTCTCGCGCCATTTGTTGTTGTAGACATACGACACCGCAGCAGTTGAAACGCCTAGATCTTTGGCTATTTGCGATAATGGCTTCATGTTGTCCTTTATAAAATGAAATCAATGCTTATGCGTTTAAGCTTACAGTGACAAGTTCATTCTGTCAATGCTTGGATCTTTTGTTTTTCTGCAAATTTTCATCTTTTTTCTTAAAAGGGCATTGCGTTTTTTTGCGAACTTGTTATAATTACTCAATGCACACGGGCGCATATATTTTTTTGTGTGTTATGCACTCGGGTGCATGTTGATTTTATAAAGAGTGGTTTATTTGATGAAAAAAGGCGGAAATCTGACAAGGAAAGACATAGCGGAAGCGGCTGGAGTTTCGCCGTCCACTGTGTCTCGCGCTTTGTCCGGGAGCAAGCTTTTGCCACAGAGCACAATTGATCATGTGCGTGAAATTGCCTCCCGCATGGGATACAGGCCGAATGTTCTTGCGCGTCGGCTTGCGACCAACAAGAGCTTTCAACTTGGCTATGTAATGCCTTTGAGCGTGCCGCTGAAAGGCGCGTTCAGGGTCGCGTACTTTTCCAATATCCTCGACTCTATGGTTGCCACTGCGCATCCCAAAGGGTACAACGTGACAATCCAACCTTTGGAGTCGGACGAGACACTGGCGGTTGACAAGCTGGAAGCCCTGATCGACAGTCGCCAGATGGATGGGCTTGTGCTTGTAGGCTTGAAGCAGAACAGCGGCATACCGGCGGCTCTTGCCGAACGGAATATGCCTTTTGTGGTAGTGGGCTCATATGTTGACAAAAATTATGCGTCTTCTGTCAATTTTGACTCAAGTGGCGGAATAAAAGACATGCTGGCTTTGTTGAAGGAGCGCTCGCGCAGGCGTTTGTTTTTTGTGCATGGGAATCTGGATTATTACGATGCCGCCGCGCAGAAAGAGACTTTGCTTGAGTCTGTCAAAAATACAGGCTTGGAGTTTGAGATGGTTAAGGGAACCTATTCGCGCAGTTCAGGATATCGCGCCGCGCAAAATATTATTCCAGGCATGCGCGAAGGCGATTGCGTTTTTCTGGCAAATGACAGGATGGCAATGGGCTTTTATCGTTTCTGTTATGAGAATGGAGTTAAGATCCCGAATGACATTGGCGTTATTGGATGCGATGACGATGATTCATCCGGCGCTCTTTTTCCTGATCTTACAACTATTCGTCAGCCCAGGGCGGAAATGGGCGCCGCCGCCGTAAAACTGCTGTTGAAGCGTCTTGAAGGCGATGCGGAAAATTTTGAATCAGTGTTTATAAAAGGGAGTTTTATAAAAAGAGACTCTGTTTGAATAAAATCAATAAAATAAAATCAAAGAAGGAAGAGAAACATGAGCGCATTATTGGGAATTCAACTGTACACAGTTCGTGAAGCCGCGGAAAAAGATTATGCCGGAACCATGCGCAGACTTGCCGCTATGGGATATGAAGCAGTGGAGCCGGCCGGCTTTCCGGGAACAACAATTGACGAAGCTATAAAAATTTACAAGGACCTCAATTTCAAGCTTGTAAGCTGTCATTCAAAATTGCCATTGGGCGATGACAAGAATGAAGTCCTCGAAAATGCCCAGAAGCTTGGTGTCAAATATATTTTCTCCGGCCTCGGACAGGATTGGAGTTCTGTTGACAAAATTAAAGCGCATGCCGATGTATGCAACGAAG
>CAZYVR010000427.1:0-4655 GCA_964651145.1 uncultured Victivallales bacterium | reverse complement strand
TTGGCAGTGCAAGATTGCCCTGAAAAGGTTTGGATTTTATTTAAGTTTGGATAACAAAATATGTAGCAGAACTACAAGAGGAAATCACAAGACTCGCCCGCAAAGAAATTCTTAAAGTGGAAAAGCCTCTCAAAAAAGCGGCCGCAGCTTTGAGACAGGAAAACTCCGCTTTGAAAAAACGAATCAATGCTCTTGAAAAAATAGTAACTAAATGTCAAAGTGCGTCCGCGTCGAAGGAACAAATCAAAGAATTGCCATCTGACGCCGATGTAAAAAATGTAAAAATTCAGCCTCGCTCAATAACAGCTATGAGAAAAAAACACGGATTAAGCATGTTGAAAATGGCTGCGCTTCTCAACTTTGATAATAAATCCATTGGCAGATGGGAACAAGGAAAAGGGGCTCCTCAGGCTAGCTCAAAGAAAAAGCTTCTCGCTTTTAAAAACATGTCTAAAAGCGAAGTCAAAAAAATGATAAAAGAGTTCGATGCTAAAACAATTGCCGCTCCGGCAAAGAAGACTGTCGCTAAAAAGGCTGTTACGAAGAAGGCTGTTGCGAAGAAGGCTGTTGCAAAGAAGGCTGTAGCTAAAAAGGCAGTCGCTAAAAAAGCAGTCGCTAAAAAAGCTCCCGCAAAGAAGAAAGTTGCAAGAAAGAAGATAGCCAAGAAATAATTTAAGGCTGAATTGATTTTATATGCCCCGGATTTTCCGGGGCATTTTTTATTTCATTCAGATGCCTTCTGCGTTCTATTGGGTTGAGAAGTTTTTGCTCTTCAGTCATGTATAATTTCTTTGTGATAATCGGAAATGAATAACGGCGATGTTGCTGTGGCATAAGGCAACATGGAGACCAGCAGGGACGATTATGCCGATCAAAAGTCGCCTGGCAATAAGCGTGGTGGGGTTATCCCATTAGATGATAGTTGGAATCTCTCTCCTGACAGCTCAATTTCTATACTTCTTAATTTCCAACTCTAATTCATCACAGAATTTTAACAGATTTGCCCTGAGCCGCACTTCCAGGCCTGGTAAATTGTCCGCTGGCAGATAATCAGCCAGCTCTTCAATATCCTTTGAAGTCAGTTCATTCAAAGTCAAACGCAAACTTTCTATAAGCTGCATAAAACTCATAGACTTTGGATTTTTATTGCGTTTAGTTGACGATACTTTTTCCAAGCGTTCAGATAAAATTCCCAGATCAGGCAAAACCTTTAAAAAAGTATAGTAGAAATTAAGGTCATACAAATCACGCGCCAATTTTCTTTCATTCCAAGCCGCAAACTTGTGCGACATTGCCACACGATAATCCATTATCTTAATTATTCGGCTCAATTGTCCAGTACTGGAAGCCAAGGCGGAAGTAGAAATCGCCACTGCGGGGCAAGTTTCAGCAACATTTATTTCAATCTGAGTCATAATGCCGTTGCTCTCTACACGAATCCTCAGACATTTTGAATTAAGGTTATATTTATAGTTCACCCCTTCCTGTTCATCAAGAAGCGCGCAAATATCGCCTACAATCTCCTTTTTCGAACTGAATGGAATAAAGATATAATCCAAATCATTGGTAAAACGCGGACAATCCAGCAGGCGCAGAGCCATGCCGCCTTTCAAAATCGCTGATTGTGGAAAATTTTCACCAAACAAATTAATGAGAAAAAGCATCAGATCTTCTGTTGTTCTTATTTCAGGCATTTAAGACTCCTTTTACAAAAGCTACAAATTTTTTATTTTTATATAACATCAAGTATTGTTTTATTTTCTGCCGGTCAAGGGCATCATAATCAATATCGGAATAAATATCAAAACTGAATTTCATGCCTTTCTGATAATAATATAAAACATCAAGGAAAGCTTTTTCCGGTGTGGCAATCTTAACTCCGTTGATATTCTCATAACCAGTAAATAACTCAGGTTTAATTCCAAAATGTTCGATTCGGTATTCAGAGTTCTGATATACCCGGCTTTGGCCTTTTTTTACGGCCTGGATACGGTATTTCGGAGTTGACCCGATAATTAGATTCTTCGCTAAAACGGCTCCAAAGCTAATATATGAATTGGCGCAAATACGCTGGCTTAGAATCTGGATGTCAAAACCTTCGGTCACATAATACCCCCGACAGAACAATCTGAGTATAGCGGCTCCTTCCAAGCGCTTCAAAGTTCTATATAAAATCGCCTTGTTGCTCGGGTCAATCAAATTTTTAAGTTCAGCTATAGAAAATACTCCACCCTGTGAAGCAGAGAATTTCTGCAAGCTTTGCGAAATGTTTAATACTTTTTTCATGTATTCATAATAGCACATAGTTTTACATATTGCAACTATCTGTTGTTATGTTTATTTGAAAAACCTGTGGACTAACCTTCACCAGGAGAGCATCAATGGAAAGGCAGATAATTTCCGCGCACAGATATAATCGTTCTGTCGCAGCCAGCAGGACTAATGGCACAAACTTAAAGGGCAATAGATTCAATTGAGTTTTTTTCTGTTTCCGATGGGATTGAGGAGTTTTCGCTCTCCGGTCATATATAATTTCTTTTGAGCTTTTGCTAAATCGACATGCCTTCTTTGCTTTAAAGGTTTGCCGGATTCTCCGGTGCTTGGGATGCTTGCGCCGAGCATTGATGCGGCGACTGAGGCTCCGACTATCCCATCAAGCCAATGATTATCGGAAGCCTCGGGACGCATTTTCCATTCGTCTACTTTCCGGCCGCGGCCTTCGGTTTTTACACGGTACTCAGCCACGAGCTGTTCGGATAAAAGCAAATGCATATTCGGATCTCTACCATATAAAGAAAGACAGCCCTTGTCTCCCATCGCCACCGCAAGCCGAGCGTGGATGAAACTCTTCCAGTAGTTGGCGTCAAATAATGCGTGGCGGATTGCTCTTTTGCCGCGGACATTTGGAATCATCCAGTTGTGCCCGATGCGGTCGCCGGGTTGACGGCGGTAATCAGAGAAAGGTTTTGATGACGCTCCAATATATCTTCCGTGGCTTGGCAACAATACCGCAGCATGTGTGCTTTGCCGACAGAACTGATAAACAACATCTGTAGATTGTCCCCAGTTTGCGTCGATAAGGCATCTGTCGATTTTCATCATTGCGCCATCATCGCGGCGCCACTCCTTATTAAGGTATGCAGAGCAGAGCTTTTCCAAGCCGTTATAAATGGAACCTTCGAGTCCTGCTCCCGGCGCGGCATCCTGCAATGTTGGTCGGGCTTCACGCAAATGAAAATATCGCCGAGGTTGTTCAGGATAAGTTCCGTAATCAATTACGTAGCCTGTGAAATCTTCTTCCCAAGCGGCAATCAGCCAATAAAGAAGTTCCTTTTGAACGTCTATAAACATTGTGACATAACTGGAGCCGATCGGGACTTCGCTCCGTTTCATTCCGTTGAGCTTTTGGGTTATCTCTGCGGCGGTCATGATGCGATCTTCACCCAAATCTTCTGGCTTTGGTTCATTCTGATACTCAGCCCAGAACGCTCCTTCGTCCTGAAGTTTCAGGTTCATTGCCTGCTGAATTGCGGAGATTTCATCGTGATTGAATCTTTCTTTCCACGCCACTTTCGCGCCTTCATCCATTTCTATTTGATGTTCTTTATAAAAGGCTGTGGCATCGCGGATGTCTCCATGCTGCCGCAAAGAATCCGCACGTATCTCGGCATATTTCTCCCAGAGCTTTTCGTTTTTGGGAAACTCATAAATCATTTTTGTTCGCTCCCCGTTCCATTCAGGATGTGTGGACGCGTTCAATATTTGATCGGCCATATCGCCCATTCTAATCACAGTGCACGGCATTATGCCAGATATTTTTTCTCCGGGGCCGGCAAGTCCCAGGACGTCTCCGGCTAAAACACGCACACGTTTTTTTGTTTGCTCAAGGGAATTTGCGGATTCGGATGTCTGCGGATCATCGATGATCACCAATGACGGGCGAACTGGCGTGGCTTTGTCCGGACGCTTGAATTTCATGCCTCGGATTCGGCCCGTGATTCCGGCCACGCGAATAATGGCTCCGCTGGCGGTGCTTCCTTTAATAGTAGGAAGAACTATTTCTTTAGAAGTCCATTTTATCCGTGTGCGTTTGCCATCGCAAAGTTGCCCGGGACATTTATTGGAAATGCCGTCAAGACTGTGGATAGGATAAACAACCTCAGGGAAATCCTCCAGCAAAAGTTCGTTTGATTCGAGTTCAGTTTTAATGGAGGCTAGCATTTCGAGAACCGCCATTTCCGTGGCTGAAATCAATGCAATAAAATAGCGATGAGCGTAAAACATTGCCCATAAACAGGCTATTTCTGAAATGGAACTTTTGCCTGCCCCGCGAGGCATAGCCATAGCGAATAAGCCACCATGCAAAACGGCCTGTTCAATTTTTGCAATCACCTTGAGGTGATCCTCGGACCATGAAAGACTGAACGTCTCTGGAAAATAACTCTCACAGAATAAACGAAAGCTTCTTTCACACATATTTTTTCGTTCAGGATCGACAACATCTGGAAGAGGAGCGATGTCCCGCCCCTTTCTGGATTTCATCAAGTTTCGGGCGCGAGCCGCCTCTTTCATGGCCTCATAATCCATGGCTTCATGAGACGGCGTTGGGTCATGACGCAAATCGACAAGCCATCCTATATATTTAATAAGGTTAA
>CAZYVR010000426.1:0-4663 GCA_964651145.1 uncultured Victivallales bacterium | reverse complement strand
GTAAAACGCCTCGGCTCATTGCCGAAAAACACTGTTATCATAGGCGACAGAATGGACACTGACATTATAGCCGGAATCGAAGCGGAAGTAGACACTGCTCTGGTTCTGAGCGGGGTCACAAACAGAGAAAACATGAAACAATTCGCGTACCGGCCTACCAAAATTTACTCTAACCTGCTGGATATTGTGGAAAATTCGCTTAGAACATAAAAAGCTGTTTGGATTATCTAACCAACGTGGAGACAGCCTTAAATGCTGGATGTTTGGCATCCTTCATCGCCGCAAACAAAAAAGATTCGACCGTTGTGACCACTATCCCGCACTGCCTCATCAAAGCAATGGAAATATCTCGATCATATTCCTTTCTTGATCCGACAGCATCGGCAAGAAGAATAACATCATACCCGCGGTTCAAAGCGTCAAATGCGGTCTGCTGAACGCAGACATGAGTTTCAATCCCCATTAAAACCACCGTCTTCCGAGGGAACTTTGCCAGCTCCTTTCTGAATTCATCTGAACCAAAACAGGAAAAAGAAATTTTCTCAATAACCGGGCATTCTCCGGCAAAAACGCCCTTCAGTTCCGGCACTGTATGCCCCAGACCCTTAGGATATTGCTCATTGATTATCAGCGAAAGCTTTAGCTCTTTTGCGGCGTTCAGCATAATAACCTGCTTTTTCAGCATAGCGTCAAATTCCGCAATGGCAGGAACAAAGCGTTCCTGAACGTCCACGAGCGCTAGAACAGCAGTGTTAAGATCAAATGTTTTCAGCATAGTTTACAAAGCCAGACTTTTCATTATGGAAGTAAAAATTGCCAAGTCGAAATCGCCCTTGTGAAGCACGGCGTTGCATGCCGACTTTACTTTTTCGAACTCATCAAATGAAGTGGCAAGACCAGTTATGGCAATAACCGGAATATCTTTAAGAGCATCCTTGCTTTTCATATACTCAATAAGTTCCCAGCCTGTCCTGATAGGCATAAGCAAATCGACGATAGCAAGAGAAATCTCATAGCCTCCGTCTTCCAGAACAGTTATAGCCTCATCCCCATTTGTGGCTAAAACAGTTTCATACCCTTGAGTTTTCAAAACGCGCGAATAAAACTCCCTGAGCAAATCATCGTCGTCGCATATCAAAACTCTTTTAGATCGTGGATTGTCAGACATTTAGTCCTCCTAAATTTCTGTCCGAAATATACACCCGTTAAGAAATCATTCAAAAGCAAATAAACAAAAATCAGCCTCTTTCCTTCAAGGCTTGGAACTTTGCGGGCCATAGTGAATGTTCTTAAGCATTATTTCCGGCTCAGGAAGAAGCTCGCCGTCAAGAAACGTTTGAACAATTGCGCGCGCCTTGTCAAAGGAGCCTTTTTCCACCCAGTGAATGACTCGTCCTTCCCGCTCCATTTTGCGGAACCACACATCCTGAGACTTTGCAAATTTTCTTATGCGAATCAGAAGTTTTTCTTTCATCTCATCATAGGACATCTTCTTCTGCAAATAAAAGGCAATATAGCGGTATTCAAGACCGAAATACTCAAGCTTCTCCCATGAAACGCCATTTCGATGCAGGCATTCGACCTCTTCTATCATGCCGGACGCCAGCCTCTGGCTCAGCCTCTGCGCGATTCTCGCGCGCACTTCTTCCCGCTTATAGAAAACGCCAATAAAAAGTGGCTCGACAAAAGGAGCCAACGGCTCAACCTGACTGCTCGAAACACGACTTTTTTCTATGGCCCGTATCAAACGGTTCCGGTGCTCTTTGTCTTTCAGATCTTCAAAGCTCTCCGGACTGGATTTGCGCAGGATATCCGCAAGCTCATCTATGCTTTTATTTGCAAGAGAGTCTCTCAAGTCAGAATCAGGAGGGCCGCCCGGCAAAGTATAGCCGGAAAAAAGCGCATTGATGTACATAGTCGTCCCGCCAGCAAACAATGGCAGACGGCCGCGCTCCGAAATATCAAAAACTGCATCTTTTGCGTCCTGGCAAAACGATTTGAGATTATACGACTCAGTTGGCTCAATTATGTTTATAAGATGACAGGGGACTGGAGAACCGCCCTCGCTGTACTCAGCCAGGTCTTTTCCAGTGCCGATATCCATTCCGCGATAGACCTGTCTTGAGTCCGCGCTTATAATCTCGCCGTCAAAATATCGAGCAAGCTCCACTGTCAAACGAGTCTTCCCAGTGGCCGTGGGACCGGTCACAACTATAACTTTTATTTTTTTATCCACTTAATAATTCCTAAGTTTGATAGAAATATGACAAAATGTACCTAAATTATCAAAATGATAAAAACAATAAAAACAATAACCTCACTATTAGAAAAAGAAATGCCATGGAAAAACAAAACACATTAAAGAACTCCGCCTCCTGCTCAGGAATAGCTTTGCATACAGGCGAACGAGCGCAGGCAAGAATAACCCCCGCGCCAGAAAACACTGGAATAGTCTTTAAAAGGATCGACTTGCCAGACAAACCTGAAGTGACGGCAACAGCAAGCAATGTGGTGGATGTTCGTCGCGGAACAACCATCGCATCAGGAAAAGCATGCGTTTACACAGTAGAACACCTGCTAGCCTCCCTACACGCATTGAACATTGACAACGCTATCGTGGAAATGGATGGGATGGAACTGCCAATAGGCGATGGAAGCGCGTTGCCGTATCTTGAAATGATAAAAGAAGCCGGAATAGAAAAACAAGAAGCGGAAGCAGCCTTCATCACAGCGAAAGAGCCGATTATCGTAGAAGAAGGCGACACAAAGCTGGTGTTTGTCCCTGCCGACAAACTGAAAATAACCTGCATTATCGCTTATGGAGCCACCCCCCTTGACGCTCAATACTTTTCAGAAGAAATAACCCCGGAACTCTTTTCCGACGGAATAGCGCCAGCGAGAACATTCTGCCTATTCAAAGAGTTGGAACAACTTCTGGCAATGGGACTGGTCAAAGGAGGAAGCCTCGACAACGCCGCAGTATTGCACAATGGCGCCATCATATGCAAAGACGGCTTAAGATATCCAAACGAACTGGTCCGACACAAAGTCCTCGACATAATAGGGGATATTTTCCTGACTGGCGCCAGAGTAAAGGGCCACATAATAGCAGTTAAGCCGGGGCATCCCATAAACGTCCGGTTGGCGACAAAGCTCCTTGAAAACGCAAACAAAATGCAATAAAAGCAAAACCTATGAATTTCAGCATTGAAAAAGCTTGAATTTTATAGTAGATTTTTAACTGATTGTTATACAAATAAGAACTTTAAAGAAAGAGAAAAATATGTTTGGAAAAATCCTTGATATAAGCGAAATCAAAAAACGCCTGCCCTATCGTTATCCTATGCTGCTTGTTGACCGCGCTCAACAAATAAGCGACACAAAATTTATTGGCATTAAAAACCTAACATTCAACGAATCTTTTTTTCAGGGGCACTTCCCAGATCATCCTATATTCCCCGGCGTTCTTCAAGTTGAGGCAATGGAACAGGTTGCCGAATTGGCCCTTAAGGATAGACTTGATCCATCAGGAGAAGGCGATATTTACATAAAATCGCTAAAAAAAGTTAAATTTCGCAAACCCAACACGCCTGGCGACAGAATGCTGATAGAAATCGAAGTGGAAAAAATAGAAGGCAACGAAGCTTTTATTTCAGCCACAACCAAAAACAATTCCGGAATAGCCTGCCAGGCCTTTATGACTATTTCTGTCCGTAAACGGACAAAGCCGGAAAGCATGCCCATAGAATTCACGGAGTTCGACAAAACTGAAAATGTAAAAATTGATATAGCTGGAGTCATGGCTCTGACTCCTCACCGTTATCCGTTTCTGCTGGTCGATTACATTGTTTCAACAGACAACGACCACGTTGTGGCAGTGAAAAACTCCTCCTACAACGAACCGTTTTTCTGCGGATATTCGCCTGATTACGCAGTGCTGCCGGGCGCCATACAATCAGAAATGGTTGCTCAAGCTGGCGGAGTATATATGCTTTCACGCCCGGAACACAAAGGGAAAATTCCAATATTCATGACCATTCAAAAAGCGGAGTTCTTTCATCCAATCCATCCAGGGGACCAACTGATTTGTGAAGTTGACATACCATCCCCAGCCGGAAAGTCTAGCTTCGGCAGAGGCGACGGATTTATAAGAGTCGGAGACAAGATAATGTCCAAAACAACAATGACATTTGCGATTATTTCACCGGAATAAAAAGCAGCTTCAAAAAATAATTTTAGCGCGGGAAACCGCGCTTTTTTTTTTGGAAAGATATCGTGGATAAGAATAGCTTAAATGCCGGGAGCGCAAACCTTGTAAATATTATAAGCCCAGAACAGCGCGTATAAGCCAAGAAAAACAAAGCCTTCGCTCCTTGTCAGCTTGGAGCCTGTAAACATAGCCCCCAAAAGAATAATGCCCAACAAAAGCATCAGCGCAATAGACAAAAGCATCGCGGGGCTGACTGTCAGCGGGTTGATAACTGCAGCCAAACCAAGAATGAGCACAATATTTATAATACAGCTTCCTATAATGTTTCCAAGGGCAATGCCGTGTTGCTTTTTTAAAACCCCGCCAATGGTGACTGCCAACTCTGGAACTGTTGTTCCGAGAGCCACTATAGTGGCGGATATAAGATCTTTGGGAACGTCAAAATATTCCGCG
>CAZYVR010000425.1:0-4687 GCA_964651145.1 uncultured Victivallales bacterium | reverse complement strand
CAATCAAAAATAAAGTTTTTTTTATTGACTGTTTCATAAAGAGAGATTATTGACGTTTTACAAACGCTGGGAATTAAAACTGGAGATTTGATTACGGTTCATAGTTCTTTAAGAAGCTTTGGTAGGGTTGATGGCGGTGCGCGAACAGTAATTCAGGCGTTGCTGGAATCCATTGGAAAAGAAGGAACGCTTTTGATGCCCGCTTTTTCTTTTCGGCTCAAAAGCGAGGAAAATCCGGTTTTTGATATGGAGAAAGTTTCTTCTTGCGTAGGAGCGATAAGTGAAGTTTTCAGACAAGAATACGCTGAATCCCGCAGTATACATTTGTCTCATTCCTACTCGGCGCGAGGCCTGTTGGCGGCAGAGTTGACTTCACATTCGCTGGATATAACTCCTTGCGGGGATGAATCCCCACTCGCTGAATTCATGCGTTTAAACGGGAAAATTATACTTTTCGGGGTCGGATATAACAGCTGTTTTACTTAAAGAACACGCCCAAATTGGCTGAATTTGACTGCTGGTTCGCTATTTTAACCCTATCGGGAAATTGCTGGGCCTCTACATCAAAGAGAGCTAATATATTCAAACCGAACTTCAAGTTGTAAAAGCCCAGCTCCGCAAAAGTAAAAAGCGTCTGCCGTTTACCGATGAGCCGCGGAAACTTCTAGCCCCAAAAGGCAAAGCTCTCGGAAAACGTCTTTACATTGGAATTGCGCTTTGGAGAAACTCTTTTCTGTATTTTGCAGGGGAAAGCCCAAATTGCTTGTTGAACATATGATAGAAGTGACTGAGATTCTCGAAGCCGTTGTCCATGGCAATGCAATGTATTTTCTCGTCGCTTGAACGCAATCTTGCGGCAGCGGCCTCAAGTCTAAGCTCATTTATAAAAGCAATGGGCGTTTTATTTAGATATTTTCTGAAAATCCTGCACAAATGCTCCTGTGAGCAATTCGCTAACTTTTTCATTGCCGGCAAGCCTTTTATATAGTTTTTTTCTTTTTTCATCTCCTGACACACCTCCTCCAGCCATTGAGGAACAGTCACTGCATTGTCCACCTTTGTCTCCAGCAGAATGTTTGTGAATATACCAAAAATTAAGGATTTGAATTGCGCGCGCGCAAGTTCCGGCTCCGTTAATTGCTTGTGTTCGGCAGAGCGCATTTTGTTAATGGCTTCGCTAGCGAGAAGAGTTGAGAGCCTGATTGATTTGCATGGCCCTTTCAAGAGTTTTTCCAATTGCATTTCAAGCCTTGAGAATTTTTTCATTTCTTCAAAAAATTCAAGAGGAAAAGCTAGGTTTATTAATTCGCAACCTGAATTAAGACTGAAATAATAGTGAACATCATCGGGTCTTATAAAAACAAGGGAATCTTTCTCGAGCCGCTGCTCAGCTCCATTAACAGAATGCCCAATCTTGCCTTGCCCTATTATAAACAGTTCCATAAAGTCATGACAGTGCGCGCGCGTTGAAATTGAAAATTCTGTGTGACACGCGAAATTAACACCAGACTTCTGCTGCAATAATTTAGATGCTTTTAAACGCTCTTCTTTCATAAAAAATCAATATAGAACAATAAAAAATCAAATCAAGACAAGATATTAGTATTTAACTACATTAAAATATAATAAAGAAAACACAAAAAGAGGATATTTATAAAATGACACCTAGAGAAAGATTGTTTACTGTTTTAAAAGGAGATATTCCTGATTGCGTGCCAGCAGCCCCGGATTTCTCCAATATGATTCCGGCAAAGCTGACAGGAAAACCTTTCTGGGACTTGTATCTTTACAAAAATAAGCCCATATGGGAAGCTTACATTGATTGTGCAAAGTTTTTTAATATCGATGCCTTGATGGATGCCTATTGTCCACTGATATTCCCTGAAGAAATTGAGAATGAACCCGATTGGGAAACAGCAATTATAAAAAAGACAAACGAAGTAATAATTACTCAGGATTATTACAAGGAAAATGGGAAATTTAACTGGAAGGCCAATGTTGCTGTTTATTATAGAAACGATCCACCAACTCGAAGCATAGCTCCGTCAAAACTGGGCTTGCCTGATACACCGGATAAATGGGAGCCTCTCGAAGGAGTCCGAAAAATCAATTATGATACTAAGTATTTGAAAGAGATCAAAACCATGATGGGAGATCAGGGGCTTGTCGGAATAAGTGTCGCGTCAACTTGCGCCTTGCTTAATCAAGACGATATTTTCAACTACTACGATAATCCCGACAAACATGAAGAATGGGCTGCGGCAAGAGTCGATGCGGCTGAAAAACGCTTTGAGCGCATAATGAGAATGGAAACCAAGCCTGATTTTATATGCGTTGGAGGTTCCGGCACTCTCATTTTTCAAACTCCCGAAATTTTCAGACAGCTGGCCTTCCCTGCAGTAAAAAAGGTAATTGAACTAGCGACAGAATCAGGAATCCCTACACATGTCCATTCATGTGGCCCCGAAAAAGAATTGATTAAAATAATGGCGGAAGAAACATCGCTTTCGATTATTGATCCTCTGGAAATTCCTCCTATGGGGAATTGCGATCTAAAGGAACTAAAAAAACTTTACGGTAATAAAATAACACTGAAAGGAAATCTGCATACGACCGACGTAATGCTAAATGGAAGTGTTGACGATGTTGTCGCGGCGTCTAAAAAAGCTATTGACGACGGAGCCAAAGGCGGACGATTTATTCTGAGCACTGGCGATCAATGCGGACGAGACACGCCTTTTGAAAATTTGGAGGCCATGATTGAAACAGCCAGAACATATGGCAAATACTAAGCTTGTGGAAGAATACAATGCGCGATGCTGTCCTCTGAGATTCGTCTTTTCACTAAACATGCTCTGAATGGAGTTTTCCGTGGTTGACAAAAACGCGCCTTAGTGTACTCTTGCTTATGCAAAAGTGAGATATTAAATATTTAAGGAGGCGATTGCGAAAGCAGCCACGGCGGTTTTTCGCGATTTTCTCGCAAGGTAAAAAATGAAATTCAGTGAATTAGCCATATTGCCGGCTCTGGAGACAGCTCTGGCAAAGGAAGACATTGTTGAGCCGACTCCGATTCAGGAGAAAGCCGCGCCGTTTATATTTGACGGCAATGACGTCTATATCAGCTCTGAAACGGGCACCGGCAAAACGCTCGCGTATCTGTTGCCTCTTGTTTCAAAACTTGATGCGGGCTTAAAAGATCTTCAGGTAATTATTGTGACGCCGACTCATGAGCTGGCCTCTCAGATTCAGGATCAATTGATCCGGCTTAGCCAGAATTCCGGGCTTGGCCTTCGCTCACAGCTTCTTATCGGCAGCGCTTCAACCAAGCGCCAGCTTGAAAAGCTTAAAAAGAAACCGCATGTCGTTGTTGGCTCTGCGGGGCGGATTCTTGAGCTTGTCAAAATGAAAAAGCTGAAAGTTCATGCCGTAAAAACTATGGTGATTGACGAGGCTGACAAAATGTTGTTTGGCGAAAGTCTTGACGTTATAGAAAATATAATCAGTTCAATGCTTAAAGGGCGTCAGATGATTTTTGTCTCGGCGACGAATCAGGCTGAAAGCAATAAGGTGGCCACGTCTATGTGTCCTGATATGGTGGAAGTCTACTCCAATTCCAATCAGGTAATTGGCGATATTGAACACATTTATTTTACCGCCCATGAAAATGACAAGCTGAAGCTGTTGTGCAAAGTTATTTATGCCTGCGCCCCTGAGCGCGCGATTGTGTTTGCCCATCGCAATGAAACGGCCAAGCGCATCGCCAGGAAGCTAGAGGAGCACAAAATGGCTGTTGGAGAAATTCATGGAGAATGCGACAAGCAGACAAGAGTTAAAGCTATAAATGAATTTAGGAACGGCAAAATCAATATTCTGGTCGCCTCTGATATGGCGGCTCGCGGGCTGGATGTGAAAGGGGTCACTCATATTTTCAACGTGGACGTTCCAGGGCAGAGCAAGGACTATTTGCACCGTGCCGGACGAACCGGACGCGCCGGGGCGCATGGGTATTGCGTTTCGCTAATGAGTGGCGAGGAGCTGAAAATAGTTCGTCGCTACGAGCGCGAGTTGAAGATTTCAATGACTCAAGCCAGCATCTCAGAAGGCGTTATCAGGCTAAAAGGTGAATAGGTAATTTTTATAGGCGAGGCCGCAAACGCGGCTTTTGGAGGGGGGGCGCATCACGCAAATTGCCTATAAAGTATTCCTTATTTTAAAAACTCCTTGTAAATTAGTTAATGCAGGAGTAAACTATTTGTTGAAATATATTTAAAGTTCTGAAATGTATTTAAAATTAAACGAGTTAAACAATTGTAATTTATTACAAAAGGAAATTAGAGATGAAGCTTTATGTAGGAAATTTGTCGTACGAAGTAACCGAAGATGATTTGAAAGCGGTTGCAGAAGAATTTGGTCAGGTTGAGTCGGTTGCCATTATAAAAGACAAGTATAGTGGTCAATCAAAAGGATTTGGATTTGTTGAAATGTCCTCTCAGACTGAAGGCCAGGCTGCTATTGAAGGCCTGAATGGCAAAGAGCTTAAAGGAAGAGACTTGAACGTTAACGAAGCTCGTCCTCGCGAAGAAAATCGCGGCGGTGGCGGCGGCGGTTCCCGTGGTGGTTACGGCGGCGGCGGTGGCGGCGGCGGCTGCCGTGGTGGTTGTGGCGGCGGCGGTGGCGGGGGCGG
>CAZYVR010000424.1:0-4731 GCA_964651145.1 uncultured Victivallales bacterium | reverse complement strand
TTCTTAATTAGTCCGCTACGACGTAATGTTTTTTTCCAGAGAAGGCGGGACTCTGATCACACTTTACAAAGTGTGAGCATGTTTGCCTTACTTCCGGTCTTTCATGTATTCTTTGTTTTCCTCCATCAGTTCATCAACCATCTTCTTGATCTGTGGAAGCATTAGAACCGCTCCGGTAAGCGGATTGGCCTGAATCGCCTGGCGAAGCAGCGTCCGATCCTTGTGGAGCACCCCCAGCACCGCTATCTCCTGCACCGCGATATGCGGTGTCATCACGGCCTTGACCGCGGTGGCAGCCCATTTCCGGGGGGTCAAAGTCCTTGGGGGCAAACCGGTTCGCAAGCTTTTCATACTCCGCCATCGGAATCATCTCGCGATTCATAACCCGCTCTCCGCGCCCGATGAACGCGTACAATCCCCAATGGATGCACATTCCGAACTTCGCCGACTCGAACCAGGCCATGCGGTTTGCATTGGTTGTATTTTCCATTGCCAATTGCCCTTTCCTTAAATTATCAGCACTTAAATTGATGAGGCCTTTAGCCTGATCTATTCATGAAGATTTTGTTCTTCATGAATAGATCACCCGAAGGGCCGTTTCGACAGGCTCAAGGTCCCGAGCGGCGTCGAGGGACTTCGACGTGAGCGACTTGCGTCGCTCGTGCTCAGGGCTAACCTTGAGCACGTCCGTCAGCTGACGGGCGTGTCGAAATTTCAAAGCCATTGGCTTTGAAATACTTATGAATAAAAATATAGTTTTCATGAATAAGTCAGGTTAGCCATCCGCATCCCTTTTCCTCTGCGGATTTGCTTATGGCCATTGTCACCTCAAGAGTCTTGAGCGCATCGGGATAACTGCCATAGACAAAGGCAGGGTCATCCCTTCTGACCGCCTCCAAGAACCTTTGAGTATTGATGTCCATGCGATTGGACTCAAAATCCAATGCCACCCAATTTTCAGCCCCCTGTTTGTACTTGACCCTTTCCGTTTCGACGCACATGTAGAATTCCCGCCCCGTAAGCTCCAGTATGCGTTTTGATGCGACATCGTCCTGCAGAATATGAGAGGAGTTCAAACTTCCAATCTGCCCATTGGAGAAAAGAAGAAGCGAAACAATGGAGTCGTAAACATCACAGTTCGGGCGTGATGAGTTGACGCCGTGCTTACTCAGAGCCGTGACAGACTGAATTTCCCCAAGCATGAAACGCATATAATCTATGTAATGCGTCACCATTTCGACAAGGGGGCCGCCGGAAGTCTCCATCTTTCCCCACCAAGGCGCCCTTATAAATCCGGACAACCAGAACGACTGCGCAAGGGATATCTGGTTTGCCGAAATCACCCTCTTTATCCTTTCGCTGACATTTCCGGCCCTAAGCCAGTAGCCGCTAGAAGTCACCAGTCCCTTCTGCTCAATGCGGCTGGCAATATCCCGGCATTTAGACAAATCCAATCCTATGGGCTTCTCGCCCAGGAAGGGAATGCCTTTTTCAATGGCCGCCAATTCAACCTCTCCATCATGGGCGAAAGGGGGGACGACTATGAAAAGGACATCAATGTTCTTTTTGTCGATCATGTCCAATGGAGAATTGAAGCGAAGAGCGCCAAATTTATTGGAGAACTCCTTGGTCTTTAGCTGGTTTGTCCCGAAGCATGCGGCTACCTCTACCCCAAGGCGTCTCAGGCATTCAGCATGTTCATTCGCAAAATATCCAGTTCCTATGAAACCTGCGCGCATAATCTCACTCTTCCCAGTCGATGATTGGCTGTTTGATCTTATTTGTGCCATCCACTGCCTGCCTATAAAACTCTATCAGGCCATCCGGTTTAATGAATCCGTCACTTATCCCGTCAACTTTCAGCTTTCCGCTCCTGATTGTCCCAAGGATGAAAGGATAATTGAAATTTTTGGAGTAAGGATAATACAATCCGGTAGTGTCAGGACATTTAGGTATGTGGGCGCCAACGACCTCCAGCTCTTTTTCGATAAAAACGAAGGGGTTGAATGATATTTCCTTTAGATAGGTGCCGGCAAGCACAACCCTTGAGCGTAAATGGGCCGCATCTAGAATCCATTTACATGCCTCTGCCGCGCCTGAAACCTCGATGAAAATAGGCGCCCTGGCTGCAGGGAGACCATGTTTCGACAAAACCAATTCCAGTTCGCGTGATGAAGGCCGGATTGTCTCATTGGCTCCAAACTGTTTCGCCGTTTCATGTCGACTTGCATTTGTGTCAACGGCCACAATCCAGCCAGCCCCGCCTATGCGCGCCAATTGCTGTGTGAGCAACCCCACAGTTCCCTGTCCAACGACTACTACGGGAACGCCCAAGCTTATCTTGGCGCGTTCGACAATGTGAAGCGCGATACCTCCCAAAGTCATAAAAACAGCTTGCGCATTGGATACGCCATCAGGAATCTTGTGACAGGTTATAGTGTCGGAATCATTTCCTATATAGTAATCTGTATGAACTTGCAAACTGGCCACCCGGTCGCCAACTTTATAGTTCATAACCTCCGAACCAACCTCTATGACAACTCCGGCATTGCTGTATCCATGTGTCCCCTTGGGCCAGCCGGGATTACCGCGATTGCAAGTAGTCTCTGTGCCGGCACTGACCAGAGACTTCAAGGTTTTAACCAAAAACTGACCATGCTGAATGGCGGGAAGAATTGTTTTCTCCTCCCAAAACTTCCCATTGTCAAAATTAAAAACTCTAGTATTCATTCAAATCCTCCAAACGGCTAGTGGTTTTTTTAAAATGCGTTAAGTGCTAATGCTAAACAACCCGTTCTACCTCGAAGCATGTTCTCCCATCTTCAACAATACTTTAGCTTCTGCAACTGAATCACAGCCAATTCTGAACAAAAGCCCTTTTGGGGAAAGTTCTTTAAGTAAGGGTTCTATGTCTTCTTTCTTGATTCTGGAATCTAAAACAAGGCCCTTGCCAGCTTTTTGTACCTTCTTCAGTTCAGTGATCCACTGCCATATTGAGGTTATATCTCCTCCTTGCCGTTGTTAAGCGTGAGGCTCAACAGAACCGCTTGAGGCAGCGTCTTAAACTGGACGCTGATCTCGCGCGTGACCTTCTCAATCACCAAGTGTTGCAATGGCCGGTAGCGCGCGCGACCAATTAACGTTTTTGCTTTTCCTTAATCTGTGCAAATCTGCGGGTTTCTTTCCGCCGAAGTCAGGTGGTTCCACGAATGGCGGCAACCACTGGTCACACTGATTAACACTGATAATTGATTTATAAATATTTCCTGTTTTCCTCGAACGCCTCGATCAATGCCTTGACGTTTTCATACGGAACCCCGTTATCTATCTCCGCATGCCAAATGATGCCGCCGTCTTTGGTGTCAAATATTTTTCTTGCCTTTTTTACGGCCGCCATGATCTCTTCCGGCCGTCCGAAAGGCATCAGCCGCTGACGGTCCATGTGTATTTCCATCGCGATTTTGTGCTCCCGGAACTTTGCCGCAAGCAATTTGTTGTCATTCGCAGAAAGCTGTGGCCAGAGCACATCGTAGCCGACACTGCAGAGGTCATCGAAAAGCGGAAGAATGTGACCACAGGTATGATACCAGACATCTACGCCAGCTTTTTTTATTTCTGCCGCGATCCTGCTGTACCTGGGTTTAAAGAACCTGCGCCACACTTCAGGGCTGACCAGGAGAGCGTCCTGGGAGCCCCAGTCGTCGGCCATCATGATCCCGTCACAGCCGCGGGTGACAAGATACTTCACTGCGCCTATCCGCTGTTCCATGATCATATCCGCCAGTTGGTTTATCTCTTTGGTATCTTCCATTATATCCACGAGCACATCTTCAAATTTCCTGACCGCGTGCATAATCTCAAACAAATTGATCCATCCGTCTAAAAGATAATACTGTTTTATGTGTTCAGAAACCCGGACTTTTTCCTTTTCAAACTCCGGTCCGGTTGGCGACGGAACTGGCGGAGGCTGGTAGTCCTTGAGCTTGCTGATGTCGTTAAGCGGTCTTGATTGGGGGTGCCCGACAATGCCATATACCGCTTCTTCCCATTCCACACCCCAATCATCCGTCCATACCCGATGATAACTGCCGTCAGCCGTGATATCTTTTGGTTCAGGATGAGGAACCTGCACATTTGCCATATTGCCGAAATCACCGGGAATTTTTCGCCACAGATTTATTAATTTCTGACCATGTTCATAAAGCCCGGCCGGCAAAGCCTGGTGCCTTATCGGCACCTTGTCCGGATTATCAAAATTGAGCGCCCGCTTAACTCGTTCGTTGGCGTTCATATTCTTAATTTTATGGCTCTCTATTGGTATCGTGACTTTCCGCATGTTTTTCTTCCTCTTTCATTTCCATTCCGGCCGGTCGCGGAATTCAACAGATGCCTCTTCCATGCCATGCAGTTCAAAAATTATGAGATCATTCTTTCCTTTGCGTAATAAGGGCGCCGGCAAATACAAGGTCATTTGCGGCCCTATATCCCAGTAACGGCCAAGGTTGAAACCGTTGATATAGCACACGCCTTTGGTCCAGCCCGGCAAAGCTAAAAAGGTGTCCGCCACTTTATCAACGTTAAAACTTCCCCAGCAAGAAGCAGGGAATGAGATTGACCTCCAAAAATTTTTATCGCTCTCTTTTCAATTAACCTCGGCCGCGATATTTAATCATGTGGTTTGTCCTTTCCGTAAAATAGTCGTAATTAAAAAAGAAGAATTCGAGAATGGAT
>CAZYVR010000423.1:0-4759 GCA_964651145.1 uncultured Victivallales bacterium | reverse complement strand
GAGTATCCCAAGTGGTACCGTCAACGCTCCCTTTTATTATAGAACCGGAGGGGTTTGCTTAACTCTATATGCGCGTGATACTTTAAAAACCATACTTCCAGCCGTCCCCTTACGCGTAGGTTTCAAATAGGCGTCCGAAGCGTCCGAGTTCATGTCTCCAGTCATTACAGGCCGCCAACTTCTCCGTAATTTTACGTAGAAGTCAATTTTACGCAAGTCCCGCGCTTTTTATTCCTTTGCCGCCTGTAACAGCCTTGCCCATCCCAAAAAACCTCCTACTATTGTGATCAGCCTAGGCAACGGCATGGGGATTGCCGTCGTGGTAACGCTATGCGGCAAACAGATAAACCCACCTCGTGGGCGCTGACCAAGATCAAGACACTGTTCTTCTATAGCCTGACGATCATCCTGCTCTCGCAGATCCTCTCCGACGGTTTCATGGTGATCAAACTCAGCCGTTGAGAGGCGGCTGACGCCTCTCCTTTTTTTAGCCCATAGGGAATTACACGTGACTCACGTGAAATTGGATTGTTCGACAGGTTTTTGGCAGGGATGTGTTTGGGTAAATAATGCCTATGGAGTAAAAAAAGGGGGGAGTCACATTATCCGTCAGCGACGCGGCAAATCAAGGAATCCTATTTTTTGACAGGATGCCAGCTTTGTCTTCAAGCTTGATGTTGTTTCTATTCGTGTTATATTCACTTTATGCTGATGAAGTATTCTTGCTTGTCCATTACTAATCTCTGAGGAGATTTGCTGTGTAGGCAAGGCATCAGACTTAAAATAATCTCAATGGAGGTTGGATATGCGTATAGCGTATGTGTCAACGTACCCCCCGATAGAGTGTGGCATTGCAACCTACACTGATTTTTTAGTCAAGGCAATGGCAAGGACCCCCAATGAGCTGCATGTGATAAGCCAAAATGGAGCCATGGGGGAGCATGTGCATGGTGTTTACGACCCGGAAAGTGGAAGCATTGCTCATAGTATATTTAACATGACTGTAAAATTCACTCCTGATATTATTCATATTCAGCATGAGTTCGGGCTTTATGGAGAGTTTGATGGAATTGCCGTGCTAGATTTGATTTACCGGTTTAAATCTACGAAAACACCAGTGGTGACCACCTTTCATACAGTAATTCCCAAACCAGATTATAGAAAAAAAATGATTGTTGAGGTAATGTGCAGGGAATTGGATGCCATTATTGTGCATGAGAGCTCCCATGTCGACCTTCTTAAAGAAGTCTACGGCGCGGATAGTTCAAAAATATGTTTGATTCCACATGGAGCCAGGACAATTACTCCAGCGCAAGACGCAAAAGCCAAGTTGAACCTAGAAAATAAAAAGGTTATACTGCTCGTTGGCTATTTTCGCCCAACCAAATGTTTTGATCGGATTGTTGATATTTATCCGCGCATACTTGAAAAATGCCCTGAAGCCTGGCTTGTGGTTTCAGGGAAAATGAGAGGCTTGGAATACAGTGAATATCGCAACACTCTTTTTCAGAAAATAGCCGATTCCTCTGCTCAAGATCGAATTGAGGTTTTTAGGGGGCAATTCCCTCAAAACACGTTCGACACAATTATATCAGCTTCTGATGTGATGGTGTTTCCTTACAGCGCGGGGGCTCAGAGCGGTGTGATGGCGCATGCGTTCGCTTTTGGAAAACCTGTCGTAACTTCGGATTTGCCAGCATTTAAAAACGCTATGAACGAATCGGACTGTGGTTTTTCAGCTGCTACGGACGATGACTATGTAAACAGAATAAGCGAACTGTTGAACGATAAAGAGCTTTACGACCGTTGTTCGGCAAACGCCACAAGGTATGTGCGGGAAAAAATATCCTGGGATATCATCGCGCAGAAAACACTGGAAGTTTACAAGCGCTTTGATGTTAATTACCCACGCTCACGCTATATTTACGAGGGATAAAATGATATTTGCGAAATGTAAAAAAAATCCGTTGATTTCTCCAGCCGATGTAAAGCCTTCGGTTGAAGGCTATCAGGTGGTTGGCTCTTTCAACCCGGGAGCAACTTTGTACAAGAACGAAATAATACTTTTGCTCAGGGTTGCGGAAAATTGTGTTCAGGAATCAGGAAAGATAAGGGTTCCCATATATAAATTCGAGAATGGTTCCGGCGTTCCCGGCATAAAGGAATTTGCTAAAAATGATCCTGCTCTGGCATTGAAGGACACTCGCGGCGTTGTTTACTGCGGGAAAGATTATTTGTCAAGCGCCAGTCATATTCGCCTTGCAAGAAGCGCCGACGGCATTGATTTTACAGTTGACGAATCTCCATTTATATTTCCATGTTCTTCGGAAGAAAAATATGGAGTGGAAGACGCGCGCGTCGTTTTCATAGACGGCAGATATTATATTAACTACACTATTGTGTCCGGGGACGGATGGTGCACTATGCTTTCGGTCACTGACGATTTTAAGACTCATAAGAGACTTGGCATAATTTTTCATCCACAGAACAAAGATGTGTCCATATTCCCCGAGAAGGTCAATGGCAAATACATTGCCTTGCACCGACCAAACAATGATGGATTTGGCAAGCCCTCAATATGGTATGCGGAATCCCCCGATCTCATTCATTGGGGAAATCACAAATGCGTCGCCAGGCCAAGGCTCAATGCCTATGAATCAAAGAAAATCGGAGGAGGGAGTTCGCCTATCCGCACTGATGAAGGGTGGTTATGCATATATCACGGAAAAGGAGACGACGATTGTTATAGCCTTTTTGCGCTTCTGTTGGATTTGCGCGAACCGTGGCGTGTGCTCAAGCGTTCGGAGTTGCCAGTGTTGGTTCCTGACAAAACTTACGAAACCGAAGGTTTTTTCCCCGGAGTAGTATTCACTAATGGCATTGTAAGGAAGGGAAATGATATATACATGTATTATGGAGCCGCCGATGAGAGCGCATGTCTGGCTGTATCCACAGTAGATAAAATTTTGTCGGCTCTCGACTCGTGATGTTTTTTCAACATAGACTGCTCTATCAAGGAGGAAGAAAATTTCAAATAAACATAAATACAGTGATATAGTCCGCAGATGGGAAGGCAATCCTGTTATCTCACTTGACGATCTTTCGTTTCGTTGTTCAGTTATTTGCAATGCCGCCGCTGTGAAATTCAAGGGGGAATATGTATTGTTGATAACCATTGAAGATCTAAAGGGCAGTAAAAGTCTTTATTTGGCGAGAAGTAAAAATGGCAGCCGTTTTACTGTGGATTCCAAACCGTTCATCGCGCCAGTAAAAGATGAATTAGGATATATGTATGAGGACAGAGGTGTGCTTACTTCTAAAATAACCCACCTTGAAGGACGTTATTATATTACCTATACAGCCAGCAGTCACTACGGAGCTAGATTGGCTTTGGCGGTAACTGACGATTTTAAAACTGTTGAAAAATTGGGGTTCATTTCCGAACCTGACACAAAGGGCGGAACGCTGTTTCCTGAAAAAATAAACGGCAGATACGCTAGACTGGAAATGCCGGAAAACGGAGGACGAATTTGGATTTCCTATTCCGATGATCTTGTTTATTGGGGTGGCTTTGATGAGATTATGTCACCACGCGGCGGATATTGGGATTTTCATAAAATAGGCCCTGCGGCCCCACCAATAAAAATGGATAACGGACAGTGGCTGTTGCTTTATTATGGCGTTAAATACACCTCTGCCGGCCCTCTTAGTAGGATAGGCGCGGCTTTTTTGAGTCAGGAAGACCCGGCCAGAGTTGTAGCCAGAACCAATGTGCCGATTATATCCCCACAGACAATGTATGAACGGGTGGGCGATATTCCCAACTTGATATTTGTCTGTGGAGCTATTTGTGAGAAGGATAAACTGCGGATCTATTACGGGGCCGCCCAAAGTTGTATTTGTCTCGGCTTCGCCTCTGTTGATGAAATTATTGAAAACTGCATTGCCAGCAAAAAGGATTTTTAAATTATGGGCGGCTTTATATATGGCAGGGACATTTTGCATCGTTACGAGGGAAATCCAATTATTGCACGCGAAGATATTCCATTCAGATGCAACACTGTTTTTAATGGTTCGCCGGCAAAGAAAGATGGCGTCTATTATTTACTCATAAGAATTGAAGGACAACAAGGTTATTCTTTCTTTGCCTTGGCAAAAAGCAAGGACGGCCTGCATTTTGAAGTTGAAGAAAAACCAGTGATGACTCCTGAAAAAGAAGGCTCTTTTGCCAAATACGAGAGAAGGGGCATAGAAGATCCGAGAATTACTGAAATCGATGGAATTTACTATGTGATGTATACTGCTTACTCTGAATTCGGCGCAAGGATAGCGCTTGCCAAGACTGAAGATTTCCATAACTACGAACGTATTGCGCTGGTTTCAGAGCCGGGCAATAAAGATGGCATTCTCTTCCCTGAAAAAATCAATGGCGACTATGTCCGCTTTGACCGCCCAATTGGCAATGGCGTTGGGCGCATGTGGATATCTTACTCAAAAAATCTCATTGACTGGGGGCGATCGGAACAGGTGATGTCGCCTCGGCCTAGATATTGGGACAACTACCGGATCGGCGCTTCGACTCCGCCTATAAAAACAAAACATGGCTGGCTCGAAATTTATCATGGCGTTAAAATGACCTCCTCCGGGCCAATTTATCGAATAGGCACAGTCTTGCTTGATCTGGAAAATCCGGCAAAAGTAAAAAATAGATGCGAGGACTCAATCCTTTCTCCCCGGGAAAATTATGAACGAATCGGGG
>CAZYVR010000422.1:0-4788 GCA_964651145.1 uncultured Victivallales bacterium | reverse complement strand
TGGCTGAAAAAACATGACACCGATGGAATCCTGGCATGCTGGAACTTCGGCAACCGATTCTCATTGAACACCTACGCCATCAAGCGCCTTCTGGACGACGATCTATGGAAAGAAACCGAAGAAAACGCACTGAGGGAAATAGCCTGCGGATTCTTCGGCTTGCAAAAACCAAATGAGATATTGAAAGCATGGAAACATTTTTCCGACGCATTTGACAACTACCCTTTCTGTCTGTCGTTCCTGTACCTCAGCCCTGTGAACTATGCGCTGGTTTATCCGCTCCCCGAACCGGAAATGGAAAACATTCCCATGCAATGTTCATGGAGCCCGCTTCAAAAACCTTTTGGCACACGCCTGTCCGAAGCAGTGACTGGCTGGCCGGGGAATGATTTGTTAAGCAATGGAAAAGAGAGCCGCTTCACCTTGGACGAAGTGACAAGATGCCTGGACTCGCTGGCAAAGTCGTTTAATCTAGGCGTCAAATATTACACAAGGGTTCTTGTAACTTCGCGCAACGCTAAAATAAAAAGGGAACTGAAGAATGCCAGAATTATTTCCCATATACTCCAAAGCGCATCGCATATATTCAAAGCATACGCCTTGCTGACCGATCCGACATTTAAGCATCGCATGTGGCTGAAAGTAGCTCAAAATGAAATAAGCAATCTGGAGAAAGTTATCCCATTGCTAAAAAATGAAACAGAAATAGGCTTCCACAATGAAGCGCAAGATTGGTTCTTCACCGAACAGTCCGTAAAAGAAAACTTAAAAGAACTCAAGCAAAAAGTGCGTGAACACACAGCTCCCCGATGAAATCCCGCCAAAAGGCGGTGACAAAGCCACTTTTATGCGCCTAATGTTTTCGGCTTTGCCGACCAGTGAGCTCGCCACTTGACAGAGCCCGGACACAGCCCGGTTTTTTACACGATTGCATCGAGCTATTTTTTTATTTCTTTAAACTCAAAAAAAAAGAGCATTGCCTTGCATGCAAAACGGAATTATATTCAATGCTTTAAATTGCAAGCAAATCAGGAGAATGCAAAATGATAAGAGTTATAATAATCGGCGCAGCTGGAAGAATGGGAAGACGCCTTGTGGCCAATGTGATGGAATCGAATGACATGGAATTGGCTGGAGCCATTGAGTTTGCCGGATGCCCAGTGTTGGGAAGCGACGCAGGGATTCTTGCCGGATGCTCCGCAAGCGGAGTGAACATAACAGTGGATTTGAATCCGCTTCTTGACAACGCCGACGCAATTATTGACTTCAGCACCGGAACAGTGGTGGAAAACGCGAAAGCAGCCACAGCCAAAGGCTGTTCCGTTGTGATTGGCACAACGGCTCTCAAAGAAGATGAAAAGCTTCAACTCAAAAAATTGGGCGAAAAGGGCGGCAAAATTGTGTTTGCGCCAAACATGAGCGTGGGCGTGAATCTTCTTTTTCACCTGTCCAAGCTTGTCACGGAAATACTCGGCGAAGATTACGATATAGAAATAGTGGAAATGCATCACAATCAGAAAAAAGACGCGCCCAGCGGCACTGCCGCCAGACTCGGAGAAATAGTGGCGAAAGCTAGCGGCTTGTCTTATGAGAACGACGTGAAACATGGCCGCGAAGGCATTGTTGGCGCGCGGACAAAAAAAGAAATAGGCATGCATGCAGTCAGAGGCGGCGACGTTGTGGGCGATCACACAGTAATCTTCGCCACGGGCGGCGAACGAGTGGAGCTGACGCATAAAGCGTCCAGCCGCGACACCTTTGCCAAAGGCGCTTTGCGCGCGGCAAGATTTCTCCAGAGCGCGGATGCCGGACTTTATGACATGCAGGATGTCTTGAATCTTTCCTAAGAAAAGATATCCGCCAAAAGTCCAATGCGCCATGAGCGCTGTTGCCCCCACGAAGTGGGTTTAAAAGTGGCTTCGCCACCGGCTTTGCCGACCAGCGATTCCGCCGCTGGATGGCGTCCGGACAAAGTCCGGCTTTTATTCCGACTTTGTCGGCTTTTTTATTTCAGAGCTTCTTTTACCGCTTCCAGTTCGGCTTTTATGAGCAAGGGGGCGTTTGCGTAGGTTCCTTTTATGCCTTTGCCCTGAAGCTCATCCTTATGATAGCCGATCACGGCGTCAGGATCTTTAAGGACATTGCCAGTCAGGATTCCCACCACTTTTTCATCAGGCGAGATTATGCCGGCGTCGACAAGCTTCTTTGCGCCCGCAACAGAACAGCACGAAGCCGGCTCCGCTCCAATTCCCGCCGCGTCCACCATAGCCTTGGCGTCCATGATTTCCTGTTCGCTGACTTGCTCTACCACGCCGTTGCTCCATTTGAGTCCACGGATAGCTTTTTCCCATGACACCGGATTGCCTATTTTTATTGCGGTCGCAATAGTGTCAGGGTCTTTCACCGCTTCGTATGGAGCATTGTTTTTCCACATTCTATAGAGTGGATTCGCGCCTTCCGCCTGTATCACCGCTATGCGCGGTATCTTATTTATTATTCCGAGCTCATAAAGTTCCTGAAGCCCCTTGCTGAGGGCGCTGTTGTTGCCGAGGTTTCCGCCTGGAATAACGAACCAGTCCGGGACTTCCCAGTCAAGCTGTTGGAGAACTTCAAAGCCAATGGCTTTCTGCCCTTCTATGCGGAATGGATTTATGGAATTCAACAGATAAATGTTAAGCTCTTTGCAAACTTCCTGAACCAATTCCATTGCGTCGTCAAAATTTCCTTCTATCTGCAATGTTTTGCCGCCGAACGCGAGGGCCTGGGCAAGCTTGCCATAGGCTATTTTGCCTTCGGGGATAAAAATGACGCTCCGCATGTCTGAAATCGCGGCATACGACGCCATGCTGGCGCTAGTGTTGCCGGTGCTTGCGCAGGCCACTGTGCTTGCCTTAAAAAGCTTTGCGGCAGTCGTTCCGCAAGTCATGCCTCTGTCTTTAAAGCTGCCGGTCGGGTTTTCGCCTTCGTGCTTCAGCAGAAAATTTTTCAGCCCGGCGTATTCGCCCGCCTTGCCCGCGGGATACATGCGGGTGTTGCCTTCCTGTCGAGTCACTATCTGTTCGTCAGGGATGTCAAGAATAAGCTCCTTGTAGCGCCAGACTCCAGAGGATGTGGCGCCTCTTTTGAGGCCCCAGCGATTTTCCCATGTCTGTTTCAGTTTTTCGCCGTCTATTTTAGACAAGTCTCTTTTGACGTCAAGCACTCCGCCACAATCGCAAAGATATCTGATTTTGTCAATTTCATATTTTTTTGCGCAATGCGCGCATTCGAGCCAGCTTTTGATTTCTTTTTCCATTGCGAGTTAGTTTCCTGAATTTTAGTTTATCTTTTTGCTATTTTAAGCAAGAAATAAGACCCAAAGAACTGGTAAAGGATATTAGGTATCCAGAGCAGGACTTGCGGATAATATTTGGGATACTGATTAAGAGCTCCGCAGATCATTACCAATGAATAATACACGCCCGCAAATATGACGCTGAGAAACAATCCAACGGATGTTTCCCGTCTTGAAGTTCGTATAGCGAGCGGCATTCCCAGCAGCATAAACGCTATTGGAGCCAGAGCCAAAGCAAGTCGCTGATTCAGCTCCACTTCAACTTTGGTGTTGTCTTTCCCAAGTT
Source organism: uncultured Victivallales bacterium (assembly GCA_964651145.1). Lineage (GTDB taxonomy): Bacteria > Verrucomicrobiota > Lentisphaeria > Victivallales > GWF2-45-14 > CAZYVR01. The sequence continues at coordinate 1,168 of CAZYVR010000422.1, read as the reverse complement.
TCCTGTTAAGCAAAGAACGCCCAAACAGTTCCCTGAAGGAAAGGTCGTCAACATCTTTTGCTATTTTTATTCTATTGAATTTTTTCCCGTAATCGATCGGAAAAGTAATTTGTCGCGTGAATGTCCTGGTGGCTTTGCCTTTGTCGTCATATATAACAATAGTGGCGTCGTCAAGAATAATATTCAACACCTCTTTTTTCTTGTCGGCAGTTATTTTCCCGGTGGGCGCGGTTATGTCCTGTTGAACTTTCTGGCCTTTTTCGCCCATTCGGAAAACCTGAATGTTCCTTATGTCGTTTTTGCCTACTTTGTTGTCTATGCGAATAAGCAAGTCCTCGTATTCCACGGCGCGCCCCGGAATAAGAATGCTCAAAGGCTGATCTATTACCACTCCCTTGAGAAAAGAGCCCGCGCGCCACGTGCAGTGAGGCACAACATCCATTCTAAGATAAAAACAAACGCACGAAAAAATAAAAACAATCAGCATTATAGGCGAAATTATCTGCAATACGGAGACTCCGCAAGCTCTCATGGCAGTGATTTCGCTGTCAGCCGACAGGCGTCCAAAAATCAACATTATCGACACCATTATGGCGAAAGGAATAGAGTTAGCCAAAACCAGCGGGGATATATACAGAATAAATTTCAATACGGAAACAATAGGAAGCCCCTGAGAGATATAGTCCATCACTTTGATCAGTCTGCCGCCCATCATGGCAAATGTCAAAATTCCTATAGTCATTATAAATGTGACGATAAAGCTTTTTGTTACATAAAAATTAAGAGTCTTCATTTGCAAAACCTGTTCTAAATTGTGCGAAACCGTTAATCTAGCAGAAATAAGCGAAATTTCACAGAGATATTATGGAATAATTTGAATTCAAGGCTAGATTTGCTCTTCAACCCCGGAGAAATCATGAGAAAATTGTTTTTTATATTGCTTTTGCTTTATCTGGCCCTTTATATATTCCCGCTGGGGATGAGGCCTTTGATAATCCCGGATGAAACGCGTTACCTGGAAGTCCCTCGCGAAATGGTTGAATCAGGCGATTGGGTGATACCTCGCGTGAACAACCTTTTATATTTTGAAAAACCAGTGCTCGGATACTGGGCAAACGCTGTTTGCCTTGTGCTTTTTGGCGAAAATGGCTTTGCTGCCCGTTTGCCT
>CAZYVR010000421.1:0-4790 GCA_964651145.1 uncultured Victivallales bacterium | reverse complement strand
TGCTTTTATAAGGCTGTTCACGTCTTTCGGCGAGCCGGCTCTTTTTATTTTTACTTTGGAGAGCGCAAGGCATTCGCCTCCGACAAAAGAGCCGATTGCTATGCTTTTTTTCGATCTGATTATTGAATTCAGGCTTTCCTTGGGGATTGAAATTTCCCCCATGCAGTCCACTGTGGCGTCATAGAGGAAGTCCGCAGTGAAATCTCCTCCTGCCAGAATTTTTGTCCGGCCCCTGCCATCGATTCTGCCAACAGTTATGTTGCCATCGGATTTAAGATTGCATGACTCTGTTTTTCCGGAAATTTCTATGCCGGCCAGCGCTCGAATTTTGACGCCGTCTTTGAGGTCGCCATTGACTTTTACGCGTCCCGCAAAGTCTATGTCGTCCCGCAAATCCCCCTTGATTTCAATGCTTTCATGCACGTGGAATGAGCATTTTTTCGAGTCAAAAACAATTTTCCCGCTCGACTCAGTGTATAAAATATCAGTGTTTTTTTTGCTTTTTATAATTATGCCGTGTCCAGCCTCAATTTTCATTCCTGGGATTTCAAATTTAGCGAAGGCTGTCTTGGCTTTTACGCTTTTGAATGGCTCAAAATTTCCCGGCAAAATGCCTGAAGGCGTCTGTGGCTCTTTGTTTTCTTTGCCTGGAGTCTTTGCCGTCAGGATTACAATTTCCCCGTCTTGTTCCGTCACTGTCGGGAGCTTGTCAATAAAAGCTGGATTCAGAGCATCTGATGCGTCTGTGTCTTCCCGCTTTTTTTTAAGCTTGCGTTCCTCTGATTCTAAAAGTGGGCTTTGGCTTTTCTCTTTTCTTTTTTTCTTTTTATTCCATGGCAAGTCCGGGTTTGACAGATCGAAATCGGTTGTTATGCCTATCTCCTCAAGCTTTGCGAAAAGTGTGTCCGGCGTTATTGGCTTTATTACGTAGCCTTGGCAGTATTTATAGGTTTTCATCACGTTGTTCCGGGAAGGGTTTGAAGTGACAATCACCACTTTTACTTTTGCTTCTTCAGAAATGTCGCGTGATGACTCGATTTTTCTTATGGCTTGGACGGTTTTTGCCCCATCCATTTCCGGCATCATTATATCAAGGCTTACCAGGTCGAAAGGACGCTTCTGTTCCAGAGCCCTGTTGAACTTTTGAATCGCCTGGATGCCATTTTCCGCAAAATCAAGATCGCCAAAATATTTTAAATAAGCAGCCATTACCTTGCGGTTAAGCTCCACATCGTCAACTATTAGTATTCTCATTCTAAAAACCTGCCCGTCACTAAAAAAATATCTAACACACTGAATAATAGCGCTGGGCGTCAAGTTTTCAATATTGCAACGCGGATTCTCAATAATGATAAATGAGGCCAGTTCTCGTGTATTGCAATAGCGGTAAATATTGCAAACGTTTCTGATTGAAATTGGCGAGAGGCTTTTAATGAAAAAAAATTGCGCAGTTTGGCGCTGTTTATGCTAATTCATGTTTTATCAGGAGGAATATGTGAATCAAATGATAATCTATTTGCGCTTTTTGGCGCTGTTTATGGCTTTTGGGTTTTGTCTTTGCCTTTTGTCTGGTTGCGGGCAAAAGCGGCAGTTGAGGCCCGAGCTTTTGCCTTTTGCCGCAAGCAATAACGACACTGAAAAAGTATTGAAGCTTCTTAAATCTCATGCAGACCCGAATATGCAGGACGCCTCGGGAAACACCGCGCTTTTGCTTGCTGTTGAAAATGAAAATCTGGAAATAGTCAATATTCTTTTGCGCAAAAACGCCGATGTCAACATCAGAAATCATCGGGGATATACTCCCATTATGATTGCGGCAAGAAGCGGCAATATTGATATTGTAAAACAACTTCTGACGCGCAAGGCCAAAGTCAACTTGAAAAACAAACAGGGCGACACCGCGCTGTTGCGCGCTTGCCGCAAGGGGAATCTTGAAGTGGCCAGGCTTTTGTTGCAGGAAGGCGCAATATTTAACGGACGGAACTCTTCCGGAAGCGAAGCCTTGCTTGAGGCGTGCCGGAGCGAGCAATGGACGCTTACGCAATTGTTGCTGAAAAACGGCGTGAATATTAATGTTCGAGACAAGAATGGCGCTACGCCCCTGATTATGGCCGCAAGTGGGCAGTCGCTTAAAATCCTTTACATCCTCCTGATGCGCGGCTCGGATGTCAATGCTAAAACGAACTATGGCTTCACCGCCCTTATGACGGCTGCTATATATGGGCGCTTTGAAAATGTAAAATTATTGGTAAAGAACGGAGCCGACATAAATGCGGCAAATAGGTTTGGCGAAAATGCGCTTGTATGGGCGCATCGCAATAAACGCAAAGAAATAGTCAGATATTTGTCGAAATGCTGGATTAAAGCCAATGTCACGAAAAAAACAAAAAAACAGGCGATGCTCATAGCTGCTCAGATGGGCTTTTCAGAGGTCATCGCGCTGTTGATTGAAGAGCACGGCGCAGATGCAAACTGGAAAGGCAAAAAAGGACGCACCGCCCTTGTGCATGCGACGCTTAATGGCCGCGAGGACGCAATCCTTGCGCTTTTGAGTCATAATGCCAGCATCGACGCCAGGGACGAAAACGGAATTTCTTCTTTGGCTTATGCCTGCATGATTAAAAACAAGAAACTGGCTGGATTATTCATCGAACGCGGAGCGGATGTCAACTCCAGAGATAATAATGGAAATACTCCATTGCTGAGAGCTTTGGAGAGCAAAGACCTTGATGTTTCGCGTTTTCTTATAGCCCGCAAGGCGCGAAAGAATGACACCAACAATTATGGCGAAACCCCCCTGATGAAGGCTTGCCGTCTTTACGACAACAACATTGTGAAGAAAATTATAGACTCAGGGGCTGACGCCAACGCCAAAAGTTATTTTGGCGAAACGCCTTTGTTGGCGGCTACAAATGCGGATAATTCCGAGGCAGTTATGCTTCTGCTGCAAAGCGGAGCCATGGTTGACACAAGCGGAAAGCGAACAAATGCGTTGCAGGTTTCGAAGAGAAAGGACAATATATATATAGAAAAAATTCTTATGGACAGCCTGAAGCAGGCACAAAATAATTTATCTCCTGTTCCATAACCGGAAAATTACGCATTCCGTCTTGATTTATCTTTAGCAAAAACTACATTTTTGTAAAGAGAGACGCGCGCAAAAATATAAAAACAGGAAAGATAAAAAAGTTAAGCCAATGACTCCTTCGGGTTCACAACAACAAGATTCTTTCAGAAGCCGTTTTTTTAGATGGGTCGATCGTTTTGATTTTCTTCAAATAATTCCAATGGCTCTTCTAATCACTATTGGTCTGTTTTTTATATACAGCACAGGGCAGCAGATTGGAGGGGTAGCCGCTACCACATTCTGGAAAAAACAAATACTTTGGGTTGTTATCGGACTTGGAATATGGATAACCTTGGCGGTGACGGATTACCGTGGCTTTAAATACTGGTCTTTGCCTATCTACCTGCTGAGTCTGGCTTCCTTGGCGCTTGTTTTGATTGTCGGGCTGAAAATATATGGAGCAAGGCGCTGGCTTCAGGTGGGGCCGCTTCGTTTGCAGCCTTCAGAATTTGCCAAGTTTGCAACGTTGATAATGCTTGCCGCAATTATGTCCATTCGCGATTTCAATATAAACAAATACCGCAATATTTTTCTAGTGGCCTGTGTCGCCGGAGCTCCATTTTTGCTTATCCTGTTGGAGCCGGATTTGGGCAGTTCGCTGGTGATACCGCCGATTGTGGCGGCGTTGCTGTTTGTCTCCAATCTTAAAATGAAATATATCATTATGGGCTCCGCTTTGGGGATTGTTCTTATATCGGGCGAAATACTCAACGAGAAATATCAGGTCTATCCGATACTCAAAGGCTATCAGCGCGAGCGGGTAATGGTTTTTCTGGAGCCGGATAGGGATCCGACAAACCGTGGCTGGAATCAACACCAGGCCGAGTTGGCCGTCGGCAGCGGAGGATTTGCCGGGAAAGGTTTTATGCTGGGAACTCAAAATGCTTTGGGATTTCTTCCCAAGACTGTTTCAAACACAGACTTCATATTTTCAGTTATCGCGGAGGAGACGGGCTTTGCAGGCTCGACTGCAATTATTGCGCTGTATTTTTTCCTGATATGCTCTGCTGTAAGAACAGCCGCGATTGCGCGAGACAAGTTCGGGCGTTTTATTGCTGTTGGAATTGCAGCCATAATTTTTGTCCATACTGTGGTTAATATCGGAATGAGCATAAGGCTTATGCCTGTGACTGGTTTGCCTTTGCCTTTTATCAGTTACGGCGGCTCTTTTATGCTGAGTTCCCTGATATATCTCGGGGTGTTGCAGTCTATATACGCGCAAAGAAGGAAGGCTTTTTCCTGATTTCAGGCAGGATGTTTGTTCTTTTGAGAATTTTTCTATTGATAATAAAAGCTATTCGGTTACATTATAAATATAACTGTTCACTCAACACTTGTGGCTTATGGATCAAAAGAGCAAAAAAAGCAGAATATTGATTATTGACGATGACCCCATGAATATTCTTATTCTGGAGGAAATGCTCGGCGATTCTTTTGTTGCGCGCACTGCTTCTTCTGAAAGTGAAGCTGTCGAGATTTGCGAAAATTTTAAGCCTGACTTAATTCTTCTTGATATAACAATGCAAAGCTCGAATGGATATGATGTGTGCCGCAAGCTCAAGTCGCACGAGAAAAGCGGACTGGCAAAAATAATATTGATCTCTTCAAAAGCTTTGCTCAAGGACAGGCTTTTCGGATATGAGGCCGGAGCCGACGACTATTT
>CAZYVR010000420.1:0-4794 GCA_964651145.1 uncultured Victivallales bacterium | reverse complement strand
GTGAAACAGGAAAACGAATGCCCGACCATCGGCATAATCCTCTGCAAGAAAAAACATGATGCTCTGGTGGAAATTACCCTTCCCAAGGATGCAAATATTCACGCCCGGGAATACCAGCTTTACCTGCCGTCAAAGGAGGAATTGAGGCGCAAACTCCTGGAGTGGATTGCAGAATAGAACGGACAGCCGATTTCATCCGGATTCTTTGCAGGGTGCAGAATGAGGTTGACGAGCGGAAGTAAGAATTAGTCGGACGGGTTAAGGCGCTGATCATGGACAAAGCTAAAGAACAGTTCTAAATATTTCAGTTATCCGGAAACTCCGGATAGCTCAAAATCTATATTTCTGATTTTGACCGGGCGGTAAAGGCGCTTGCGCAAAAAGCGGCGACCCAGGCTACGCCGGAGGCTTCGCCGAGGCGAGAACGGAGCGGGAAGAATGGCTGAGCGGAAGAAAATAAAAATCAGTCGGTTTCTGAAAGAGCGGGAAGGCAAGTATGCCCCGAATGACGAAGCTGTTCAAGGACTGAAACGGCTGAATAAAATAGATTTTGCGGGTGAAATTCATCTCTCAGATAAAGGCTCAAAGACGGGCATGATAATTGTAGAACCCGGAGACCTTGTTATTTCCGGAATCAATGTCTCAAAGGGCGCCTTGGCTGTTTATCATGGAGAAGAACCGATTGCCGCGACCATTCATTATTCGTCGTATATTTTTGACGAAAGCCGGATAAATATTGATTACTTCAAGCGGTTTGTCAAAAGCCAGTCTTTTGTGCAGGCGCTTAAAGATCAGGTCAAAGGCGGCATTAAAACGGAGATCAAGCCGAAGCATTTCCTCCCCCTTGAAATTCACCTGCCGGATATTGATTCTCAAAAAGAGATCGTTTCTTTTTTCAAGAAAATTGAGAATGAGATGAATGATCTAAGCGGAGAGATTGAGCGTCAGGAATCTTGTATAAAACAACTTCGTCAGCAAGTATTGCAAGAAGCAATTGAAGGTAAGCTCACAGCCGAATGGCGAAAGCAAAACCCTGCTTTGATCGGCGGCGACAATCACGCCTCGAAATTGCTTGAAAAAATCAAGGCCGAAAAAGAGCGATTGATTAACGAGGGGGAAATTAAAAATGTAGGGGCACGGCGCGCCGTATCCCTACCCCCGATCACTGATACCGACCCGCCTGCTGGCAATACAGGAAAGCCCTTTAATTTGCCAGAAGGGTGGGTGTGGTGTCGGCTAGGAGAGGTAATTGTTTATTCTGATAATTTGGACATTCACAAGAAACTCAAGCCCAATACAATTATCAATTATGTAGATATCGACTCAATAGATAATAAGCATCATAAAATCGGACAAATAAAAATAAAAAAAATATCCGAATTATCTTCAAGGGCTAGACGTGTGTTAAAAAAAGGATACATAGTTTACTCAACGGTCAGACCCTATCTTGAAAATATAGCTTTCGTTGAAGAAGACATTGAGAATCTAATCGGATCGACAGGCTTTAATGTTTTTAAACCAGTACATACCAATCATAAATTTATTTTTCATCTTTTGCTATCCCCATACATTAATAACTTATACAAAGAAATGATGATTGGCTTTAATTCTCCTAGTATCACAAACGATCAATTTGAAAATACATTAATTCCTCTACCGCCCATTGCCGAACAACGAGCTGTTTTTGACCGGGTTGATAAACTCATGGCCATGATTGACGATTTGGAAAAACAAATATCCAAGCGCAAAGGCCAGTCTGAAATGCTGATGCAGTCGGTTTTACGAGAGGCGTTTGAATGAAAGTAACTATTCCAAATGGAGAAAGTGAAGTCCTGTGAACGACGGTCAGGATTCCAATAGAAACACGGACAACAACAGCGCCCCTCCAGAGGTGTTTGTGCTACCTCAATATCCGCATGTAAAAATCTGGCGCTATATGGACTTTACGAAGTTCGTGTCCATGCTTGAGAATCGTGGATTGTATTTCGCTCGCGCTGATCACATGGGAGATATCTTCGAAGGCTCTGTTCCGACAATGAACAGGAAAAACTGGAGGGAATTGTACGCCCACCTACCACTGTCGGACAAGTTCAAAGAAGCCGTGATTGAAAACCTTTCCTGCACGAACAGAGAAAATTTGAAGTGGATATTTATCAACTGCTGGCACATGAACGACTGCGAGTCTGCGGCAATGTGGGTGATCTACGCAAGAACGGCAGAAGCTATCTGCATCCAGACAACCTTTGAGATATTACAGGAATGCTTGGGACCAAGTCAGACAATAAGAGATGTTCAGCTTTCTAAAGTGACATACCTAGACTACGACACGGAAGTGCAGCCTGAAGGGAACATCTTCTTTCCGTTCTTACACAAGCGTAGATCATTCGAGCATGAGAAGGAACTCCGGGCGATCATACATATTTCAGAAGAGGATAGGCCGTCTTCTCCCCCTGATGGAAAATGGATACCGGTCAAGCTTGAAAGGCTCATCCAACGGGTATATATTGCTCCAACTGCACCGAAATGGCTTGCAGAACTCATTGAGCGGGTTATCAGTCGGTATGGATTGAAGCTAAAGGTCGAGCAGTCATTACTAGACAAGTCCCCTGTGTACTGAGTGGTGAAGGCCAGAAGGCGCACGCAGTAATACCATATCTATCTGAAGCAGGATCAGGAGGACATAGCGCTTGTCGTCCGCAGGATTTATGAAAAAGGCTATCGCAACGATGCCGATCACATCTGCAATACTTACGGCCGGCGCGGGCTCCATTTCCTCCGGCCGCTGTGGGAGGAGTTTCAAAGTATCATTAATGAGGCGGGGAAAGAGACATGAAAATCAGGAATAAAGAAATATCAGCCTCTGTCAAAGACGGCTATGGACGCTTGTTGGCTGATGTATCAGGTATTATCACGCAAGGCCGCGCCATCGCTCTTAAACAGATAGACAACACTCAGGCGATCACCTATTGGCTTGTCGGAAAGCGGATCGTGGAGTTTTACCAGCACGGCGAAGACAGGGCAGAATACGGCGAACAAACATTGATCAAGCTGTCGTGGGATTTAAACGCCCGTTTCGCCAAAGGATATTCAGTGGATAATCTTGAAAATATGCGGCGGTTTTATACTGGATTTTCCAAGATGCTAAAGATTTCCGAGACACTGTCTCGGAAATCTTTAGCGCCGGATAGCGAAGCAAAATACGAGACACCGTCTCGGATTTTGTCCTGGTCTCATTATTGCGAGTTGCTTAAGGTGGATAATCTTAGCGCCAGGTCATTTTATGAAATTGAAGCGGCTGAAAACGGCTGGTCCATGCGGGAAATGAGGCGGCAGATGGATTCAATGCTGTATGAGCGTCTTGCGTTAAGCCGCAATAAGAAGAAGGTGAAAGCGCTGGCGCGCAAGGGACAGATCATCGAGAAACCGGAAGACGCCGTAAAGGATCCCTATATACTGGAGTTTCTTGGACTGCAAGCGAAGACAGCCTACACCGAAAGCCAGCTTGAGCAGGCGGTTATTGACAAGCTTCAGCATTTCCTGCTTGAAATGGGCAAGGGCTTTACCTTCGTCGCCCGTCAGAGGCGCATTACCATGATCAACCGGCATTATTTCATAGACCTTGTTTTATATAACCGGTTTTTAAAATGCTTTGTGCTGGTTGATTTCAAGCGCGGCGAGCTTACCCACGCCGACGCCGGACAAATGAATTTTTACCTGAATTATTTTCGCGAGAACGAGACGTCCGACGATGAGAATCCGCCAATAGGGATTATTCTCTGCTCAAAAAAGAATGCGGTATACGCCAAATATGTGCTCGGGAACCTGAACAACAAAATATTTGCGTCAAAATATAAATTGGCTTTGCCGACGGAAAAAGAATTGGACCGGACATTACGGCTTACGCGCCATGGATAAAACCGCCCCAACCATAATGAAAAAGGCGGTCGCAACGATGCCGATGCCATCTGCAACGCTTACGGCCGGCGCGGGCTCCATTTCCTCCGGCCGCTGTGGGAGGAGTTTCAAAAGAAAAAGGATTTGCAATAGATGGACCTTGAGGGATTTTCAAAACTGGCACAGCTTGTGCCGGAAATTCCATGGGGATACAAACCGCTCGGCGCTGATTATTAAGCTCAAAACTGTTATCGGGGGAAACGGATGGTGAAGGTACTGCCCTGCCCGGGCTCGCTGGCGACAATCACCGTGCCGCGATGGGCAAGCGCGATGTGTTTGACAATGGCCAGGCCCAGCCCGGTGCCGCCAAGCGTTCGACTGCGGGCCTGGTCCACGCGATAAAACCGCTCGAAAAGACGGGGCAAATGTTTCTTTTCAATTCCGGGTCCCTGGTCGGCCACCTGGATTTCCACTTCGTTGCCGGTCAGGCGGCCGCGCACCAGGATCCGCGTTCCATTCGCGCTGAATTTGATCGCGTTGTCGAGCAGATTGCCTACGGCTTGCTCCAGCAAAGCGGCGTTGATGGGGGCTGTGACTTCCGCGGGGCACTCCACTGCCAGGCTGATTGACTTGGCCGCGGCCGCCACACTGAACAACTGGACCGCCCGTTGCAGGACGTCGCCGATCGCGCCCGGATCGAGGGCAACGCGTTTGCGCTCGGCGTCAAATTCGATCCGGGACAGGCTCAGCAGGTCTTCCACCAGTGCTTCCATGCGGGCCACCTGCCGGGCCATCATGGCCAGGAACCGCGAGTTATCAACGGGCTCCGTTGACCCGGCATCCGACAGGGTTTCCACACAGCCCTTGAGGGCGGTGATCGGCGTCTTGAGTTCATGCGAT
>CAZYVR010000419.1:0-4815 GCA_964651145.1 uncultured Victivallales bacterium | reverse complement strand
CAAAAAAGCCATTTTCCTCCAACCAGGGGGGACAAAATTGAGCCTGAAGTCCATTTTGCGTTGCTACAAGGTGCTCCCGGTCCAGAAAAAGATCAAAAGTGCTTTCTTCCATCACTCATAGGTTTGCCGAAAGTAGCGACCTGCTTCCAAAACTCGGATTCTGCGTTGGCGTCGCTCCAACGTAACTTCTGCAATTCATCTATTGGAATTCCGTAGCGTTCAGCCCTGCGCAAGCGTTGTAGCTTTGAAAGGCTTATGGGCCCTTCCTGTGGCTTTACGGATGATTTCCGCGCTATCAGCCTGATGCTGAGTTTTGTTGAAAACGAGGCGTCATTTTCAGGAGTCTCATTTATTTGAGAAAAGAGCAGAAGGGCGGCTTTTCTTCCTGTCTCATGACTGTCGTGAGATAGCACGCTTATTGGCGGCTCGCAACATTCAGAGCCAGGGAAGTCTCCGAAACATATAACGCCTACTTTTCCACCGATTTCTATTCCATTGGCTTTCAGAATTTCACATCCGGTTTGAATATCTTTAGAGGACGCATAAAGGATTGCGGAAGGCGGGCCGCCTTCAATGCCAAGCAATCTGCGGGTTGCATCGCCGGGTTCTTCATCTTCGTCCACATACTGGACGAATTCATCTCTGACAAGTCTGTTATATTCTTGCATCGCCTGACGGTAGCCGTCAAGAAATGCAATGCCGGAGTGGGATTGCGAAACTACAGTTGCTATTCTGCGGCAAGCGTTTTCGAGGAAATGCTCGGCTCCAATATATGCGGCATGAAAAGCATTTTCGTCAAGATAAGCTATGTCGGCGTCAAGGCGGATCGGCTCTCCGGTTAAGACTAAAGGAAATCCCGCCTTCCTGAGTTTTATCAGTTTACTGCCAACGTTGTCGGAAAAATCGGGCATCAGTATAGCGCCGTTGTAGACTTCATGGGAAAGTTTTTTAATAAACATTTCCTGTGTCTGGGCATTAGCATACGTCAAAACATCCAGAGCAACCTGGCGCTGTTTGCACGCCTCTTCCACTCCGCCAATCAATTCCTGCGAATCCTGATAATGACTTGGGATTATCAGGCAGATTCCATTTTTTTTATTCTGTGGTTCGGCGACCATTATGCCAATTCCAACTTTATCTTGCGCGAGTCCGCGCTCCCTGAGAATCCCAAACGCTTTTTTAATGGTGTTTTCATGAACATCATATCTTAACGCTAATGTTTCTCTCGATGGCAGCATTTCTCCTGGCCTGTAAATATTCTCCTCAATTTCTTTCGCGATCTGCTCCGCTATCAGCGCGGGCACATTCATAGCCTTTAAATTAAGTATCTCATTTTGATTGCGCATCTTCTTCATCCTTGTGCTTGGACAACCAAGTTGCAACTTTTACTCTTATATTTTCTGATAATCTGGTTCACCCTGCGCTGGCTGCGATGGACTTTTTTAGCTATTTCCGCAGAGCCGAGACCTTTTTTGTGAAACCTTATAATTTCTATTTCGCATGCTCCCGGCGAACCATCCGGCGGCACCCAAAGCATTCCCTTTGGGAAATACTTACGGACGGTTTCCAGAACATATTTCGGAAGTATCTTTTCAGCGTTTCCGTACTTTGTCATTTTAATGTCCTTCTGTATTTGTTAAAAGTTTCTGGAAGCGCGATAGCGGAGTTCCTCGCGTTCCCATCCCATCGGTTCTGTTTTCCACCATCCAGGATTGTAAATCTCGCGCAAGTATGTGTCTGTCCGGTTGTTGCGTTCCCGTGCTTGACCGCGCTTCTGACGCTGAAGCTCCGAGATACAGATGGGGTCGTCCTGTGACTTGTGTGAGGATTCTCTGGGGATGAGTTCAACTTCTGCCCTGTTGGAATGGAAGCGGCGCTTTTCCGGTTCAATCTTCATCTGAATGAAAAGCAAATCAGCCGCTTTCTTTCCAATTTCATAATTGTCCTGGCGAATAACTGTTATCGGAGGGGCATGGCTTTCCGAGCCCGGAAAGTCTCCGAAACATATGACTCCCATTTTTCTGCCGATTGTTATTCCGCGGCCTTTTATAATTTGACAGCCCGCAAGAGCGTCTTCGCTCCGCGTGTAAATGATCGCCCTGGGCGGACGTCTTTCGATGGAAAGCAATCTTCCGGTGGCATCGCCAGGACTTTGGGAATTGTTCGTGTACTGGACAAAATCGTTCCTGATCGGTTCGCCATTTTTACGCATAGCTTGATGATGCCCGTTTAAAAAAGCGAGGTCGTATGAATATTTTGAAATGACAACTCCAATAGTCCGATAGGATCGCTCAAGAAGATGTTTTGTGGCGATGTAAGCCGCGTGAAAGTCGTTTCTGTCGATCTCCCAACAAGCCGTTTGGGGTTGATTCGGACGTCCGGTAAGGACAATCGGGAATCCGCATTTTCTGAGTTCGACCAGTTTTTTCGAACTCTTATCGGAGAATTCTGGATGGAGTATAGCCCCGGCATAATGGGCATGGTTGAGTTTTTCAATAAGTTGAAACTGTTCTTCTTCATGAAGATAAGTCAGGACATCAAGCTCCATTTCTTTCTGCTCACACACTTCCTTTACGCTGTCTCGCAGGGATTGGAAGCCGAAATAATCCTGTGGCATTATCAACGCTATAGGCGGCTTGTAATTCGCGCGTTCCGCAACGAGCATGCCAACGCCCTCGAATTCATACAAAAGGTTCTGTTGTTTAAGTATCCTGAATGCTGATTTGATCGTGTTTTTATGCACATTGTATTTTATTGAGAGTTCTTTTTTCGATGGCAATTTATTGCCGGGCCTGTAAATGTTTTTCTTGATCTCTTCCGCAATATGTTCAGCTATCTGGAGCGGAAGTGTTTTTTTCTTTAAGGCTCTTTTCTTCTTTGCTTTCTGCATAATGGCTCTCCATTTTTATGTTTGAAATTTACTTTAAAGTCCTCTCATTCTTTCCGCGCGCCGTTGTTTCTGGAGTTCTGAAAGACATATGGGGTCTTTTTTTCGGCCGGAGCCAATCTGTCCTATTTCGGGCAATGTTGCTCCAAGGATGCTCGCGCCGACCGCGCATCCGGTAAGACAGTCGAACCAGTGGTTGTCGGAAGCCTCTGGTCTCATTTTCCATTCGTCTACCGTCCTCCCGCGTCCTTGTGTTTTTACAAAAAACTCTGCTGTCAGATGTTCTGAAAAGTTTCTGTGGAACTCCGGCTGGTTTCCGAAAAGCGTCAAACATCCTTTGTCACCGATTGGGACTTTTAGCCGTGAATGAACAAATGATTTCCAGAAGTTGGCGTCATATGCCACATGGCGTATGCTTCGCTTTTCTCCTTTTCGCATGTACCAGTTAAGGCCTCGCCGATCTCCGGGACGACGTTTATTTCCGGCAAAAGACATTGATGAAGCTCCAACATAACGTCCATGCCCAGGAAGCAGTATTCCTGAATGGGAGCTCTGCCGGCAGAACTGATAAATCACATCCGTTGAAATCCCCCAGTTGGCGTCGATCATGCAGCGGCCGATTTTAAGAACTGCGCCATCCATTCGCGTCCATTCTTTGGCGCAGGATTTGTTTACCAGAAAATCCAGCCCTTTGTAGAGAGCCGCCTCAAAGCTGAGATTGGGCATGATATCGGAAAGGGCCGGCCGGGCATCGCGAAGAGTAAATATGCGCCTTTGCTGTTCTGGGTAAGTTCCGTAATCAATAACGCTGCCGGAAAAATTGTCAGTCCAAGCGGCGACAACATAAAACAAAAGCTTTTTCTGGACATCAATATACATGGTGACATGTCCGCATTCGGTGGGGACATCGCCACTCGGGACACCATTGAGTTTTACGCGGATTTCATCTGCTTTAAGCATTTCATCTTCGCCTTCGTATTCCGGCAACGGCTCATTCTGATATTCGCTCCAGAATGCCAGCTCATCCTGAAGTTTCAGATTCATGGCGTGCTGGATTGCGGAAACTTCATCGTGATTGAACCTGGCTTCCCAGGCGATCTCGGCGCCTTCCTCCAGTTCTTCCTGATGCTTGCGGTAAAATTTTGTGGCATCGCGCAAATCCCCATGCTCCCGCAAAGAGTCGGCTCGGATTTCTGTATATTTTTCCCAGAGCTTTTCGTTGGAAGGAAATTTATAAATCATTTTTGTGCGCTCGCCGTTCCAATCGGGGTGTTTCTGCCGGTTAAGGATCTGATCCGACATATCTCCTGGATGAATTACGGTGCATGGCATGATGCCGGAGATCTTTTCGCCCGGACCGGCAAGTCCGAGGACATCGCCCGCCAGAATGCGCACTCGTTTTCTGGTCTGTTCATAGGAATTGGCGGACTCTGTTGTTTGCGGATCGTCGATGACTACAAGCGTAGGGCGGACGGGTTTCCCTTCACCGGGCCGTTTAAATTTCATGCCTCTTATTCTTCCAGTGATTCCAGCAACTCTTATAATGGCGGCAGATGCAAAGCTTCCTTTTATAGTGGGCAGAACTATCTCTTTGGCAGTCCAGCTTATGCGCGTTCTTTTTCCATTGCAAAGCTGTCCTTTGCATCGGTTGGAAATTCCATTCAGGCAATGGATCGGGTATGTCGCTTCCGGGAAATCCTCAAGAAGCAGCTCGTTGTCCTCAAGCTCCGTTTTAATACTCGAGAGAGTTTCAAGGGCAGCGGTTTCAGTGGCCCCAATTAGAACGACAAATGCCCTGTGGCCGTAAAGCATTGCCCATAAGCATGCCGTTTCTGCCTGGCTCGTCTTGCCGGCGCCCCTCGGCATTGCCAAAGCGAACAATCCGCCATGCAAAACGGCCTGTTCTATCCGGGCTATGACCTTCAAGT
>CAZYVR010000418.1:0-4839 GCA_964651145.1 uncultured Victivallales bacterium | reverse complement strand
CACCACGGGTTAAGCGTACAGATGACTTTAGGCCTGATCCTGCAATCAAAACTGATTCTGCTGCACTTGCTGACTACCGGAGAAGTGGATATGATCGTGGGCACCTTGCCCCTGCAGCCACAATGGGCTTTTCTAGCCACACTATGAGCGAAAGTTTCTGTCTTTCCAACATGAGTCCGCAAAGACCACAATTCAATCGTGCGATATGGAAGAAGCTTGAATCCCAAGCAAGGGCATGGGCTCATGAAAACAAAGATATCTATGTTGTGAGTGGTCCTATTATCAAACCTGGATATAAAACCATAGGCGGAAACAAAGTCGCAGTTCCCCAATATTATTATAAAGTCATTTTTGACATCTCTCCACCCACGTTTAAGATGATTGCCTTCATACTTGAAAACAAGGGGAGCAACCAGCCATTAAAAACTTTTGTGGTTACAGTAGATGAAGTTGAAAAAGTTACTGGCCTTGATTTCTTTTCTGAGTTGCCCGATGTCATTGAAAATAAATTAGAAAGTGAATCCAATATAGATGCATGGAATAACACTGATGTTTCTTCAAAACAAGAAGTCATCACAAAAGATAAGCAAAAGAAAACAAATGATTTAGCTTTGCCCGTCAAATATGTTGCGAGTAAGCAATCAAAGGTATTTCATCGTCCTGGTTGTTCTTATGCTAAAAAGATAGTTGCTTATAACAAAGTAGGATTTGAAGATAAAAGTGCAGCGGTTGATACAGGAAGGCGTCCATGCAAAAAGTGTAGACCATAGCTGGCAATCCTCACTTTATATTTGATTTGTATCCTAAAAAACTAATATCCAAAAAAGAAGTAAAATAAAAATAGTTCAAAAATAGTTTAATTTATGTAGCAATAGGCATATAAAAGCAGGTTATTGCAGGTTATTGCAAAACAATCATTATTGAGGAAAAATTGAGGAAAGAAATGGTACGCCCGCAGGGGTTCGAACCCCGAACCTCCTGGTCCGTAGCCAGACGCTCTATCCAATTGAGCTACGGGCGCGCATCTTTCAAAACGAAAGAAGAGATAAAATATCTTAAAAACCCGACACGTCAAGAGCAATATCAAATAAAATTTGAAGTTTTACTGGAGAATCGTGTTGGAAACCCGCTTAAACAAGCTCGAAGATAGCCCTGTGGCTTCTTTGAGAATATTTGAGATATTCTATTCATGTCGAATTTCAATGTGTAATCATAGGAGTAAATGCCGGTCTGCTCCTGTTCAACATCAGTCAACTGAGTAGCATATGCTCATAGCCAAGCAGGGCATCTATTTCGCCTTTAAGCAAAGAATAAAATGCCTCTTCGCTTTGCAATACTACGCCATATCTACAGGTGTCATCGGCGGAGACTTCTGGCTTGAACTTTGAGCCACAGCAAAAGCAGAAAAGGCATCGGCCAAATATTTCGCAAAATGATCCTTCTGCGCTTTGAACTTGCTGTCAAATGTTCTTCTCATTGTGAAATATCTCCTTTTTTGCTACATCAATTTAGTCTTATTTTAGGAAAATTTCACACCTTAGATGGAGCCGCCAACAGTCAAGAAAGCTGGAGCTGAAATGAAATGAAATGAAGCTTGTTGTCGCTTCGCGCCTCAACAAGCCGCAGGCTTTTAATGCAGCCATGCGCGCTGTCGCCCCCACGAAGTGGGTTTAAAAGCGGCTTCGCCACTGCCTTCGGCAACCAGCGATTCCGCCGACCAGCGATTCCGCCGCTGGATGGCGTCTGGACATAGTCCGGTTTTTATTCCGACTCCGCCGGCTTAATCAACTATGCAGATTTTGGGGTGCATTATACTTTTTTTTCTTGCCTTTTATGAATTGTATGTAGATGAGAGGAATCACATACAGAGACAGAAGCGAGGACGAAATCAGGCCGCCGACAACTGTTATGCCGCAACTTGAACGTAGTTCAGATCCGAGCCCAGAGCCGAAAGCCATTGGCAGGATGCCGATAATTGCGGCAAGGCTTGTCATTGCTATGGGCCTGAATTTTTCTTTGGCCGATATCAACATGGCTTCTTTGGGCTCCATGCCCTGAGCGCGCAGTATCACAACGTTGTCAATGATAAGTATGGCGTTGTTTACAACTATTCCGATCAACATTACAGATCCAAGCAGCCCCATCATTGAAAGCGGTTTGCCTGTCAGATACAGCGCAATAAACAAGCCTATAAGAGCCAGCGGCAAAGTTAAAAGAATCATGAATGGCTGGAGCCAGGATTCCATTATGGCGGCAATGAGCAGATATGTCAGGACGGCCGCTATGATGATGGCTTCAAGAAAATCAGCCTGAGCCTCGCCCATTTTTTCAACTTTGCCTGTAAAGCGGAGGTAATAGCCATTGGGAAGCAGCGCGCTTATTTTTTCCCTCAAGGCGTTAACTGCGTCGCCCATAGCCACCCCGCCTGTGCTGTTTGCGAACAGTTGAATTATTCGATTTTTTTCGGCGCGCGCAATTTGTATAGGGATTCGGCTGTTTGTTAATTTTACAACAGTTTCTATATTTATTGGACGGCCGTCTTTGGACATTAGCGTGTACTCTTTTAGCTGTTCGGAGCCTTTTTGCTTTTTAAGTTCAACGCGAATGTCATACGAGCGGGCGCCTATCTTGTAGGAGCCCACTTTTATTCCCTCTATATTGCCGCGCATCAGTTTTCCTATGAAATCGGATGTCAGGTTCATGTCGTGCATCACCGCGCGTTTAGGGCGAGCCCTTATTTCGGGTTTCCCTGGGCGCACGCTTGAGTCAATGTCGGTTGCGATTCCTGTTTCCTCTGCGGCCTTGACAGCTTTTAGACCCAATTCATTCAGCTTGCTCAGTTCCGGCCCTGATATTTCCATTTCCAATTCCGAACTGGATCCGCCGATTGAAGATGGGATATTGACTGTCACTATGCAGTTGATGTCGTTTTTCAAGGCGTTGCGAAACATATCGCGCATCTGTTCCATATTGATCGAGCGTTCAGTTTTCGGGGTTGTTTTCACTGTTATTTCCGCAAGGTGAACCCCTTCGGACACTTGGCCGATTGTTCCCTGGATTTTTCCGATCAACGTGGAGGTTGAAAGCGTTTCTGGAAGTTTTCCGAGCCGCTTTTCTATGTCGAGCGTTCTTTTTATGGTTGTATTTATATTGTAGTCGGTTGGAAATTCTATTTTTACAATGAATTCTCCGCGGTCATTGTCAGGAAAAAAGGACATTCCCACTCTGGGCGCTACAAAAACTAGAGTCGAAACGAGAAGAAGAATCACTATGACAAGCACTATCCATGGGCGCTTGCTGAAGCGGAGGAGGCTTGATTCATATATTGCTTCACATTTTCCATAGAAGATATCCCAGTATTTTATAAATGTTTTCATTGCAATTTTATGTTCAGGCATTTTGTTCTTCAGAAAAATGGACGAAAGTATTGGCGTCAGAGTGAAGCTTATGAACAAGGACACTAGCGTCGCCGCCGTCATTGTCACGGCGAAAGGAATAAAATAACGCCCGACAAGCGAGGACATAAGCGCTATGGGCACAAAAACCACCACGTTTGTCGATGCGCTGGCAAATACAGGCAGGGCCACTTGGGACACTCCTTTGCCTGATGCTGTTTTCGGCTCCATTCCGCTTTCAATCTTTATAAATATGTTTTCAATAACCACAATTGAATTTGTAACAAGCACCCCCACTGAAGAGCCCAAAGCAAGCAAGGTGGAGTTGTTGAACGTATAATCAAAGAACTTCATTGCCACAAATGTGATCAGAATAGACGTTGGCATTGAAAGACAAATAATGATTGTGGAACGCGCCTCATGAAGGAATATAAAAAGAATTACCGCAGTAAGGACCACGCCCATCATTATGCTTACCCAGGCGTCTTCAACGCTTGAATTGATAAATTCACCATCGTCTGTGAACCAGATTAACTTCATGCCGCCCGGTAAAATATTTTCAGATCTGACTCTGTCTATGACTTTTTTTATCCGGCTCACAACTTTTACGGCGTTGGCTTCGCCTTTTTTAATTATTTTTACATTTACAGCTGGCTGGCCGTTGTAAAAGGCGCGTGTCCTTTTGTCTTTGGATATCATTTTAACAGAGGCGATGTCTCTTATGTAGATTCTTCCCAGATTTCCTTTTTCCACCTGAAGGGCTTCTATTTCCTGCACGCTTTTAAATTCCGCGTCAAATGTCACGCTTATTTCCTGAACGCCTTCTTTCAGGTTGCCTGACGGGATTTTTATGTTGTTTTGAGCAAGCTTGTTTATTATATCCACTGCATTCAGGTTGTTTGCCGCCAGCTTCTCCTTGTTCAGAATTATGTGCATCTCAAGCTCTTCCCCGCCCGCCACCTGCACTTCTGCCACGCCGGAAACTGTTGACAAACGGTCAGATAGTTGTTCGTCGGCAAAGTCAAAAAGCTGATCAACTGGCAGGTCGCCTATTAGCAGAAGCGTAATTATTGGCTTTGCGTTCGGGTCGAACTTTAATATTTTGGGAGCCTCCGCGTCTTTCGGAAGATCATCAATAATCAGGTCCACTTTTTCGCGAACGTCCACGGCGGCTACATCAACATTGACCGCAAGGTCAAATTCAAGGCTTGTCAGGCACATGCCTTCCATGCAAGTGGAGGTCACATGCTTCAGGCCGTCTATGGTGCTTACGGCATCCTCTATTTTTTTTGCGACATCGACTTCAATCTCGCCGGGGCTTGCGCCTGGATATATTGTAGTGACAGTAACATAAGGGATTTCTATATCCGGCATATTGTTCAGGCCGAGTTTGCGGTATGAGTTTATTCCAGCCAGCATCATCACTATGATAATGGCTGTCATG
>CAZYVR010000417.1:0-4853 GCA_964651145.1 uncultured Victivallales bacterium | reverse complement strand
GGTTATTTCTTGTGTCAGCCTCACTGCGGAACAAAGCGCAGAAGAACCGAAATAATATCGAAACAAATCTAAGCCGAGAAAACAGCTTCATACAAATTCTTTGGCAAAACAAAAAGCCTTGCGATTCAACTGCTTACTGCAACGCAAAGCAACAAGCAAGCATCTGAGGCAAGAGCCTCCCTGCTCTAGAGACTAACTGGAAAGCTCTTGGTTCTAAATTTGGACAGAAAAGTGTTGTTTATTTAACTTCGCTTGAAAAAATGGGACTTGTTCCTGTTGCAATTGGCAACATATGCTCAGATCAACTCGTCGTTTTTATTTCCTTCTTTGGCTTCCCGGCGCGCGGCTTCTTCTTCTTCCGACGCTATTTTTCTTTCAATGTCTCTGGCTTTTTCGGTAAGCGCATGTTTGCTGGCAAATCTTAGGCAGTTTTTCTTGGAGTGCCTCAGGACTGTTGTAGGACGAATTATTCTTGACGAAATGCGCTCCGTCAATTCTCCTATTGTAATCTCAACTCCGCTCTCAATTACTTGTCTTCCGTTAACCATAGGGTTTGCTTTTGAATCGGCTTCTTTTCTCAACTCCGCAAGCTTGAGCTTGAGCTTTTCCTGCTCTGGAGTCAATTCGCTGAATTTTTTGGCAAGCGCGCGTATCCTGTCTCTGTCTTCCTGACTGAAAGACAGCATGGCTTTTGGGTTTTTCATTGCCGGGGCAAGCTTTTTGCTGATAAATTCAATTTCTCTGCTTATAGGGTCAAGAAGTTTGCGGATTTCTTTTTTCTTTGCTTCGATTATATAGCATACACCCACTGTGATTTGCGTTTTAACATGAGCCTCTGACCCTATGCCTTTTGCCTCTATTCCGCAAAGAGCCGTGACTCGCCCTCCTATAATAGAGCCGAGATTGACATCTATATAGCCGCCGCATTTAACTCTGCTGTTTACAATTTCATTTTTTACCAGTATGTTGCCGCGGGCCTCCACTGTGACGGCGTCAAGATAACGGGCGTTAAGATTTCCGCCGCAAAGGATTTTGCCATACCCATCGCCGGACATTCCGCCTATAGTCATTTCGCCGCCGCTTTCAATCACGCATTTTTGGCCAACCGCGCCTTTTATGGTCAAAGTTTTGCCGGCTTTTACGTTAAATCCGCTGATGACGTTTCCTCCGACAATTACGTCCCCAACGAAATCCACGTGCCCTGTGGCAACGCCCACATCATCCTTAACGACATACTTGTCAGTGATAGATATTTCGTTCATTTCAAAAATAATTCGCCCCGCAATCTCAGAATAAAATCTAAACCCGTCGTTGCTTTTTTCCGTTTTGACATTGGCTCCGGCTCTCGGCTTTATGTCAAAAGGCAAGCCTTTTGCGGCGAGGATGGGTTCGCCTGTCACAGAATGCCCAGGAATGCCATCCAGGGGCGGGCGCGTCTGGCCAATCAGCTGGCCTTCTTTCACATTTTCAAACAGGCGCAGATTGTGATGGTCAACATTGC
Organism: uncultured Victivallales bacterium; assembly: GCA_964651145.1. Lineage (GTDB taxonomy): Bacteria > Verrucomicrobiota > Lentisphaeria > Victivallales > GWF2-45-14 > CAZYVR01. The sequence goes on along the minus strand of CAZYVR010000417.1, from coordinate 3,352 downwards.
CTCTGCTGTCAGTTTGCTCCCTTGGCTTATTGGATGTTGGAAGCGCAAAAAATTCAACCCACTCGTCTTTCCCTTTTTCCGGCTCCGTGCCGTACATTATCGGCAAATCTTCCACCGGCTGTCCCAGGCAGGCCATGGCGCAGAAATTCTTTAAGTTTTGACGATTAATATCGCCAGTGAGTTCCAGTTCCTTGAAAAGTCTTATAAGGTCGGTTTCTCTAATAATATCGCCCTTGCCCTTGGGCGTTATAGAACCCCAAAGCTCCATGCCTTGAAGGTGAGTTTCCAAAGTCAAGCTGTACTGCTCATAACTCTTATTGAGGAGAACCTTGACATCGGCTTTTGCTTCAAGCCGTTTGCCTTTGCCAGGTTCAGCGTTGTTCGTCATTTCGGCCATTTTGGGGCGCTTCCTTCTTGGTTGCTTTGCTAAATCATCGTCTTGCAACATCACAAGCTCTTCAAGCAATAAACCCTTCTTATTAAGAATATAGCGCCGGGCATTAAATTTGCCAATTAGACTCTTTGATTCCATGGCATAACTGAGCGTTGCCTCACTGAAAAACTTGAAATGTCTCCGTTTCAAAGCTATAAAGTACACATTTCTATTTCACAAAAGAGGAGATGTCTCAATAAAAAAGACAGCAATTAGCGTCATCTTAATTTTTGCCGCAATATTCGCGGCAAAGGCTCGCATCAATGAAACCGAAGCCGAATGCGAGAAAAGATATGGAACGGCAGTGGATGTTATTCTCAACAAAAAATCTGGATTCCTTTACAAGCACTACCTTAAAAATGACTATGTCATCAGCGTGATTTTCGACAAAGGCAACGCAATAAGAATATCCTACTGCAAGCTTGACGTGATGAACCGCTTCTATCAGGAAAGCGTTCAAGGAGAAAGATGGAAAGACATTGTCTCCTGCTCCCGCTTTATGAGCGACAAGCTTCCGCAAATAATAATAGACCGCCTTTTGCAAATCAATTCCGACGGAAAAAAATGGACAGAACTGATTCCCGGCCAAATATGGAGCAGAAGCGGCAACGTGGAAGCCGCTTACGACAAAGCCGACAAAAGATTGTCCATTAATTCAAAAAAATATCTGGACTTCATAAAAGACAACACAGGCAAAGAGCTTGTCGGATTTTAAGCGCAGGCTATAAGCTATTTATTTTTAAGAATATCCAGGCATCCGAACAAAAGTTTTTTCACAAAGTCATCGAGTTGAATATTTGCCGGGTCTTTAACCGTGTCGATATCAGCAAACAAAAATGGCGACACGAGGTATTCAGGCAGAAAAATATATTTGGCTTTGCCATTTTTATCGAGCCATGCGCCTGCAATATTGGATCTTTTGCCGTCAATTGTCAGCGTTGCCAACACTTCAATATTCTTGTCAGGCTTGTCAATAATAAATTCGCAGACAGGCTTCATCCAGCCAGCCCTGGTTTCCGGATCATGTGTAAATTTATACTCTTTATTCCCCATAATAGTTTTCAGCGAGCCATCAAAAGCTATAATGCTTTTTGCCACTATATCACTGTTGACCTTTCCGTATTTATGAGACACAGGAACTTGTTTGTGATCCACCTTTTGCATGAATTTTGAGAAGTCTCCAAGCATCTTGCCATGAGAGCCGCCAATCCAGAGGAGTTTGCCTCCTTCGTCACAATAGTTTTTAATTTTATCTTTCATTTTTTTAGGCAGGCTAAAATGTCGTTTGGCATTGACCACCAGAACTGGCATTTGCGCTGGCGTTGGCAAATCTTTTTTATTAAGGCTGCGGTAATCAAGAGGCATAAAAGGACGACCTGCTTTTTTCATTGATCGCATTGCAGATGAGAGAATCAACTTGGAGGCCATGCTTAATTTGCTGGAAGCCATTGAAATGGAGGGTTCGATCAAAAAACCAGTGTATGGCTTTCGGGGAATCGGCAAGTTCACAAACGGCTCAAAAAGAGAGTCATGCTCAATGAGTCTTTCAGCCATAAATTTTTGGGATGCCGCCTGGTATTCCTTTATTGTATTATCTGTTATCTGTGGAATTTTATCTTCCTTGGCAAATGCCCAGGCCGTGACTATAGCATTTACCCCATGCTCAATGCCATAGCAGCCGAGTTCCGCCATTGCTTTTTGGCCATCCTTCCAAGTTTCAGGAGGAACGTTTTGGGCATAAGAAGCGGCAATGCGCCGTCCTCGCTGAGTCATGAATGAATTTGACTCCAAAGCTCCCAGCATTATTTTAACCAAGACTTTTTGCGGGTCTTTTGAAATGACCTGCGGCCTGTAGTTTTTGAGCATTTCCAGAGCCACTTTTTTACCTTCAGGAGTTCTTGCCATATCGCCAAAATCAAATCCAACGCCCTTGTTGAATTTCATTTTATAGCCTCCGGCAAAGTTATAGGTCATAAAGTGAATCAATGGATCATGGTTGCAAGCCGCCTCATCAGCGTAAGTGTGAAGAATGCATGCCATCCATAAGGCTGCTCGTTCTGGATTTTTATCTTTAAAAGCCTGTGTCAACATAATTAAGTTTACTGCTTGCCCTATGTGTGAGTGAAGCTTGTATATGGTTTTTAATTTATATTTTGAAATTAACTCCTTCTCTTTTTCTGAAAACGACGCATACTTTTTTTCCAGCTTTGCCCAAGGGGTGTAATCATCTGGCGCATGGGACCATTTCACGACCTTCCTGCAGTTTTCGCTTCCCAGAAAATCTCTTATTTCGACGGGCAGAACATCCACCGCGAAATGGTTCACAAAGTCATGACCGTTCCCCCAGCCCCAAAGAGAGGAGTTTATGACAAACATTGCGGCAAGGGAGAAGGTGAGTGTTTTAACGCGCATTATAAGTTCCTTATTTTAAAAATTATTTCTATTTGCAAAGCGCAAAGCCGCCGACAATGCATCTCGAATTTCGGCCTAGAACTTTCACATACAAATCTTTTGACTCTCTCATGCCATCGGGAATCCCAAACAAATAAACGCCTTTTTCCGCTTTTGGAACTTCCAGCAATTCCCAGTCTTTTCCATTTCTTGACGCAAAAACTTGAATGGACGTAGCCGGAACCTTCATGCCAAAAGAACCAAGAATGGCAAATTTGCCGGCTTTGTTTTTTGTTTCCGAAAGCGGCAAACGGTAAACAAGCGCCTTGATGTAAGCCCACCATGTCACCACATCGCCGCCTTTGCCTTTTATCAAATATTTTCTGTCTCCCTCGCCTATCATCAGCTTCCAAAGACAATCCTTCAAATTTTCAAAAGGAACGGGAAGAGGCTTTGCCTTTGCATGGTTGGGCTTTTTGTCTATTCTGTACCCTTTTCCAAGCATTCTGTATATCCTTGCAAATATGC
>CAZYVR010000416.1:0-4859 GCA_964651145.1 uncultured Victivallales bacterium | reverse complement strand
TTGTCGTATTTGAGAATGACCTCGCCCTCGCGGCAGAGTTCAAATTTTTCCCGCGCAACCTTTTCGACCGCAGTTGGGTTATGACTCAAATCATGGACGTCCTTGTTCAGCCTTGCGCACTCATCGTTTTTCTGGGAGTAATCCTCTTGAAGAGAATCCACATACCCCTTCATCTTTTTATATTTGCGGTGAACAGGCCAAATAAGGATAAGTGAAAAGACAAGAATAATAGCAATAATCAGGTATAAAAAAATTGCGATAATCTTTCTTTTTTTTCCGCTCTCCATTTATCCGCCCGTCCCTCTACATTTGAAGAGTCACAAGGAACTCAACGTTTGTTTTCATTTTCTTAAGTTTGCCGATGAGCAATTCCATGGCCTCAACCGGAGGCACGCCATTCATGGCTTTTCTCAAAGTCCAAACGCGCTGGAGTTCATCAGGATGCAAAAGCAATTCTTCTTTTCTTGTCCCGCTCTTTTCGATATTGATTGCTGGATAAACCCTCTTGTCAGCCAAATGGCGGTCAAGGTGAACTTCCATATTGCCAGTGCCTTTGAATTCTTCAAAAATAACTTCATCCATGCGACTGCCTGTATCTATAAGAGCCGTGGCTATAATCGTAAGGCTTCCGTGATGTTCTATATTTCTGGCCGCGCCAAAAAAGCGTTTTGGCTTATGGAGAGCGTTTGCGTCAACACCGCCAGAAAGAATTTTTCCGCTATGCGGCTGCAATGTATTGTATGCTCTGGCTAAGCGCGTAATGCTGTCAAGCAGGATAACCACGTCCGTTTTGTATTCCACAAGTCTCTTGGCTTTTTCAATGACCATTTCGGCGACCTGCACATGGCGTTCAGGCGGCTCGTCGAAAGTGGAGCTGACAACCTCGCCTTTGACGCATCTTTGCATATCGGTAACTTCTTCCGGGCGCTCGTCAATAAGCAAAACAATAAGATGCACTTCCGGATTATTTGCAGAAATGCTATTGGCCATTTTTTGAAGGAGAACCGTTTTGCCCGTTCTCGGCTGAGCAACAATAAGCCCGCGCTGTCCTTTTCCAATTGGTGACACAAGATCAACAACTCTAGTGCACAGCTCGTTTGGATCATGCTCCAAAACAAGCCTCTTTGTTGGAAAATATGGGACAAGACTTCCAAATGGAATAATTTCTTTTTTCCGCTCCGGCGAGTCATGGTTGATAGACTCCACCTTCAACATTGCAAAAAAGCGCTCCTTTTCTCTGGGAGGCCGAATCTGTCCCGCAATAAAGTCACCGGTTTTCAAAGAAAAACGCCTTATCTGGGAAGGGCTAAGGTAAATATCTTCGGAACATGGCAGGTAATTATAATTCGGCGAACGCAAAAAGCCGAATCCGTCCGGCAATATTTCGAGGTAACCGCTGCCATACATAAGTCCGCTTTTTTCAGCGTTGGACTTTAAAATCTCAAAAATAAGCGTTGACTTCTCGAGCGCGCCAATGCCTTCGACTCCAAGAGCGGCGCCCATGCCGGCAAGCTCCTGCATGGATTTCTCCTGCAATTCGGCAATATTCAAACTTGGAGCTGTGCGGTCGCGATGATGCGCGTCATCAGACTTGTAGCGTTGCTCGCCACTGTTATTGTTGCCGCTATTATTGTTGCCGCTATTATTGTTGCCGCTGTATTTTTTGTTGCGTCCGGCACGATCCCGTTGTTTATTCGCATAGTGTCCATTATTATTTCTATGACCACTATTATTATCTCCGCGTTCGTGACGCAACGCTTCATCTTCAGACATCAAGCTCTTGTCTTTCGTAGTTGCAGAATGTTCAGGCGGCTGATTTCGCGCCCCATTATTTCGCCCATTTTCGACCGGAGCTATATTTATATTTTCATCTTTCACAGAGGAAGGCATCTGATTTTTTGCAATTATTTTGGCCGTCGAATTTACTTTGACAGCCTGTTCATCTTGCTGCTTGTCCTGAGTTTCACTTCTTGCAACTGGAGTTTCGCTTCTTCCAACTGGAGCTTTGCTAACTTCAGCAGAAGCTTCTTTACTTTTTTCGTCAGTTTTTTGTGCAGTTATTTTCTTTGCCACAGACTTTTTTGCGGTCGCTTTTTTCGGGACAGAAGCTTTTTTGCGTCCACGCGGAACGGTTGTCTGCTTTTTTGTTTCTGCGTTGCTGCAAGAGCCCGAATCCTTAGCATCCCCGCCAAGCATATCTGGCTGGACAACTCTTTCTTCGTTTATATTTTTATTCTCTGCGGTTTTGTCTTCCATCGTTTTTTCTATTCCTTAATTTGTTTATTTAAAAGCCTGCATTGCATATATAAAGACTCCTGCGAGCCATTGTTAATCAATCCAAAATCAGCTCTTTCCAATTTTGCGTCCGGTAACATTTGATTTTTCATTCTGAGCCTTATGCCTTCTAAGGTCAAACCTTTCTGCTTCAAGCGGCGAACTTGTTCTTTGCGATCAGTCCAAATCGATATAACACGTTCAAACCTGTCTTCCCATCCAGCCTCAAACAGCAAAGGCACATCAAACATAACTCGCTTATTCTCTGAATTCGCAAGCACAGGCTCGGCCTTTTTCCAGATAAGCGGATGAAAAAGCGAATTAAGCCATTCAAGTTCATCATCATTTTTAAAAACGATTTTGGCCACTTTCTTTTTATCAATAGAGCCATCCGGCAAAATAATCAACGACGCGCCCCATCTATCCCTCATGGGCTCAACAATTGCAGGGAGCTTGTCATCATAAAGTTCATGGCATATTCTGTCGGCATCAACAATCAGCCACCCCAATTCAGCGAAAAAACTCAAAGCAACGCTTTTGCCGCACCCAATGCCACCGGTCAGAGCAACTAACATAGGAAATATTTCACCTTTAATTGTAAGATATTATGAGAATTGCTCATATACGCCTTAATCTTATGTCTTTCTATTAGCAGAAATATGCAAAACAAACCCGGATGAATTTTCTGTTTGGGAAAACTAAACTTTTAGGGACAGCAAAAAGAACACTGTTCTATTTGTATTTTCATTTAAGTTAATAATGTATATATTAAATGCAAGCTGAAACATTAAAAAAAAGAGAAAAAAGAGAAGAAAACACAAAATGATCCCTAAATTAAACAAAAAAACAACTATGCCTGAAGGCAAGTGGCTGGAATTAAAAAAGATATCCTACAATGACAAGACTGGCAAAGAACGCAACTGGGAGTCGGCTGAAAGAGTAAAATGCGCCGGAGCAGTGACAATAATAGCAAACTTGAATCCCTCGGGGCGCCTGGCATTGATTCGCCAATATCGCCCGCCCGCCGACAAGTACATAATAGAGTTTCCAGCCGGACTGATTGACGCTGGAGAAACGCCAAATTCGACAGCTTGCAGGGAGCTTCTTGAGGAAACAGGCTACACAGGAAAAATTATAAAAGTGTGCGAAGCCGCGTTCAATTCTCCTGGAATGACAAATGAATCCGTCCAAATCGTTTTGATGGAAATAAACGAAAATAACGAAAAGAACAAAAACGTCACCCCAAGGCCTGAGGACAGCGAAGACATTGAGACCATCCTGATCCCAAAATCAGAATTGGCCCGCTTCATAAACAGATCAATAGAGCGCGGGGATGGAATAGACTCCAAAGTCATGAGTTTTGCGCTTGCCGACGAATTTCCTCACGCATGAGGAAGAAACACATAAAACTCAGCGCCTTCTTTCGGATGACTAATGGCCTGCGCCCAGCCAGCGTGATTTGAAATGGTCCCATACACCATGGCCAACCCCATGCCAGTGCCTTTGCCAAATGGTTTTGTAGTGAAGAACGGCTCAAATACGCGTTCAAGGTCTTCATGGGGAATGCCGCATCCATTGTCCTTGACTTGAACGCAATAATAATTGTTCATGTTGGCTTTGAGATCGACAGGAGGCAAAAATTTAATATCAAATTTCAATGCGTCGTCCACTTTCATAAAAATGCTTTTTCTTCCTTTGCTCTCTTCCAGAGCGTCACGCGCATTCAGAAGCAAATTAAGAAAAACCTGTTGAAGTTGAACGGGGTCGCCGCGTACCCACATTTTTTCCTTGCCTGCCTCCAGCTTAAACTCCACGCCTTCCTGGCTCTCCGGCACAAAAAGATCCGCGCTTTCCCTTGCCAGTTCATTCAAGTCGAATGTCTTTCTCATATATTTGCCCTTCCTGGCAAACCCCAGCAATTGTTGGGTCAAGCGAGCGGCTTTTTCTGTGATTTGATTAATTTTTTCGAGATGCTCGACTACTTTTTCGTCTTTGACATCATGCATGAATTTAACCACATCAAGATGCCCCTGAATCGCGTGAAGGTAATTGTTGAAATCATGCGCAACTCCTCCAGCAAGCTTGCCTATAGACTCAAGGCGCTGAGTATGCGCCAGTTTAACGCTTAGCTCCTCTTTCTCACGCGCCAGCCGATTTTGCCTGGTCACATCCCGACCCAGAGCAATCATCATCGGAATTTCCTCGACTTCAATGCTTGAAATGGCAATATCCAGTTCAATCCTTTCACGCGCAGACGATTTGGCAACCCCTTGAAGACGCTGAATATGCGGACCTTCCGAAGTGTCCTCGATCTGAAAACTTCTTCTATAATCTTCCCACAGCACGGGCTCTCCATCCTTATCAAAGATCATTTCGGGAAAAAGCTTCCCTATCAAAGCCTTTCTGGAGCGCAATCTCAGTATTCTGACAGCCGCAAAATTTGCGTCCAGAATCTTCCCGTCATTGTCAAGAAGCAATATCATTTCACTGGCGTTCTCCACTACCAGACGATAGCGCCCTTCCCACTCTTTAAGATTTTGCTGAAGCTCCTTCGCCTTGCCGTAACTCCCGAAAAAAGCAAGGAC
>CAZYVR010000415.1:0-4889 GCA_964651145.1 uncultured Victivallales bacterium | reverse complement strand
CAAATGGATGTCTCAGAGCGCGCTCCCTGCCGCAAAAGTTTATATTTTTGAAAGTTTTGGGAGCTTTATGGGGGCGATAACAGTCACTTTGCTTTTGTTTTTCGGAGCGTCAAACGAAACGGCCATTGTCATTGCGGCCGCGGCTGCGGCTTTTTCTGTGTCCGTGTATATGCTGCTGGCTTTCCGCAAAAAACCATTTTGCAAGCTGTTCATTTCGCTGTCTGTGTTTGCCTTTGCGTTGGCTACGCTTGCGTTTGGCTGGAATAAAAATATTGGCGAATCAAACAATATTAAAGCCTGGAAACGCATCCTTCCAGGGGCTGAATATATGGGCAGTTTTAGCACCTCCCAGGCAAAATACAGCTACGGCAAATACGAAAGCCAGTTTGTTGTCACAGCCTGGGGCGCCGTCTGCGCCAATCTGCCCGATATTCAGAACACCGCGGAAAGCATAGCTGTCAATTTTGCGGAGAAGCCTGACGCCAGGGATATACTGGCAATAAGTCCGTCCGCGCTTTTCCTTTGCTCTGAAATCTCAAGATTGCCGCAGGCAAAAAAAGTGGTCTGGTTTTCAACCGATCATGAATATCCCGGCAAATTATTGAAGGTTGTCCCGCAAGAATTCAAAAAAAATCTGGACAAAATTGAGATAATTGACAAGAACCTCCGTGATTTTCTGAGAAGCAGCGAAAATAAATATGACCTCATCATTGTAAATTTGCCGAATCCTTCCTCTCTGGTTTTAAACAGATATTACACCTTGGAGAACTTTCGCTTGCTGAAAAAAGCCTTGAAAAATAACGGAGTATTGAGCGTCGCCTTTCCAGCCGGAGAAAATTATATAGGGCCCGAGTTGGCGTATTTCGGAGGCTCTTTGCTCTTTACATTGCAGAAGGTTTTTCGCCACACTGCGCTGAAGCCAGGTTCAGGAAGCGTTTTTTTTGCTTCAGACACCGACGGAGCGGTCAGTGGTTCGGTGGAGGTTCTTCAAAAAAGGCTGGCGGCTGTCAAAGGGATAAAATCTTTTTTTCAGCCTGAAAATCTTCCCGTGTTATTTTTAAAAGACAGAATAGATTTTCAACTCGACACATACAAAAAAGTAATTGAAGACACTCGTGGGAATCTGCTGCTCAATTCGGATTCGGAGCCAAAAGCTTTTCTTTACAGCCTGCTTGTCACAATGAAGCGCATCGGCAACTTAAGCGTCGAAATGGATACTTTAAAACGGTTTGTTCTTTTTCTTTTCCCGTCATTTTTGCGTCTTATATTGATCTTGACAATTCTAAGAATAGTTTATTTTGCGTTTGCAAACAAGGGCAGGATGAGCTTTTTTAAGCCTTTTCTGGGCAAGGCGGACGCTATGTTTTTTGTGTTTGCGGCAGCTTTCGCTGGGATGACGCTGAATATAATCCTTATTTTCAATTATCAGATTTATTTCGGCTCGATATTTTTGTATTTCGGAGTTGTAACCTCCATGTTTATGCTCGGCATTTTTTGCGGCGGAACCTGTGTTGAGTGGTTTCTCAAAAACAAAGGCTCCAAGTGGTTTGTCATTCCCTTGTCTACACTCATGTATATCTGCTTTATTCTTTTTTTATGCTTGAACAGCATCCATTCGCAAGCATATTTTGCGGCTTTGTTTTTTCTTGCCGGTGTGTTTGCTGGGCAATATTTGCCGATGGCAAGCTTCCATTTGAAAAAGGCGGGAGTCGACGCGGGAAAAGCGGGCTCAAGCCTGGAATTTCTTGATTATCTGGGGGGATCCATGGCTGGCATGTTTGCGGCTGTCGCGCTATTGCCGCTCGCAGGAATGAGGCTGGCATTTTTCTCGACGCTGATTATCCTTGGAATGATATTCATCCATTCCTTTGTCCTTGCTAAATGCGCTCCAGACAAGCCTCAAAAAGCTTCCCGATATTTTTCGGCATTTGCCTGCCTCATGGCGGGAGTCGCCTTGTTTTTGGCAATGTCATGGCTGTCCTGGAAATCTTTAGATGTCAAACATAAGAAAAATGAGCTCCATAGCGGGAAAAAACTTATTAAAACAAAACGTCTTTCCGGGCATCAAGCAATGAGCTTCAAAAATAATAATAAAGAAAATAACAAAAAACCCTTGCCAAAACAATAAAAAGACCTTATCCTAATACCTTATAAGGATACTATACTATTTTATATCACAAGCTATAAAGGAGGTGGCGGAAACAAGATGAAACTTTCCACAAAATCACGATACGGTTTAAGAATTTTATTGCAGGTGGCAATGGAATCTGAATCCAGCTCCGCAGTCAAGGGAAGAGTCATTGCTGAAAAGCAGGAAATTTCGGAAGCGTACCTGGAGCAGATAATGATTCCCCTGAAGACCTCTGGCATTATAAGAACAATCAGAGGCTGCAACGGCGGCTATGTTCTTAACAAACAGGCGGAAGACATAACAATTCTTGACATTATAGAGTTGTTTGAAGGCAAGCTTCAACTGGTCAAGTGTGTTGGAGACTCCGATTCTTGTGAGCGTTGCAATGTTTGTCTGGCTTCGGAAGTCTGGGAGCACTTGTCGAATGTGATGAAAGAAGAAGCCTCCAAAATAAATTTGAAGGGGCTAATCGAAAAAATGAAAAAAGAACATATGCCGGAGTATGTAATATGAATATCTATGAAAATATAAGTCAATTGACGGGAAACACTCCGCTTGTAAGACTTAACCAATTAAACACAGGCGGGCGAGCGGACATTTTATGCAAACTTGAAATTTTCAACCCTTCCTCAAGCGTCAAAGACAGAATAGCAGTCAGCATGATAGATGCCGCAGAGAAAGATGGAAAGCTCAAGCCAGGCGGAACCATAATAGAAGCCACCAGCGGCAACACCGGGTTGGGGCTGGCTATAGTCGCTGCAACGCGCGGATATAAACTGTTTATTGTCATGCCTGAAACTATGTCTGTAGAGCGCAGGCTTCTTATGGAGCATCTTGGGGCCGAGCTTATATTGACTCCCGGAGTGGAGGGCATGCAGGGCGCTGTTCGACAGGCTGAAGAATTGCTCAATAAAATGCCGAATTCTTTTTCTCCAAGGCAATTTATGAACCCTGCCAATCCGGCAACTCACAAAGCAACAACCGCTGTTGAAATATGGAACGACGCCGACGGGCAAGTTGATATTTTTATAGCTGGCGTTGGCACCGGCGGAACATTGTCAGGTGTGGCAAGTTTTCTTAAAGAAAAAAATAAAGACATTAAAATAATAGCAGTTGAGCCGGCATCTTCCGCTGTGCTTTCCGGCGAAAATCCTGGAAGACACAAAATAGAAGGAATTGGAGCCGGTTTTATTCCGGAAGTCCTTGACAGAAAATTGATAGACAATATAATTCAGGTCTCGGATGAGGAAGCCATGCACACCGCCAGAATGCTTGCCAGAATGGAAGGAATTCTTTGCGGGACCAGTTCCGGAGCCAATGTCTTTGCCGCCCTCCAGGAAGCAAAAAAAGAAGAAAACGAAGGAAAAAATATAGTCACTATTGTTTGCGACACCGGAGAACGTTATTTGTCAACGGATTTGTTTTCTTAAAAAATATCTTTTAAACTTTAAGGATTGTGAAAAATGAAAAAAAGAGGCTTTTCAACCATATCATTGCATGCTGGCCAGCAACCCGATCCAACAACAAATGCCAGAGCCGTTCCTATTTATCAGACATCCAGTTACGTGTTCGATTCTTCTGAGCACGCGGCGGATCTGTTTGCCCTTAAAAAGCCGGGCAACATATACACAAGGCTGATGAACCCGACCACCGATGTTCTTGAAAAACGCATTGCAGAACTGGAAGGCGGCGTGGGCGCCCTGGGCGCTTCAAGCGGAACCGCAGCCATCTTCCTGGCCATAACAAATATTGCGCGGGCCGGAGACCATATTGTCGCATCCGCGTCCCTCTATGGCGGAACACAGACCATGTTCGTCTATACCCTTCCGCGATTTGGCATTGAAGTGACAATTCTGGACGACTTCACTCCGGAAAACATTAACAAAGCCATACGCGAGAACACCAAGCTGGTATATTGCGAAACCATAGGCAACCCAAAAGGCGATGTGCCCGACATCAGAGCCGTGGCGGACACAGCGCACGCCGAAGGCCTTCCGCTTTTTATAGACAACACATTTGCGCCCGTCATCTGCCGTCCGATCGAGCATGGAGCCGATATTGTGCTTCACTCATGCACCAAATGGATCGGCGGACACGGCACAAGCATTGGCGGAATGATTGTCGACAGCGGAAACTTTGACTGGTCAAGCGGACGCTTCCCCGAATTTACCGAACCGGACGACAGCTATCACGGATTGGTGTATTGGGACGCCCTCGGAAACACTCCCGACGGAAATATTGCCTTTATCGTCAAAGCGCGTGTGCAGGGGATGAGAAACATCGGCCCATGCCCCAGCCCTTTCAATTCATTCCTCATGCTTCAAGGCGTGGAAACCCTGCCCCTAAGAATGAAAAAACATTGCGAAAATGCTCTTGAACTGGCCAACTGTCTGAAAGCGCATCCGCTGGTGGATTGGGTCAATTCTCTTGCCCTTGAAGACCATCCATGGCACAAAACTGCCGAACGATATTTGAAAGGCGGATTCGGCTCGGTCTTTGGCTTCGGCATCAAAGGAGGCCATGCTGCCGCCATCAGATTTATCGATTCTGTGGAGCTGGCAAGCCATCTGGCCAACATAGGCGACGCCAAAACCCTTGTCATACACCCGGCGTCAACCACGCATCAGCAATTGGACGACAAAGCAAAAGAAGCCGCAGGCATCAATCCAGAATTCATTCGCGTTTCTGTGGGAATCGAAGATATCGAAGATATAAAAGCCGATTTTGAACAAGCGCTGGAAGCTTCGAAAAAGTAGTT
>CAZYVR010000414.1:0-4901 GCA_964651145.1 uncultured Victivallales bacterium | reverse complement strand
TACAGCCCCAGATATGCGCCCCGACAGGACATCGACTTGTTTTCAGCCAACCGGTGCGGGGTAATTTGCGAAGACTGCTCCCTTGAACAAGTAAAAGACTCCATGCAAAACTGCATGACATTTATAGAAATATCCAACGACAAATATCTTATCGGACAGCCAAAGTTGGTTGAATATCTCGAAGCCCACGGATACTGGGAAAAAACGGAAAAAGAACTGTCCTCAAGAAGAAGACATGTTCCAGGAAAAGACACCATTATTATTGGCGGCCAAAAAGAAGAGTTTGCGTACACAGAAAGCATCGATGAAATAATAATAGACGGAAAAAGTCATAGCGGAAAAAGCGCCTTTATTCCTTTGAAATTTGACCGCAACACGCATTATGTAAACATGGTGAGCAAAAAGGACGGATTGCAAACAGTAAGCGCGCTGAAGGTGTATCATCCGTTGACGCTGGAGATATTGCCCGATATCCAGAACGGCAAATATTTCATAATTCTGAACATTGCCAACAAGAAGCCGGTTGACGCTGGAGAAGTCATCGCGACAATCACATGCAACGGCAAGACTTGCCGGAAAAAAATACAAAATATAAAGCCAAACCACACAGCAAAACTGTCTGTGCCATGGGAGATAGAAAACCCGCTGGCCCCATCCAAATTTGAGATAAAACTGGAAGCGGCTGGAATAGCAAAGGAAGCTACAAAATATTTAGTGTTCACTGAGTGCGCCTATATTTCAAGCCCCGAAGACTTCGCAGCCTGGGAAAATATTGTCCCAATCAAACTGACAGGAGCGCGCCCGGAGCAAATAGACGATTTTTTCACTGTAAGCTGGGATGGCGAAGAAGACTTGAGCGCAGAGCTGAGGATGGCATGGAATGAAGATGCCCTCTTCTTTAGAATAAACGCAAAAGACGACGCGCTTGTTTCTTCAAAAACAAATCTGCTTATGTTTGGCGACTCCTTTCAAATAGGCTTAAATCCGGTTGGCACAGAAGCCGTTGGAAACCAAAGTTTCTACGACATAATGATGACGCGCGGCACAGAAAATGGCGACGAAAAAGCCTACATGGAGCGCCCCGTAAATATGGCTCTGGAATATCCCGTTGGGACAAGGCTCCTGCTTAAGGGACTGTACCGGGGAAAATCAAACAAAAACGGGTTCGAAGGCCTGCTGACTTTGCCATTCAACATGATTCAGCCGATGGCTCCGGTCGCTGGCGCACGCTTCGGCCTTTTCCTTACAATCTTTGACAACGACGGCACAGGGCTCAAGACCTCACTGCAATGGCCCCTGCATGCTGAGCGATTCGTAAATCAAGCATGGTACATTCCATACTACGGAGCATGGGCCAGCGTAAAAATGACTAAATAACCCTTATAATATTTTTGAACAAAACAGGACGAAAAACATGAACGAATTCCCAAAATTATTTGTAACCGACCTCGACGGCACAGCTCTGGGCGGCGGCTACGAGCCTTATGCAAGATTCCCTGATCACTTCAGCGAATTTCTCGACAAGCTTGACTCAAAAGGGTGCCGCTGGGCAATCAACACAACCTGGGACCCAAACGGCCAATGGCAGTTGGTATTGGGCAGCTCCGTAAAAAGCAGGCCTGCATTTTTGATGGGCGAAATGGGCTACAGGCTTGCCACTGTCAAAGATGAAAAGATGGAAATGATTCAGCCATACACCGAGTCCGTGCGCGAAAAGATACTTGAAACAAACAACAAGCATCTACATCCGCTAATTAAGGACATATGCTCTAAATTCACTCCTGAAATAATTCATTTCTATGGGCATCTTTTTCAATTCAACGCGATAGAAGAAGACAAGGAAAGACTGATCGAATATACCCATAAAAATTATCCTGAAAACGGCATTTTAAAGACTTCCTGCAATAAAGGAACTCTTGTGAGCTATCCAGCCGTTCTGGAAAAATCGCTCAACTTGTCCGAAGCCCTGAAACTGTCAGGCATTTCTCCAGAGCATGTGGTCATAGCCGGAGACGAAATAGCCGACACAGCCATGATGCGCCCAGAACTCGCGGCCTTTGCCGTATGCCCTGAAAACGCAAATCCGAAGGTGAAGGAGCATGTTATTTCAAGAGGCGGCGAAGTGGGCGACGCGCACAGCGGAAGCGGAATAATCGACGCATTTAATAGACTTGCAGAAAAAAATAAATGGGATTGGGAATAAAATGAGCGGAGTGCATGACAGCATAGCCATGAACGCATTTTCAAGGCTTTCAAAAAATGAGCGCGAACTTTTCGAGCCATACGAGGCTGAACTGAAAGAAACATCCTGGTATCCTGACTATTTTGCGGACAAATCTATGCCCCAAAAAGACAAGGATAAAATAGATCCTGACGCGGACAAGTTTATCTATCCCGACCCGCCAAAATCAGCGTGGCAATGCAGATTTGAAAAGATGGCCAGCAAACAAACCTACTCGGACGCTCCGCCATTAAAACAAGTTTATCTCATTCGTCATTATCTTAAAAACGCAGTGGCCAGCCTTAAGGCAGGAGACGTTAAGTCGGCAGTCAAATTCTGCGGAGTGTACTCGCATGTCATTGCCGACATTTGCGAGCCCATTCATGCGCTCAGTCCGGCAATGCTTGACATCATCGTCCCGCCGCCTCAGGAATATATAGGGCTAGAACTGCACGCAAATGTGGAAGGGCTTCAAGCTCCAATCGACATAAAAGACTATAAACCCAAATTATTGGGACAAAATCTGGAACAGGCGGAAATGGGAGCTTTTGCCGGCCTTATAAAAGCGCATAAATTCGGAACGGCTCAGGCCACGCCAATTGTCCAGGCCCTGTATGCCGGAAACAAAGGCGAAGCAAGAGCTTTGTCTGGAAAAGCGCAGTCGGAATCGGCCAGGCATTTTGCCGATTTTATGCACACTGTCTGCGCGCTCGCGCTTTCGGAAACAAAGGAGAAGCCGTTCGCGCTGGACCTGCGCGGACATCCGTTTGTAGAATGCAATGTTGACATGCTCTACCGCTATGCTCCAACTATTGACGTGTCGCTTGTTCCTTACTCCGGCGGAAAGCTGGTTCCATTGGAATTGAAAAATGAAAATGGCAAAAATGAAAAAGTAAAAGGACTTGGCGTTGTCCCATGTCTGGGGCCTCCCTTTGCAAAAGACACTATCCGAGAAACAAGCATTGAATACTGCATAACGCCTGGCGCATTCAAAAAATTCACGGCGCGCGTGGGGCTGAATCCCAAATTCAGCGACTCAGTGTCGTCCGCGGTATTCAGCATTCTTGGCGATGGAAAAGAACTGGCGCGAAGCGCAATCATCGAGCCTTCCGCCCCGGCAGTCAGGCTGGAGGTCGAGATTGGAAAAATACGCTGGCTGACACTCTCCATGCATTACGCCAGAAACCCAATGCGAGAAGATTTGGACAGAGTGAAAAAACTAGCGTGGATATCGCACGGCGTGTGGGCTGAGCCACAACTTAGCTAAAAAAACAATCTGAAAAAAATCAGAAAAAACCCTTGACTTGTATCTTATATGTATTACAATAAAACTATATAGATACAAGGAGTTTTTTTAGTGATAGCCCAAATTAAAGGCAAATTGAAGACCAAAGAGCTTGAAGATGGCATCTGTCGGCTCATAATCAGAAACAACCTTCGCAAGGGCGATCCTATTTTGTCGGAAAACAAACTGACAGAAATGTTCGGGATCAGCCGCGTGACAGTCCGCCAAACGCTTAGCGATCTCGTTGAAAAAGGAGTTCTCTACAAAGTCAGAGGAAAAGGCACCTTCGTAGACAGCGTCAAATCGCTAAAGCCGGAATATTCCCAAATCGGCTTGTCAAAAACTATAGCGCTGGTGGGTGGCGCTATAAACAACTCATATTTTGCAAACATTGCCCGAGGCGCGGAAGACGCGGCGCGGGCGCATGATTGCAATATGTCCTTCTGCAGCACTGACGGCTCGCCCAAAAATGAAGAGAGCTACATAAACGAACTGCTAAAAAAAGGAATAGACGGCATAATTTTTTCTCCAGCAGAATCATGCCCTTTCACTCCTTTTACAGAAAAGCTTTGCCGCGAAAATGACAATGTAGTAATAATAAACGCCTCCGCAATCGGATTGAACGCAAGCAGCGTTTCCAGCGACGACCGCGAAGGCGGGTATCTTGCGACAAAGTACCTTATCGAGCAAGGGCATAAAAAAATAGCGCATATAAGAGGGCCCAAGCTGGTGTCAAATGCCCTCGAACGCGAAGAAGGATACAGGAAAGCATTAACAGAATCCGGCATAGCAATCAATGAAAAGCTAATATATGGCAACAACACATTTTCTAAAGATCAAGGCTATCATGGAATGAAAGCCTTTCTCGAATTGCCCCAAGAGAAAAGGCCAACAGCAGTGTTCGGAGCCAGCGACATTATGGCATGGGGAGCCTATGAAGCAATAAAGGAACGCGGCTTGCATACTCCGAAAGACATAGCTCTGGTCGGTTACGGAGACCTGCTGGAAACCGCGAGAATGGGTCTGCAGCTAACGAGCGTGCGACAAAATGGATACGAGATAGGCAAGACAGCATGCGAGATCCTGCTGGACAAAAGCTCAAAGAACGGTGGCAAGCGCAAAATACTTATTCCAACTGAACTGACGATAAGAAAAAGCAGCAAAGGGTGAAAAACATGAAAAACCAGCATCGCTTTACACTCATCGAACTGCTCGTTGTAATTGCTATAATTGCGATTCTAGCCAGTATGTTGCTGCCTGCGCTTAAAAGCGCAAAATTGAAAGCTCAAGGGGCATATTGTCAGAATAACTTAAAGCAGATTGGATTAGGGGTAATTGCCTATTCTTCAGATTTTGACGGATATACAATGAGGGCATGCACGAAAGCTTATAGTT
>CAZYVR010000413.1:0-4915 GCA_964651145.1 uncultured Victivallales bacterium | reverse complement strand
GCCGGTTATTTCTTGTGTCAGCCTCACTGCGGAACAAAGCGCAGAAGAACCGTAATAACGCTAAATACTTCATCTCTACTTATATCCTTTTTTTACTTTGTACGACGACCGCCCCCGGTTGCGTTAATCTTTATATATATATATGAGTTTCATACTGATGAACCATTTCCTTTACCCATGAGACCATTATGTCGGTCAGCGCGGCATTAGGTGCTTCAAGAAAAGAAATTACATAATGTGAATCCGTTTCACATATCCCTATTGAGCGCGGTCTTACAGATAGCATTTTAGGGTTAGGGAGCTTTTTCCCGAAACAGAAGAGAACATTTTGAGCATCCTTAATATTGGCGGCCATTTCTCCACCATCAATATTTTCAGTATGGGTATAGTGATCAAAAACTCCTATATGTTTTGCGAACGGATGTGTATTGACTTTATTAATAAAAAACTGGCATATTTCATCCATATGCTCAATCTTTGAATCTTTAATTGCTATTTCTTGTACATATATTGGATACATTTCCTTGTAATTGATTTTTTCCATTGTTCCTTCCTTTTTGCCTATAAATTAATTGTTAATTTTTATTTGAATCGAAATATTTTCAGACTGTTATTTTTTATTGCTTCATTTTTCCATAAACCAATACGTATGCAGCAACAGTGTTAAAAGCAGAAAATAAAGTAAACCGCCAATGACCGCAATTGCCATTGTTACCAGCATGTCATCACCTTCTCCCAAATTCAGTGCTAACGGGAGTAGTCCAAGGACGGTTGTCAACTGGGTCATTGATATGGGCCTTACCCTGAGTGGAGCAGGAAAGAAGGGTAATCGAACTCCCTGAATTTTCCTCAAACAAACGCAGGCTCTCTTCAGCCTTCTTAAGCAAATCTTCCAGTTTTTTGCGCTCTGTGATCTCCCTTGTGACCGCTATTATTCCTTCTTTTAATCTTCCGCGGCTTGCAGCGTTGCAGCTTGTCTCAACCCATATGAATTTCCTTTCCTTATTCTTCAGCCTGTAAGAAACCGTTAGCTTTGGGTGAGGTGGTTTTGTTGCGGCCATATGAAAATCTTTTAGGGCTCCAATATCGTCAGAATGAATCATTTCGTACAGGCTTTTTTCTATGACCTCCTCCGGTCGCACCCCCAAAAGGGTCTCGCTTGACGGAGGCACATACAAATGCTTGAACTCATCCAGGGACAGCCGAGATATCATGTCGCCGGAAAATTCAGTCAGCATATGATATTTTCGCTCTACTTTGCCCAGCTCTTTCTCGGCTTTCTGCCGTTTCGCTATCACATAGACAAAGATGATGGCGGAAGAAATAAAACAAATAAGAGCAAACAAAAAACTATTTACTCTGAAATGTATTCTGCAATGATCAACCTTGTCTATAGGAAGTGTCACATGATTGCATGTGATGCTTATATCTGTGACTGTTACATTGTCGTCCTTATAATAAACTTTGCCTTTCATAAAGCTCCCTACTAATTCATTTCCCAGTTTAAATGCCGCCTATTCATGCCCGCGTTCCTTTGAGCCTTTTTAATTATGTGTCCAATTCCACAAGGATTGAATCAGCAGCTACTGAAACTAAATGTGTAAAGTAAAAAAACTGTTTTGTTCTGAACGTTCGATCCATATTTCACCGCCTGTAGCCTTGACAAGTTTTGAAGCTATCGCAAGGGGTGAATCCTGAACTACTGAAGCTGTTTGGGCTTCCTCCTACAATGGCGCAAGCACCGTAATTTTCTTTTCCCCTGAAAATAGAAGATGCTTTCAAGCCGGACTCAGCGGAACAGTTTGCTGTGCCCTGATGTTTTTTCTGCGCCATATTTTTCTTGGCTAACTCCAACTTTTGATGTTCTTTTTGGGATACTTTCAATGCTTCCAGGCTAACAGAAAAACAGTTGGCGTTCCCGGAGGCAACCCTCTGGGAATTTATCGCTTTACATTTTTCTATCTTGTTCTTCATTATCTTTTGTGCCTACCTTTTTGACGCTGAACTTTTACTTTATTTCAAAGCTCGTCTGAAATAATTACGCGTTTTCTGAGAGAGCCTTTCGGGAAGCCGCAACCAGGGCATTTCACTGGATTGGACTTTCTGTCTTTTGTCGTGCTTTTAAAGGCTCCCGTTTTACCGCTAAGAATAACGTTGCGCTTTTCTTTGAGCTTTCTAAGCATTTTATCATCCATGTCCACCTCTCCCGAAATTATCACTCTTTGTCTGAGTGATTCCTCTGGGAAACCACAATCTTTGCAGACGACTCCTTGGGGGGCTTTGTCTGTGGAGGAACCTTTGATTCCGCCTGTTTTGCCGCTGATGACAATATCCTTATTGGATCTTAGTAAAGCTTTTTCCTCATCTATGGGATTCATTTTTGTTGAGTGGCAACCTGCCAAAAGTGCCAAAAGAACTCCTAAACTCAGAAGCGTCATAGACAACTTTTTCATTTTTCACCTCCTTGGATTTTTCGCCGACCGGCATACGGCCACATAAGTATTCCGCCATCCATGACTTTGACATTCTCAAAACCTTTTGATTTTAAGATCAAAGCAGCTTCATAGCCACGGAGCGATATCTTGCATAAAACTATAATTTCCCAGTCTTTGAACACATCAAGTTTTTCTATTTCAGAACGCAACTTGCCAAGAGGGATATTCATGCTTGGCTCTATTTTGTTTTCCGCCACTTCAGCAGGCGATCTTACATCCAAAAGAAGAACAGAGGAACCCTTTTTCTCAACTTTTTTCTTCGCCCCTTTCGGTTTTATTCCAATCATAACACCATCCAGTTTATTCCTGAGGATGTTTGCTGCTACAATCATGTTGTCCATCGCCGGAGCATACGGAGGAGCATGGCAAAGGTCTAGGTTTGCCATATCATCAATTGTCATTCCTGCGCTTATCGCCGTTGCCGCTGTGTCGATTCTTTTATCGCAAACGCCCGAACCTGCCGCTTGGGCCCCCAGTAACTTGCGGGTTTTTCTGTTGGCCACCAACTTAAGATAAAGCAACTTTGCCTCAGGCATGAAATGCGCTCTATCCGGCGCAGGTGAAAGACATATTACAGGATCAAAACCGGCAAGCCTGGCTTCTCTTTCACTAAGTCCGGTTTTTGCGGCTGTAAAGTCGAAAATTTTGCAGATTGTGGAACCGAGAACTCCGCGAAACCCGTCTTTTATGCCACAGATATCATTGGCCGCTACCCGTCCATGCTTGTTCGCGGTTGCCCCCCGTGGAATAAAGGCCGGCTTGTTAGTAATAAGATTTACAGTTTCAGTACAGTCGCCAGCCGCGTAAATGTTAGGGTCCGAAGTCTGCATCTGAGGATTTACTTTCATCGCTCCGGTCTTACCGGTTTCAAGTCCGCATGAAACAGCAAGCGAAACATTGGGACGGACGCCCACAGACATTATTACCATGTCCGCTGTGAGAGGTTCGCGCTCGGTCATTACCTTATGGACTTCCTTTCCCCCGTCAAAGCAAAGAACTTTTGTTCCAGTAAGGATTTTTATTCCTTTTTCCTCAAAGCGTTTTTCCATCAAAGCGGCAATCTCTGAATCAAACATTGGCAATATCTGATCCAGCATCTCGACTATGCTTACGCGACAGCCGCGCTCGGCCAAAGCTTCGGCCATTTCTACTCCGATGAGGCCGCCTCCTATTATGACAGCGTCTATGACACGATTTTCTGAGAGCATATTTTTTATTCCCTCGGCATCTTCGACTTCGTGCAAGGTAAAAATGTTTTTCAAGGTCATGCCCGGAAGCTGTGGTTTGACAGGGGAGGCGCCGGTTGCCAAAACAAGCTTGTCGTAGGGAAGCTCTTCTTCCGTTTCATTTGCGCGTTTTATTTTTACTGTTTTATTTTTTCTGTCAATAGCAACAGCTTCGGTGTGGTTCAGGACATTTACGTTCTTGACATTTTGAAAAAATACGCTGTCGCGCACTATGCCTATAGGAGTGCTCATAAGTTCTTTTTGCTCTTTGACCACTCCCGAAATGTAATACGGAAGTCCACAACCCGCATAAGACAAGAATTCTCCTTTTTCTATTATCGTGACTTCCGCTTCGGGATTGTTCCTTATTATTTTGGACGCCGCTTTGGGACCGGCTGCCACGCCTCCGATTACAATCACTTTCATTTTTCCAAGTCTCCTTTTTTATATTTGACTTTTTTTATGTTTGCCACATTAACATTTAACATTTTCATGAAAAATATCCGGCCCGTTTGATCCGAAAGGATAAAGTTCTGGAATTATTTTTTCCATATCAAGATAATCAAGCACGGGCATCAGTATGTTCCAGGACGCGCTCAATTCATCATCGCGAATAAACAGCTCCTTGTTGCCGGAGATGACATCAAGCAGCAAGTTCTCATAAGCGTCCGGTAAAACGGGATTGTTGAAAGCCAAATGATAACTTAAATCAAGATCTTTTTCCACAAATTCCAGCTTTCCTCCCGGAGCTTTAGTCGTTATCTTAAAGTGAAACCCTTCATTAGGTTGAATTCTAATTATAAGTTCATTAGGTTCCGGACATTTTCCCAGCTCACAGAAAATACTGTTGTGCTTTGATTTGAATTTGATGCGGACTTCGGTTTTGCTTTCAGGCATTCCTTTTCCAGCTGTCATTATAAACGGCGTTCCGCGCCAGCGTTCGCTGTCTATCTGCAATTTTATCCTTGCGAAGGTCGGCGTCAACGAAGCGTCAGGCACAGCGGATTCATCTGCGTAACTTGCCACGTTTGCGCCTTTATAAATTGCGCCGGAGTACTGTCCGGTCAAAATGCCTTCAGGAACAAGGGCTTTCACCGCTTTTAAAAGCTCCACTTTTCTGTCGCGGATATCGTCGGCTTTCAAGGATAGAGGTTCTTCAATAGCCATAAGAGCAAGTATCTGCAAAAGGTGGTT
>CAZYVR010000412.1:0-4933 GCA_964651145.1 uncultured Victivallales bacterium | reverse complement strand
GAGGATGTGTCGCCTGGCCTGGCGCACTTTTTGGGTATGTGTTTTTACTGTAATGGATTGAGTTATGGGGTATGCGCAGGATGCTTGAAGCGTGCGTTGCCCTTCCACTTCAACCACGCATATGCGGCAGACGCCGGCCACGCATAAGTCTTTATGGTAGCAGAGGGTCGGCAGCTTTATGCCCATTTGTCTAGCGGCTTCAAGAATGGTAGTGCCTAGAGGGACTTTAGTCTCGCGTCCGTCAATGACAATTTTCACCATCCCGCCGATGCCGTTGGTGTTCTCTATTTTTGCACCCCCCATTCTTTGGCTGACAGGCGCTCTATTGCTTTTTACAGTATCCTGTTTTTTATTTGAATCAGTCATATTGCCAAACCTTATTTTTTCGCATTTTTTAGGAATCAGGCTGTTGCCGAACAGCGTCCCATTATTTCGTGTTTGAAATGCTTCACTATGGAAAGAAAAGCATTGGGGCTGGATTGGCCAAGTCCGCATTTTGACGCGACTTGCATTGTCTCGCCCAGCTTGATGAGCTCGTTGACATATTGCATTGAGCACTTCCCGTTCTCCAGCATTTTCACGCCTTCCAGCAGTTTGGCGTTTCCTTCTCTGCATGGCGTGCATTGTCCGCAGGATTCTTCGACAAAAAATTCGAGAAAGTTCTTTGCTATATGGAGCATGTCGCGTCCCGGGCCGAGAACTATTATTGAGCCGCCCGTTGACACGTCTTCAAACGCTATCTTTCTTGAGTACTCTTCCGCAGGCAGGCAAATCCCTGAGGCTCCGCCTATTTGCACTGCTTTGGCGTTTTCAGCTCCGACTTCTTTCAGGAGGTTGCCCACAGTGATTCCCATTGGAAATTCATAGACGCCTGGCTTGTCGCAATCGCCGGAAACGCTGAATATTTTGAGTCCGGGCGATTTTTCCGTGCCTATTTTTTTGAACCACTCGGCTCCTTTGGACATTATGCATGCGGCCCAAAGCAGAGTTTCCACATTGTTTACGGAAGTCGGTCTGTTGACAAAGCCTGTGTCAACCGGGAACGGCGGACGGTTTCGGGGCTCGCCCCGGAACCCCTCAAGGGATTCGATCAGCGCTGTTTCCTCGCCGCAAATGTATGCGCCTGAGCCCATTCGGATTTCAATGTCAAAATTGAAGCCTTCCTTGCCAAGAATATTTTTGCCAAGAAGATTGTTTTTTCTTCTTTTTTCGAGGCAAGTCATCAGGTCTTTTTTTAAATATGTGTATTCCGCTCGCAGATAGATATAGCCCTTCAGCGCGCCTATTGTGTATCCGGCGATGGCCATCCCTTCAAAGAGCAGGTCGCTGTATTTTGTGAGCAGGACTCTGTCTTTAAAAGTGCCGGGCTCGCCTTCGTCGGCATTGCACACAAGAAATTTTTCTTTGGAGCTTGACGCTGTAAGGTTCCATTTTATTCCGGTTGGAAATCCCGCGCCTCCGCGTCCCTTGAGGCCGGATTGGGATATTTCATTTATGATGTCCGGACGTTTTTTTGCTATTGCAGTCTTCAAGCCCGCTTCTGGAACGATGCTGTCGAAGGTCAATTTCGTAACATTTGTTTCTACATTCATTAGTGGGCCCCCATTTCCTGAAGCGCGCCGGCTCCGAAAACTTTTCTGCAACCTTCAAGTATGTCATGAACTTTTTCCGGCGTCACTTTTGTGAATACCTGATCGTTCACCAGAAGAGCCGGGCCCTGGTCGCACATTCCTATGCAGTTCGCCCATTCCAGGCTGAATTTTCCGTCGGGAGTGGTCTCTCCAAACTTTATGCCTAGGTCATTTTCCAACTGGCGAGCCACTCTTTCTTTACCTGCCAGGTCGCATGATATTGTCCGGCACAGGCTTATGACGAAGCGCCCGTGCGGCTTGTTATACAGGAAACTGTAAAATGAAACAACCCCATAGACTTCCACTGGATGAATGTCCAGGATATCGGCTATGACCTGCATTGCGTATTCTGAAATAAAACTATGCTCGGCCTGAATATCCTGCAATACCGGCATGAGACAACTTCTGTCGCCGGCATATTTTTTCGCCAGTTTCTGTATATCGTGTCTAAGCTTTTCTCTTTCTGTCAATAACATCTGGATTTTCCCCTTGCTTTGGCATTGTGAGGCGGATTAACCGTTCAAAAGATCTTTGACTTTTTGAATTAGTATTTCCGGTTTTATAGGCTTTTCCATGAAGGCGTCCACTGGAACCATTTCATTATCCTTGTCATAACTGACGCCTGTGACTTTTGAAATGCTTGTAAGCATCAGGATAGGAAAATCTCGAGACTTTCTTTGCAGGTCCTGAGCCATTTGAATGCCATCGTCAGGCTGATCCATCATGACATCCAGAATGAGCAAATCGGGCTTTGACTCCTCGATCTTTTTCATCCCCGCATTGCGGCTTGCCGCCCAATCAACATCGTGACCCTCGCTTTTCAGGACTAGCTGACATGCTTCCGCCAAATCCTGGTCATCATCGACGATAAGTATTCTTGCCATCTTCCACTCCCTTCCATTATTATTTTGACTTGCATTAATAAAGTTAAAAATAATAAAAATCCCGCAGAAAAAATGCTGTCTTATGTTGTGCCTGTGACAGTTCTCCCTATAATTACTATTAACCTTACTTATATCATAGACAAGTATTTTTAGAAACTATTTTTAAGGAAAATATGTTGAAATGCTCAAAACGGCGCTATCTTGATTCTAAATCCAACAGATTTATGACAGAAAGGCGGAAGAAATCATGTATGACAAAAAATTATCGGACGGCTTTGTAGACTTTATTGACGACAAAAAAATTGAGGGCATTATTGCTTCCTCCAAAGAAGACCCGGCGCGCGTTCGGGATATAATAGCAAAAAGCATGGAGAAACAGCCGCTGGAAGTGGAAGAGACCGCAGCCTTGCTGGCGGCCACCTCGCCAGAGCTAACAGAGGAAATATTCAACGCGGCGCGCGAACTGAAAAAAAATGTGTATGGCAATCGCATAGTTATTTTTGCCCCTCTTTATATCGGCAACTATTGCATAAATGACTGCAAATACTGCGCCTTCCGCAAAAGCCTGCGAACTACAGTAAGAAAGACTCTCACCGAAAAAGAAATCGAAGGCCAGGTGCTGGCCCTTGAGGACAGCGGTCACAAGCGCCTTATACTTGTGTTCGGCGAGCACCCCGACTATACAGCCGATTATATGGCCAAGACCGTGCGTCAGGTTTATTCCATCAAGAAAGAGCACGGAGAGATAAGAAGGGTCAATATAAACGCCGCTCCAATGGATCATGAAGGATATAAAATAATCAAAGACGCTGGAATCGGCACATACCAAATATTCCAGGAGACTTACCATCATGAGACCTATAAGCAAATGCATCCTGCGGGAACGCATAAGTGCGACTACGAGTGGCGCCTTGATGGCTTGAACAGGGCTTTTGAGGCAGGCTGCGACGATGTTGGCATCGGCGCCCTGTTTGGCTTGCATGACTGGAGATTTGAAGTGCTCGGGCTTGTGACTCATGCCATATACCTTAAAGACCGTTATGGAGTCGGGCCGCACACCATCAGCTTTCCCCGATTGCGCCCAGCTCATGGCGTGAATTTTAATGAAGAGCATTTTGTTAACGATCATGACTTCAAGCGGCTTGTCGCTATACTTCGCCTGTCTGTGCCTTATACCGGAATGATATTGACCGCGCGCGAAACTCCGGAAATTCGCCGCGAAGTCATGGCTTTCGGCGTGTCGCAAATCGACGCCGGCACTAAAATAGAATTGGCCGGCTACACCAAAAAAGGCAAGCAGGAAATGAAGAAGGAGCAATTTGAAATCGGCGATGTGCGCCCGATGGATGAGATCCTTCGCGAATTGATCCAAAACGATTATATCCCCAGCTTTTGCACCTCATGCTATCGCCTTGGACGCACCGGCGAGCACTTTATGGAATTTGCCATTCCAGGATTTATCGAACAGTTTTGCACGCCAAACGCTTTGACCACGCTTGAGGAGTATCTGCAAGATTACGCTTCTGAAGAAACCAAGGAAGCTGGCGAAAAGCTTGTGATCAGAGAGCTCGAAAAAATTGAGGATGAAAAATTGAGGAAGCAGGTGGCGGAGCGCATTCAAAAAATTAAAACCACAGATGAGAGGGACTTGTGCTTCTAATGAACGCTTTAGAGGACATATTTGCCAGAGTGGATTCCGGCACGGAGCTTTCCAGGGAGGATCTGATCTTCCTTTTGAAGCTTTCGCGCAAAGAGGACTTGGAAGCCCTTTATAAAAAAGCTTACGAAATAAAACTGAAAAATGTCGGAAACAAAGTCTTTTTCCGGGGCATTGTCGAGTTTAGCAATATTTGCGAAAAAGACTGCTATTATTGCGGCGTCCGCAAAAGCAATAAAAATGCAAAGCGCTATATGATGACAAAAAAGGAAATCGTGGATTGCGCAATGTGGGCTTATGAAAATGAATACGGCTCAATTGTCATTCAGTCAGGAGAACGACAGGACGACGAGTTTACAGATTTTGTGGAGGATGTCCTCAACACAATAAAACAGGAGTCCGGCGGAAAGCTGGGCGTCACAATATGCCTGGGAGAGCAGAGCGATGAAACTTACAGGCGCTGGTTTGACGCCGGAGCCCACAGATATTTGCTCCGAATTGAGACTTCCAACAAAGAGCTTTATGAAAAACTGCACCCGGAAGATCACAATTTTGAGGAACGCAAAAATTGCCTTCTGACACTGAAGAAGCTGGGATACCAGACAGGCACCGGCGTTATGGCCGGGCTGCCTTTCCAAACCGAAGAGGATTTGGCCGACGACATAATATTTTTCAAGAAAATGGACATCGACATGATCGGCATGGGCCCGTACATCGTGCACGGAGAAACGCCGCTGGCCAAAGAAATGCCCGACTTTGAC
>CAZYVR010000411.1:0-4936 GCA_964651145.1 uncultured Victivallales bacterium | reverse complement strand
CGGGGGTGCGCTGCTTATTAAAGACTCTTCGCCCACTATAAAAAATTGTATTTTTACAGCCAACACAGCCAGTTGGGGCGGCGCAATAGAGATGTACAATTCGGACGCCTTGCTTGAAAACTGTCTTATTTACGGAAACAACGCCACTGAATACGGCGGCGGAATTTATATTTCAGGAGCTTCAATAGTGGATATTGAAAGCTGCACAGTCTGGAGCAATGCAGAGGGGGCGACCACAGACCACGAGAGCGTCTTAACCAGTTTGATGGAAGTTAACATACTCAACAGCATCACCGAAAAGCTTCATGTTTTCGTGTCTTCCCCGGGCAATGTTACAGTGACAAATTCCTGCATCGTCAAGCACGAAAGCGGTCAATTCACCGGCAATAACAATATTGCCTGGGAAAGCGGAATGATATTGTTTGCTTCTGTTGCAGAAAATAATTATCAACTGCATCCAATGTCTGAGGCAATAGATAAAGCCAATGAATATGCGCCAGCCATTGATATAACTGGCGTTGCGCGCAATTATGATCATAGCTACATTAGCAACGCAGACAATGCCGGAACTCCGCCCGCTGACATGGGCGCGTATGAATTTATAAGCCAAACCGGAAGCTCTTCTGTGACAAGAACACTGACTGTCGCCACAGATGCGACTTCATATACATATAAAATAATTAACGCTGTCACTCAAGCAGTGGAAGTCAGCGGCGGCAGTGTTTCCAGCGGAGCGCCTGTGGGGCATTCTTTGGGAGAAGGCATATATATTGTCAAATATCCTGAGACGACAGAAGATTACCGCAGGACTGTGTTTCTTTCCGCCGACAATACTGTTTACCTGAATTCAAACGAAAAAATACTTGATCTTGGCGATGCTTCAACAAACAAGCGTTACGAGTGCAAATTTGCATATTTTCCTTTTGGCATAAGCGACACTGAGCTTGTCTATGAGAATGAGACACTGACTCTTACAAGAGCCGAAGGCACGCTGACCAAGCCGGATTCGTCCTCGAGAACAGTAAGCGTAAGGCAATTTGAGAACTCATTGATCAGCAAAGTTGAGGTTCTTGCGGCAACATACAATTTGAATCCAGAAGACAATTTGATCTGCGAAAATCTGCCGGTGAAAAACGTTGCCTTGCCTGACCATACTATTGAGTTTAAAATTTATTATGATCAGGTTGCCTCATTCGTTACAGTTCCTTTGGGAAACAGCACAGCTGGCGTAAATGGCGGCGCAAGCGAAGCCGGAACGTCTCTGGATACATACGAACGTTTCAAACTAAACGTAAATCATCTTCTGCCGGGCACAACTGACACTTTTCTGCTAAAAGAAGATTCCACTGTCAGCTTTTCAATTGCCACCCAGCCTACTATGACAATAACAGGAGCCAGCGGGTCAGGAGAAGCCAACCGCACGGAAAGCCTTACAGTCTGCGCAGGCATGGATATCGCGAGCTTTTCACCGGCGTCCCCAATCATTGGCAATGATGGGACAAGTTACGAAGGAAACACTGTGGATGTCAGCGTAAACTATCGAGCCGCAAGCATTGTGACCGCGCCGCCTGTTTCTGCAATTGACGCCGGCTACGGCGGAGCCGACCCAGCAAAAGTCAGCGACAGCGAATACGGAGGCGATGGACTCGACACATATAAGCGCTACAATGTTCAGCTTGATTACACACTTCTGGGAGAAAGCTTTACAGACAAGTTTTTTGTGCAGGAGAACAATGTTGTTGAATTCTCGGCATCGCCAGCTCAGGCTGTGATAAAAGAGAGCGAAAGCGATCCAACAGTTGTCGCGACAGAAACACTTAACAATTTTCCATCGAACGTAGAATTTGTAAATTTCAGCCCTTCTAACACAGTCACGGCGATAGACGCCAACTCTGATTCAGGCAACCTTATTGTTGTCGCCGCCTTTATCGCCAAGGCAATTGTGACGGTTCCCATGGGATCGGCGTTGCCGGAAGGAAGCGGCGGGGCTGATCCTAATCTCGCTGACGAAAGCGGATACACAGGCAACGGACTCGACACTTATAAACGCTATGACGCGGAAGTTTCATTTAACCATACGTCACAAACCGACAATTTTTGCGTTACGGAAAATGATGTAATAACGTTGGCAAGAGGCGAAGCGACCGTCACAGGCAGCAATCCTTTTGTGAAAACTCTTCAGGATTCCGTGGGGCAGGATTTCAAAGGCTTTACCCCCCCTGGACCCATAACGGCAAACGACGCTTCCGCCGCCGAATACAATAAGATCCCTATCTCAGGCGCTTATACTTTTGTGTCTCTTCTGACTGTTCCGCCTGCATCCGCAGTCGGCTACGGCGGAGACGATCCCGCCGCCACAGAAAGCGATTACAGCGGAAATAGCCTGGACACTCACAAACGCTACTCTGTTTTAATCGACTACTCCGGCGTGAGCGAGAACCAAATCGATGATTTTCTGGCGCTCGAAGGCGAGATTGTGTCTCTTGCTGAAGGAACCGCAACTATTTCCAGCGATGTCAATCCTCGAACAGAAACACTTAAAACTTTCCCGGATCTGCAATTTATAGGCTTTACCCCATCAGGGCCAATAACTATATCTGACGCCTTGGCAACATCTCAAAACGCAATTGCCATTTCAGCATGGCAGGCAAGCTCTGTTGTGACTGTTCCAGTGGGCGCGGTCATCGCGGACGGTTACGGCGGCGGAGACCCCGCGGCGACAGTCGGCGGAAATGGGCTTGACACACGCAAGCGATACAAGATTAATGTGGCGTACAAAAATCATGAGGTTGACGCAAGCGAATCTCTTCTTGCAATGGAAGGCGACACTGCCCACTTTAGCCTGACTCCTCTTCAAGTGTCTGTGACCGGCACAAATCCGATAACAAAAAGCTTGACACTTCCTTCCAGTATCTGGAATATCACCTCATTTACATTGAACGGCTCTTCGGTGTCTCAATATCTTCTGGATACAAGCTCATATTCCGATAGCGCAAACACTGTGACTGCTTACTTGAACTATCAACTTGAAGCAAGCGAAAGCGCCTCTGAATTCGTTGCCCCAACGCCAGAGTTAAGCTCTGAAGGCTTCGGCGGCTCAAATCCGGCAAGCGATGGCGAGGGATATTTCCTACATACATGGAAACGCTTTGTCTATGACCTCAAAGTCGCCCCTCAGACTTATAACGATCGCAACATCAATATCATGTTGACATGGGAAAAAAATGTGGTGGTCGAAAGCGATTACGAGCAGGTGGAACAAATAATTGTAAGAAGCAACGCTCCCGGAAGCATAGGGGCTGTAACTTTTCCCGAGCGAGTTAGTCCAGGCCAGATTTTAGACGGCAATGCAAAAGTCATTTTTGTAGGCGATCTTATAAATGGCGACATTGATTCAATTACTGAGCCATTCCCGGAAGTTGAAGGCTCCTACGTATATAGAATCTACACCCGCCTGCTTGATCCGGAAAAAACAGACAAAATCATGACTAAAGATGAAGTAACTTTTTCCACCGTCGGACTCAATCCTTTCATAGACTCTGACAACGACGGAATTTCTGACGAATATGAATTGGCAAACGGCATGAATCCGGACAGCGTGGATTCAGACGGCGACGGCCTCTTCGACTACGATGAAATATATGTATTCAACACTGATCCCCTCCTCGCAGACACTGACAGCGATGGAATGCCGGACAGTTGGGAAGTTCAACACGGGCTTAACCCCACTGACGCCTCCGATGCCTCTTTGGATGGCGACAGCGATGGCCTGACTAACCTGCAGGAATATACAAATAATACAGCGCCAAATGACAGCGACAGCGACAATGACGGAATGCCTGACGCTTGGGAAGTTCAATACGGATTGGCGCCCAATGACGCTTCCGATGCCTCAACTGATTTAGACAGTGATGACTTGAGCAATTTGCTGGAATTCCAGAATGAAACTGATCCTACAGACACTGACAGCGATGATGATGGAATGCCTGATGGCTGGGAAGTTCAGTACGGACTTAACCCCTTAAGTTCCGCAGATGCTTCTGGTGATTTGGACAGCGATGGCTTGACAAATTTAGAAGAATATAATTTTATCGACAGTGACACAAAACTATTATTGCACAGCGATGGAACAGATGCTTCCACGACCTTCACAGATGAAACGGGAAAGACAGTAACCGCCAATGGCAATGTGCAGTTGGACACGGCGCAAAAGAAATTCGGCACGGCTTCTGGATTATTTGATGGAAGCGGTGATTATCTGACTGCTCCATATACTTCAGACTTTAACTTCGGAAGCGAAGATTTTACTATTGACGCTTGGATTTACATGACTTCAACATCTGGTCCCCAAAGACTGCTGGGTATAGGTGTAAATGGTGGGGCTTACAGCAATATATGCTTTGGCGTTGGCGATGCTTGGGGTGGTGGAGTAAAGCTTAACTTCGCATACCGCAATTCATCAAACACAGGTTATATTGACCACACTTCCAGTGCGATAAGTGTAAGCACAAATACTTGGCATCATATTGCTGCAGTAAGGAACAATGAAACTTTAACGTTGTACTTCAATGGTGTTTCGTACGGTTCCTTTTCAATGCCGGAAAACATAAATCCGCTTGCGGGGCTCATAGTTGGAGCTAGATATGATTCAAACACAAATACTATAATTGAATACTTCTTAGGGCATATAGATGAGTTGCGCATCTCAAAAGGAGTGCCTCGATGGACAGCTGACTTCACCCCGCCTCTTTCTTCATACGGAAGCGAAGGAACAAATCCTAATGACTCCGACAGCGACGATGACGGCATGCCTGACGGCTGGGAAGTGGACAACGGGTTAAATCCCACCGATGCTTCTGACGCCTCCGGCGATTTAGACAGCGACGGCCTCACTAATCTGCAGGAATACACCAACAGCACAGATCCCACCGACACT
>CAZYVR010000410.1:0-4942 GCA_964651145.1 uncultured Victivallales bacterium | reverse complement strand
CGCTATTTTAATGTCAGTTTTGTTCAGCGCTTCCTGTGTGGCGATGTCTTCGCCATCTGGAAGAATCCCAACTGTTTTGAGTCGCGCGGCTGTGCATCCAGGCTCATGGTTGCCATCGCAGAGCGCGAAGCTTCTGACTTTTGTGTTGCGCATAAGCGCTATGCCAAGGACTGAGGTCGGATTGATAAAGTTAATGAGCCAGGCATTCGGACAAAGCTCTTCCATATCTTTTGCCACTGCCAGAGCCTCGGGTATTTCTCTCAGGGCGCGGAATATTCCGCCGGGGCCAATTGTGTCGGATGAACACATGGTTATTCCATATTTGGCTGCTATTTTTGTGTCTATCCCGCGATAATGAGCGTTCTCAAACGAAAATGTGAGCACAACAAAATCCGCGTCTTGCAGGACTTCGCGCCGGTCGGTGGAGCCGACAAGCTGCGTTGGCGCGTTTGTCTCTTTAATCGCCTTCCTGGCAATTGACATCATTGTGTCAAGGACTTTCGGGTCAGTGTCGACCAGCGCCAGCGTTCCGTTTTTAAGAATATCGCTATGAATCATGTTCCATATTGCCGGACGTCCGAAAAAATAACTTCCCGCTCCGATAACTGCTACTTTAGGACCTTTCATTTTCTGTTTTCCTTTTCTGTTTTTTAGAAATATGAAGATACTTTTATTATAAAATATTTAGTTGCCTCAGTCAACGCCTTTGCAAGGTAATATAGTGAGAAGAACTGGAAATATGTGAAAGGCATGTTATTTTATTTAACCTGATACAACCATTTTTAAAGGTAAAATTGTGAGCGAAAATAAAATAAAAAATATGTGGAGAAGGTGCCTTTACCGCCCTTTGGCAAAATCTTCCGTGTCATTGCCTTTCAGCGCACGCTCGGTGGGGCATTACAAAGTGCCGCAAATCTATGTTGAAAAGGCATTGGTCAAAAATTTTGTCCAATTGTTTTGGGGCATAGAAGGCGAAGGCGCGTTTACAATAAAAGGCAAAGAATATATATTGAAGCCGAAACAAGTGGTCTTTTTTCTTTGTGGCGAGGAGCATTTGCTGCATGCCGTTTCGGAAGTCTGGAATTACCGATGGGCAACAATCGACGGCCCAATGAACATGGATATATTTTCAGCCTTCAATTTCCAGAGAAAACCTTCCTATGCCGGAGTATGCCCGGAGGAATTGTTTATTAAGCTTGAACAGGAAATTTTTGACATCAGCCCAGCCGGACAGAGGGACGCGAGCGCAACCGCTTATTCCATCTTTGCCGCGGCGGCCGGCCGGCGGCCTCAGAAAAACCCTTCTGACTTCGTGGTGGAACGTTGCGTGAGACTCATAAAAGAGCGCTATGGCGATTCTTTGACAAATATCAATCTTCTTGCGGATGAGTTGAATATTCACCGGACTAGCTTGAGCAAAATATTCAAAAACAAGATGGGCGTCTCCACCGTTGATTACCTTGTGTCCATGCGCATTCAAAAAGCTCTTTCCATGCTTAAGGAAACAAATTTCAGCATTGCCGAAATTGCTGAGCGCTCAGGATATTCCGACGCGAATTATTTTTCAAAAGCCGTAAAAAAAGCCATAGGCTTAAGCCCGGCTCAGTTTAGAAAGCAGTAGACTCTGTTTCAAAAACAGCCCGGCGCAGCCACACAGTGGATTGGATCTTTGATGCCATATTATGCTACATGCTCAGTTTAATCGAAACAAAAACATGAAAAAAGAAAAAAAGCGTGTATAATTTGGATATGGGGAATTTTATTTTTTGCTTTGAGTCTAATATAGAGAAGCAAATGGGGGGATTTTATTATGTCTGTGCAATGCGAGATATGTCCGAGAAGATGCAAGCTTGACAAGGGAGAGTCCGGAAACTGCCTCATCAGGAAGAATGTTGACGAAAAGCTGGTGTTGACCACCTACGGTTATCCTTGCGCCACGCATGTTGACCCGGTTGAAAAAAAGCCCTTGTTTCATTTTATGCCCGGCACAAAAGCTTATTCCGTAGCCACGGCAGGATGCAATCTGCACTGCAAAAATTGCCAAAACTGGGAAATATCTCAGTCTCCGCCCGACAAGGTTCCAGCGCGTCACCTTCCGCCAAAAGAACTGGTTAAGGAAGCCAAAAAATATAATTGCAAGTCGATAGCTTACACCTACACCGACCCCGTTGTTTTTTTTGAGTACGCCTATGACACTTCGGCAATAGCGCGCAAAGAAGGAATCAAAAATATTCTTGTAACCGCGGGCTATATAAACAAGGAGCCCATGAAGGTTCTTTGCAAGAATGTCGACGCGGCGAACATTGACCTCAAAGCCTATTCTGACAAGTTTTACCGCGACGTTTGCCGGGCTACGTTAAAGCCTGTTCTGGAAGCGCTCGTGACCACCAAAAGCTGCGGAGTGATGGTGGAGGTCACAAATCTTTTGATACCTACACTAAACGACAGCGACAAGGATATAACAGAGCTCGTGAAATGGGTCAAAGCCAACATGGGAAAGGAAACTCCATTGCATTTTTCCCGCTTTTTCCCCAATTTCCGAATGCGGAACCTGCCCGCCACGTCAATAAACAAGCTCAAGAATGCCAGAAAAATAGCGCTGGCGGAAGGCCTGGAATATGTTTACATAGGGAATGTGCCCACAGAAGAGGCGGAAAGCACTTTTTGTCCGTTTTGCAAAGAACTGTTGATACAGCGGAGCGGCTACAGCATTCTGAAAAATCAGATTCAGGACGGCAAGTGTTCAAAGTGCAAGAATAAAATATACGGGGTATGGAAATGAAGAGGCGCGAATTTTTAAAATTGTCCGGCTTGTTTGCGGTTGCCATGGTTGTTGGAAACAACGTGCTGAAAGAATTGCTTCCGTCGGATTTTTCGCGCGCGTTCAAAGCTGGCAAATATCCAGGCATTGTCAAGAAAGCAAATATGCGCGAAATTGTAAAACCCGGCAAATGGGCAGGCTGAGATTTAAAAACAGCAAAGAAATAAAGGGGAAATATTGCAATGAGAAACGCTTTGAAATCAATAGCTGTCGGGCTTCTGTTTTGCCTTTGCCTGACGGGATTGGGCTCTGAAACCGAACTTTGTTCGCGCCTGGCCGGAACATGGCACAGCAAAAACAAATCAATTCTAAAAAAACAGATTGAGAAATTTCTGAGCAAGGCAAAAGAAAAAAAGACTCCCAAAAACGTCATGGCTTTGATTCAGCCGCACGCCGGCTACAGGTTTTCCGGGCAAACCGCCGCATATGGCATAAAGCAAATACAGGGCAGAAATTACAAGCGCGTTATTGTGATTGGCCCGACCCATCGTTTTGCTATGCAAAATATGGCAAGCGTGCCAAAGTTCAATTATT
Source organism: uncultured Victivallales bacterium (assembly GCA_964651145.1). Taxonomy (GTDB): domain Bacteria; phylum Verrucomicrobiota; class Lentisphaeria; order Victivallales; family GWF2-45-14; genus CAZYVR01. The sequence continues at coordinate 1,587 of CAZYVR010000410.1, read as the reverse complement.
ATTCAACGCCGCTTGGCAAAGTCGAAATAGACACCGCTTTTATAGAAAAGCTTCTTAAGTGTCCAAATGTCAAAAATGTGCCTATTGTTCATACAAGCGAGCACAGCGTTCAGATACAAGTTCCTTTGTTGCAATATGCGCTGAAAGATTTCAAGCTGGTTCCCATTGTAGTCGGACAGCTTGACAATGCGAGCATGGATAAATTGGCCGCCGCTCTGTTGACGCTGATTGACAATCAGACTCTTGTCATTGCCAGCTCGGATTTCACTCATCACGGAATCAATTATGGATATGCGCCTTTCAGCGAACCCAATTTGAAAGACAAAATAAAAAAACTTGACATGGACGCCGTTGATTTGGCAAAAGGAAAAGACAGCAAGGGTTTTATGGATTATATATCCAAAACAGGAGCCACCATTTGCGGACGCAACAGCATAGCTTTGCTTCTGAAAATGCTGCCGCATAACGCCGAGGCGCAATTGCTTCATTATGACACCTCCGGCAGGATAGTGTCCGACTACACAAATTCGGTAAGCTATGTGAGCATGATGTTTACAGGGCAATGGCTTAAGTCAGAAAGCAAAGCGAAGCCAGTCGCCACAGAAGAAAAACTCACTAAATCTGACAAGAAAGAGTTGTTGAAGCTTGCCAGGAAGACCCTTGTATATTACATGAAAAATAATGCCATGCCCACCCCTGAACAGTTGGAAATAAAAATAACGCCGGGCATGAAGCAAATTATGGGAGCGTTTGTAACCTTGCACGAAAACGGAAAACTGCGCGGCTGCATTGGCGAAATAGTTCCGCGCCGCCCGCTTTATGTGGCCGCAATGGCTCATGCCGTCAATTCCGCGCTTCGGGATTATCGTTTTTCGCATGTGGATATTGACGAAATTCCAAAATTGGAATTCGAGATATCCGCCCTCACTCCCTCAAAGCCGGTCAAGTCTTGCAAAGGCATTGTCATAGGAAAACATGGAATGACCATCCAAAAGAATGGGCGTTCGGCAGTGTTTCTTCCACAGGTGGCCCCGGAACAGGGCTGGAATCTTGAGCAAACTTTGACGCATCTTTCAATGAAGGCCGGCCTGCCTCCTGACGCCTGGAAGGCCGATGCAAAATTTACTGTATTTGAGGCTATTGTTTTTAATGACAAAGAATTTAAAAACTAAAAACGGAAATGGCGCAAAATTTTTGATTATTTTCTGTCTGGGCTTTTTTGCATTGTTTGCACAGACGCTTTTATTCAGGGATTTTCTGACCGTTTTTGAAGGGAACGAACTTTCAGTCGGGTTGTTTTTCTTTTCCTGGCTGATATGGGTGGGCGTCGGAGCCTTGGCCGCGCGCCCCAAATTTATTTATTCGTCCTCGTTTATTCTTGACAATTACGAGCTCCTGCCGCTGGTCTATATTCCCGCTTATTTCATCCAGCAATATTTGTTGATGAACGCCGGAAACATCGCGGGAGTGGCCGCTTATGAGCAATTTCCCTTTGATAAAATAATTCCCGCCACACTTATTTTTAACGCGCCGTCAAGCTTTGTCACCGGGTTCCTTTTTGTTTCAGCTTGCAAATGGATGTCTCAG
>CAZYVR010000409.1:0-5059 GCA_964651145.1 uncultured Victivallales bacterium | reverse complement strand
AAAGCCAGGCTGTTGAAAACTAAAATAAGACAGGATCGCTCTGCCAAGATTCCCGATTCCCACCAAAACAATTTTTCGCCCTTTCGACGTGTCAAGAACGGCTTCTATCCGCTCTATGAGTTCCTCTATCAGATAGCCTTTCCTGGGAGTGCCGCCAGAATACCCAATCATCATCAGATCGCGCCTTACTTGCGCCGGCGTATTGTTCGCCAACTTCGCAAGCTGATGAGAGTACAAATTATTCTCGCCCTTAGTCAAAAGCTCCTTCAACAACCTCTTGTAAAGAACAAGACGCTCTACGGTTTTTACCGGTATTAATCCTTTATCCATATATTCCCAAACCTTCACTGTTAAGTAAATAACGCTGTGAATAACTTCACACTACAATTATAACATACAATATTCCAAAGTCAAGAACCTTCCTCGCAAATTGCTATTTATTTCACAAAGAAAGCAATGCGATGGCTCCGCCAAAAGTCTTAAAAAATAAAAAGCCGACGGAGTCGGAATAAAAACCGGACTTTGTCCGGACGCCGTCCAGGGGCGGAACGCTGGTAGGCAAAGGCAGTGGCGAAGCAAAAATAAGCTGATTTTTGTTGCAGCGACAGCGTTTTCGACTTTTGGCGGCGCCATCGCATTACTCAAGTATAGTTATTGGATTAGAGAGGCGTTAGGGAGAGGGTAAGGTTATTGATGTTGGCTTTAAAAATGGTCTGTGCTCTTCATTGAAATATTCTTGAGAATTATAAATTTGGCAGAAGCTAGGGAAATGAGTGATTATTAATGGCTGAGCGTATTTCATGCCAGCAAAGCTCCCAAACGTTTGGGCCGATTTTTTTACATAATCTGTCAAAATCTTAGTTTCAAATTGAGATGAGAAAACTTTCATTGCATTTGCGGCCACACTCATGTCATGCTCAGACAGCTCTATGAAATGCGTGGGTTGATAGTGCTGCATCTGACCGAAACTGCCGGAGTGCCATTGAAAAACGGGCGCGTCATTTTCTATTTTCAATTCCGTTATTGCCTGAAAAACTATATCTGCTACAGCAAAATGATCAGGGTGTCTATCTGCCAATGAATGAGTAAAAACGGCATCAGGCTGCCAATCTTTAATCAAGCTCTTAAAACTTTTCATGAATTCGAGGTTATGTTTTGCATATGTAACAAATGGGTTCCCAGTGAAAACGGCTTTTTTCAAAATCTCAACGGTTTCTTCATAATTAGAAAAATCAGGGCATCTAACTTTTAAATCATTGCTATTTACTTGCTCATCATAAAAATGATAAGGATGCAAATGCAAAAAAATAAGTTTTGCCGCGTCTAAGCTCCGCGCTCCTTTTTTAGCCTCCTTTTCCCTAAGTTTTATATTATGAGCCGCGGTCATATTTGCCCCTGATACAGTTTTATCTCCGCGCACATACGGACCATCGACTGCGACAACAGACAACCCCTTTGCTCCTTGGCGCACAAGACGGGCAAATACGCCACCACAGCGCATTTCGATGTCATCAGAATGAGCTCCAATGCAAATGAATCGTTTGATTTTGTTGAAGTCTTCAGTTTTAAACAGTGAAATCATCTATTTTCCCTCTTATCCTTAAACCATATCCAACTGATTCCAGAAAAATGGAAGTTTAAGCAAAGGCGCAAATTTGCGCTCGATGCTGTTTTCTGAATAGTGGGCAAACGGAAACAGCATTCTAACCATTTCCACATCTGTTAAACTTATCTTTTGCAAAGCTTTTTCTTCTGGGAATATTTCTATTTCTCCGTTGACGGATATTGTCACAATTTGTCGGCTGTCCCTCATTTCCAGAGTCACACTTTCTCCATGCAAATCGGGATTGTCCCTAAGGTTTTTATTGAGTTGAGGCTTAAAGCACTCCAGCAGCTGTTGGAGATCAATGATTTTCAGCATTCCCAACGGCTCGCTCTGCCATATTGAGCTTGCCGCGTAGAGCTGTTTTATTAAACTAACATCGTTTTCCGGGCAATACATACGCAACTCAGAAAATGTGTAATCACTAAATAACTGAAACAGCATTTGCGGCAGCATTTTTTGTGATCCACCAAATTCAATTACGGAATTGTCCAATAATATCAAGTATGCTTTTTCTGATCCTAAACATCCAATCCAAATCATTAATTCAGGACGATTAAAAAGAAATTCACATTCTGCTGTTGTTCTTTTTATTTTAAAAAAGTTTTGCTCGCGCATTTCAATAATAGAGTCTAAGTGCTGTTTTTTGCGATACCCCTCCATCTCTAGATTTGCCTCAGGATTTACCCCCAATATAGATTTGCCAGTAATCGTAAAAATCATGTTAGAGCCAGCCATTTCCCAGCCATAATTACGATAACGTCTGGTTTCGCCCCAGAGTATTGACAACGGGATATTCCGTTTTTTCATTTGTTTGACTGCGTAATTGAGCAAGTCTCCCATTCATCCCTGTCCGCGAGCTCGTGGCAATGTTGCGACGCCTCCTATTCCTCCAATAGGCGCCTCGCTGTCTCCTGCACAAAAGCGCATGTCAGTCAACGCCACCATTGAATCTATTTGCCTAGAGGCCTCTATAACAAACACATCCTCTGGCACGCAATGCTCTTTATGGTTTTTTAATGAACTTCTGGCAAGCAGATGCGCGCGAGAAAGGCCGAAGCATTTTTCTTTTAAACTAAGAATTATTTCTAATTCGGATAATTCCATATTTCGAGAAATGATTTGCGACATATTAAAATCACCTTTTCTTTAAAATTATTTCAGCATCAGCAAATAAAATCCAGTTTCGCATAGCTTCATTTTTTTCTAAATTGCTAATTTTCAATGTATTGTTTTCTTTTAGATAATTGGCAGGGATAATGAAAAATAAATCTGTCCATTTTGTTTTTGACGCCTTGTTCTTCCCTTTGAAAATTTCATGTCCATTCACCATTATTTGAATAGATGTGGCTCCTTCTTTGTCGTGATCCAATGCTATCAGCTTTAATTGGGCATCAACTATTTGAGACAGAGAAAAGTTGGTTTCCAGGGAATCGCCACCAAGCGCTCCTATTGCAATTCTTTTTTCACATTGGTGAGAATATGCATTGGGCCCAAACCCGCATCCATGTGTTTTAAAGCCTGTTAATAAAAGCTTAATGCGATTAGGAGAATTAATCCTAAAAGTCTTAGGTTTAACTTTTAACTTTTTAATTTTCAGGGCAAAGTCATTTAGTTGCGTTTCATTCTTGCAACGCAACAATTCTTTTATCAAAGGAGCCTCTGTCCAATTGTGCCCCAAATCTTTTATTTTAAAGCCAAACCTTTTATAGATCCAAGAGTTCATTTTAGTAGAATTGCCTTTTATTTTGGGGAGTTGCCACTGGTTGACAACTTCAGCTATTTGTCGTAGAGTATCAAGATTATGAACTTCATCGCTAGAAAAAGAGCTATCCAAATCTGGAACAAGCACAGCCGCCAATTTATCATATTTAACCCGTTTTAAATACTCGGGATTATCTCTAACCATAGCTTCAGCTCTGTTAAATATTTCATAGGCTTTTTTTATATATACAGGATCAATTATAGGGTCAAGACTAGCATATTCCCCCTGATGAACAGGCGCGCTTGTATCATGAATTCTGCCCCTGATTAGTTTTAATAAATCTTTCATTGCCGGAGCCGAGGCTCCATAGAAGACGCTCATAAAATTATTTTCCAGCTCTTTAACGTTCAGCGCAGGATCCCATAGCAATTTTCCATGAACATAACAAAACAGCTGTATAAAAAGCCTTGGAGCTCCATTGTAGAACATTCCTTTTACATCATTTTCATGATAAAATTTAAGTTTTTTCACCATTGAGTCATGAGTAAAAATCGGAGAGTAGCGATTTTTAAAATTCATGCAATAATTCCAGACATACAACTTGCCTGGAGCCACTTTTTGCCAGCCTCTAAAGGATGTTAAAAATCTTTTATTTTTGCCACAAAGCAAGTCATGGCTCTTGCAGGCATTTCCAGCAGTTGGGGATGAACAAAGAAAAACCCTAATATTTTCTTCTAATTTCTCTCTTTGCAAAGGTTCGGATGCTTCCCGATAGGCGTTCAAAAGAATTATTTTGTTGGATTCTTTTTTTCTCACAGCTTTGACTATTGAATTAACAAAGCACGCTACCCGGTCGGATAAATGTGTATAATGGCCTTTTAACTTTTGCCCCGGGAAAGGATCCAGAGCCCTGCAAAGTTGACATTCACACCAACCGTCTAGATCCTCTTGACCAACAAAGAAAAAAGTGCTGCATGGAAAAATTTTAATCCATTCTAGGACTGCTTCTTTACAAATACGTTTGACATTTGCATTGGTCATGCAAATATGAGGCAAGCCAGGGGTGATGATCAATTTGCTATCTTTATCATGAGCAAAGTACTCTGGATTAGATTTCCAATACTTATATTTTGGGATCATAAATTTAGTTGTATGCCCATTTCCACTAAATCTAACCTTAGAATCAACCCATTGCCCGGAAAATAATTCGCCCAATTGTCCTTTTTCAAACTGAGCCGAAAATCCTAAGCGCGCAGCGTTAACTCCGCGGTAATATTTATTCCAACGCCAAAAGCCGGCTTCCATATAACGCATTTCAAAGGCAGGGTTTGCTATTTTGTTCAATTTTGAAGGCAAAATGAACTTTTCAGGCAAAATTTCACAATCTTCTCCATAAATTTTAACCCCTGCCTCTGACAATAAACCATAAGCCCCAAACAATACCCCAGCTGAAATAGGCCCCCAAATTCCAGCATTTTTATCTTTAACCGTCACCAGGTAACCATCTAATTTGATTTTTTTAATATCAGCTGCGTCAATCAAGCCTTTTTGCCGCGCAGCTTCGCCAATATAAATAGCGTTTTGCTGAGGGCTAGTAAGAGAGCTATGCTTATATTTTATTAATTTCTTCCCCGTTATCTTTTCAATAGCCAAGGAAACTTTCCTGCCCATCGCCTGGTCGGGATCCTGAAGCCGCTCGATCAGCGCGGAAACGGCGGCGCGATTCCTCAAGCCGCCCAGTGCTTCGGCCG
>CAZYVR010000408.1:0-5081 GCA_964651145.1 uncultured Victivallales bacterium | reverse complement strand
CCTGATGTCAGAGCTGCTGGCTGTTTTAAAGCGAAGCTAAAACAGGCAAATGTTGCCTCCGCGCCCGTGCATTGGACTTTTGGCGGTGCCATCCAATGCCTATTGACACATATTGGCTCACTTTACATACTATTCCTAGGTTTCTATTTATTGGGACGACAATATCTTATACTTTGACGATTCACTTTGATTGTCATGTAGCAGCAATATAATAATGCCTTTTACATCTTTCAAATTGATAGCAGCGACACAGTTGTTGACCATAAGAAAACACTTAATCAAGCTTATGCGACATCTCTATAATAATATTTGAGAAGTCCGCTCATGCGTTTTCTTTTTTAATATTTCCAAATTGAGAGCCAACGTGATCCGCCGGAAAAGGAATAGTGTTGTCCAATCCCTGATGGTTTCGTTCTTCATGAAAATGCTCTACATAAGAAGCAACAATCCCGCGCAGAGATCTTTCTTCCAAAGGGAATAAAATATCTCTTTTATAGACCTGCCCCAGGGCTCCGAATAGGCATTCAAATTAGGGGACATTATCGGTAGCTTCACTGGCTCAACGCCAGCTCCGTCTATAATTGCATTAAATTGAGGAAAAATTCAATTCCCATTGCTCTATTTTTTCTCTGCGCCTTTCAGAGGCGAATTATATTTCTGATTGTACCATGGAACGGGCAATTCAAAATCAGAGTCTGGAATGTCAACGTTCAACTGAAAGTCGATTGTGTGGAACAATTGCTTGTCGTTATTTACAAAAACAGTGGATTCTGATGCCATCATTACGCCTTTGTATATTGAGTAGCGATCTATTAATGACACGTATTTATATGTGGTTCCTCTTGCGTACATGGTAGTCACGAGCTTTTTGGTGAGAAAGTTATTTTTTCCCACGTACATAATGTATGGATCTATATCCTTGTATTTTGCCTGGCAGACCAGCTTGTAGTATTCTTTGGTTCCGTCCTTTACTTCCGAGACTTCTATTTCGGGAAACACGCTTGTCAAAGTGTTTGCCGGGTGTCCAATAGCCGAAAAGGTTTTGACCAGTTCCAGTCCCTTGCCCTTGACAGGAGCGCTTTTGCCGGTTGGAACGTCAATATTCCAAGCGTGCGTGCCGTCAAACAACACGGCAAAAATGGGTTTATTGTTTAGGAGCGTAGTGGTTCTGAGAAAATTGGGGAGCTTGAACTTGACTTCAACAATATAAGTGACTTCTTTGCCGCCAGCAGTCGTTTTCATCTCTTGTTTGAGAATATATGACTTGCTTTTTCTATAGCAATCATTCGGGTCGCTTGCCTTTTCCATTCTTTCGCTGATCTCTGCCACCGACATGTCCGAAGGCATAGATTTCTCTTTGTCAGGGTCTTCAAAAATCAGGCAGCCAGAGATAAAAAAAGTTGTCAGCGACAGCAAACCGAACGCGGCAAATGTCTTTTTCATAAACTGTTCCTTATTGTTGTTATGTTCTGGCGAACATCAGTTCGCCAGTCCGTCAAGTTCAAGCTCTGTGCTATGCAACGCCGTTAATTAAGCGTTGTAGGTCGACGATGTGGTTGAGCCGCCGGATTCTGTCCATGTTGTGTGGAAAAATTCCCCGCGTGGCTTGTCTGTCCTTTCATATGTGTGAGCTCCAAAATAATCCCTTTGTCCCTGCAATAGATTCGCGGGCAGTTGCTCTGAACGGTATGAGTCATAATAGGAAAGCGAGCTGGCAAATGCCGGAACTGGAATTCCGAGAGTCACTGCTGTGGCGATAACTTTGCGCCATGACGCCTGACATTCTGTGATGATGTTCTTGAAGAACGGATCAAGAAGCAGATTCGCGAGTTTTGGATTCTTGTCGAATGCCTCTTTGATGTCGCCAAGAAATTTTGCCCGAATAATGCATCCACCGCGCCACATCAATGCAATCTCGCCGTATTTAAGGCTCCAGCCATAATCGGCCGCAGCGGCTTTCAACAACTGGAAGCCTTGGGCATAAGAACAGATTTTTGATGCGTAAAGGGCCTTGCGGATGTCTTCGATAAATGCTTTCTTGTCGCCTTCAAATATTCCTTCCGGGCCTTTCAGCTCTTTGCTGGCGGCGACGCGCTCTTCCTTAATGGCGGAAGCGCAACGCGCGAAAACGGCTTCAGCTATAGTTGGCGCGCATACTCCGAGATCCAGAGCGCTTTGGCTTGTCCATTTGCCTGTGCCTTTTTGGCCGGCTGTGTCAAGAATGATGTCAACTACTGGCTTGCCGGTTTCAGGATCTATTTTCTCAAGAATCTCTGTTGTGATTTCTATAAGATAGCTGTCGAGTTCGCCTTTGTTCCATTCGGCGAATACTTCATGCATTTCGATTGCGGACATGCCGAGGATGTTTTTCATAAGGGAGTAGGCTTCGCAGATCATCTGCATATCCCCGTACTCAATGCCGTTGTGCACCATTTTTACATAATGCCCAGCTCCGTCATTTCCTACCCATTCGCAGCATGGGCTGCCATCGGATACTTTTGCGGATATAGACTGAAAGATTGGCTTTACATGATTCCAAGCGTCCGGGGAGCCGCCGGGCATGATGGATGGGCCTTTGAGCGCGCCTTCTTCGCCGCCGGAAACGCCGGTGCCGATGTAGAGGAGCCCTTTTTCTTCAAGATATTTAGTCCTGCGGATTGTGTCGGGATAATGGCTGTTGCCGCCGTCTATGATTATGTCGCCTTTTTCCAGATACGGAGCAACCGTGTCAATAAACGCGTCCACTGGCTGACCAGCCTTGACCATCAGCATTATTTTGCGTGGTCTTTCAAGATTTGCACAGAGTTCTTCGATTGTGTGGCAGGGAATTATATTTTTGTCTTTTCCGCGTCCGTCCATGAAGCTGTCGACCTTTTCAACTGTGCGGTTGAACACCGCCACGCAAAAGCCTTTGCTTTCCATATTCAGCACCAGATTTTCACCCATTACGGCAAGACCTACAAGACCGATGTCTGCTTTCTTCTCCATTTCTATTTTTCCTCTTTGTTTTTATTGCACGGTTGGCATAGTCATTTTGTTACTAATCGCACCCAGAGCAGATACAATAGTTCTTAACCGCGCATTTTTCGAATTTGTTAAGTTAAAAAATATAATGCCAAATGGCAACTTTGTAAAGAATATTTACAAAGTCTTTTTGAAAATAAGATAAAAAAAACGAATGTGACAAAGCCGCCAAAAATAGAAAAGCTGTCGCGGCAACGAAATAAAGCTTGTTGTCGCTTCGCGGCAACGAAATAAAGCTTGTTGTCGCTTCGCGCCCCAACAAGCCGCAGGCTTTCAATGCGCCTTGCGCTTTGTCGCACCCACGAAGTGGGTTTAAAAGTGGCTTCGCCACCGCGAATTGACAACCCTATCCGCTGCAGCTTTGCTTCATATTGAGCAATTCAACTGCGGCGGATAGAATTATTTCAATGTTGCAATAACTTCCTCTACGCGAACAAGTTTTCCGCGCATTTCTTCCAGATGCGCGTTTGCTTCTTCAATCACTTTGGAAGGAGCCTTGGAAAGGAACTTTTCATTTGTAAGTTTCATCTGCGATGTAGCTATCCAGCCTGAGAATTCTTTTTTTTGCTTTTCGAGCTTTGCCAGCTCGGCTTTAACGTCAATTACGCCATCAAGCGGCAAATAAATCATGCCTGCATTTATCAACATCGACGGAGCATGCCCGTCTGTTTCATGCGCATAATTTTCAAGGCTAACAGTCACCTCTTCAGCATTTAGCAGTTTTTTTACAGACTCTATGTCAGACATTATAAAAGCGCAGTTAGTTTCGTCTACGGCTTTGATATAATACTTAAGCTTTCGGGCGGGCGGAATGTCATAGGATGAGCGCAGATTGCGTCCGGCCCTAACAAGCTGAAATTTGTTTTCGACCAAGTCGAGGATGTCGGGGTACGTTTCCATTATGGATGGAATCCCTTTGACCGTCAATGCCTCTGGATATGGCTCATTCATGATGCTTTCATCTTCTTTAAGGAAGCCCATTTGATGAACGAGCTCTTCTGTCACAAATGGCATGAACGGATGAAGCAGTCGCAAGATTTTGAAGAGCGCAAAGTCAAGCACAGCCAAAGCTTGCTGTTTCTCCTCGCCTCCCATGGCAAGCCTGACTTTTGACGATTCGATAAACCAGTCACAGAAAGAACTCCACACAAGCTCGTAAAGCTCATGCGTGGCAAGGTGGAACTGGAAATCTTCCAAAGCCTTATTTACGACCAGCACTGTTTCGTTTATCCAGGAAACGATCCATTTTTCATCGGGAGTCAATTTCTTCAGATCAAAGCCACTCAGGTCTCTAAAAGAGTCTGTCGTTTCGCCTTGCATTTTTCTGAAGCGGCATGCGTTCCATAGTTTATTTGCAAAGTTTCTGCCAATTTCACATTTTTCGTTACTGTAACGAATGTCCTGACCAACCGGAGCAATATATATGATGGAGAAGCGCAGCGCGTCTGCGCCGTATTTTGCGATAACGTCCAAGGGGTCGGGTGAGTTGCCGAGGGATTTGCTCAGCTTGCGGCCTGTATCATCGCGAATTATGCTTGTGAAATATACGTTTTTAAAAGGCAATTTGCCTTTGAATTCGTATCCGGCCATAATCATTCTGGCAACCCAGAAAAAGATGATATCCGGCCCTGTCACCAAATCGCTTGTGGGATAAAAATATTTTTGTTCTTCTGTCTCTTCGGGCCATCCCATTATGGAAAAAGGCCAAAGCCATGAGCTGAACCATGTGTCCAGAACGTCTTCTTCCTGACGCCATGGGCCGCCTTCTTCGGGCTCTTCCATACCCACAAAAATTTTGCCGGTCTTTTCGTTGTGCCATGCGGGAATGCGATGTCCCCACCATATCTGACGGCTTATGCACCAGTCTTTTATGTTGTCCATCCAATGGAAATATGTTTTGCTCCAGCGCGGCGGATAGAATTTTATTTCCTCGTTTTTTACCGCTTCAATGGCGGGCTTGGCGAGTTCGCCCATTTTGACGAACCATTGCGCGCTGACCATTGTTTCTATTGGCACGTCGCCTCTCTCAGAGTAGCCTACGCTGTGGACTATGTCAT
>CAZYVR010000407.1:0-5091 GCA_964651145.1 uncultured Victivallales bacterium | reverse complement strand
ATAAAGACGCAGAGAAAGCTATGATTCCTCGGAACAAAGCGCAGAAGAGGCGAAAGTTCAGCTCGCTTACAGGCATCCATGATGCCCAATGAGGATGTGATGTTTCATCGGCGCATTTATAAAAATTGGCCTTCCACTGTTTTCCAACCATGGCGTCCCCAAGATTGCCGGCGTATTTCGCAACAAGAGAAAACGGGAAATAAAAGCCCAAAGCCCACTCGACATCCTCAGTTATCTCAGGCTCAACCACTTCCGGCATTGAATGCCATATGCGTATATTGCGCCCATCCTCTTCCGAAAGCTTTTCATACTTTGCAAAACCGTTTTCCGTACGGCTATGGTCTTCTACATACATGCACAAGCAAGTCCCGCCACAATTGCACTCCAAATTGAAATAGCCTGCGCCTTTGTGCGGCTTAAAGAAAAATTCAACGCAACTGTCTTTGCACACGGAAGATTGAAAATCAGTTCTTACAGAACGGACATATTTATCCTCAACCTTAAAAAGGCCGTAAACGCCACTGTTGTCGTATTGCAGTTTGACGCGAACAACAGGACGGTGCTTGCTGCTTTCAGGCCGAAAAGAAGCGGCCTCAACATGCTCAACATTTGCCCAATCAGCGCTATCCCAGCCTGAAGCAATGTCAGGCTGAATCTCACTTTTCTTTACTTTATAAGTCATTTAAAAACTCCAGACATTTTAAGGATAAATCACATCCAACAGCTTTTCTTTCAATCTGCCGTCTTTTGCTTTATACACTTCTTTTATATAAACATCCTTGACGGCATTGCCGTCTTTGGTCATCGTTATTTTGCCAGTGACTCCCTTAAAGCCACGAATTTTCAAAAGAGCCTTTCTGATGGCTTCGGGAGTAGAGCCAGCCTCAAGGGCTTTTGCCACAAGCCCGGCCGTGTCGTATCCCTGCGCGGCGCAGGAGCTTGGCATGCGCCCTGTTTTTTTCTTAAAAGCATCAACAAAAGCTTTTATCAGCGGACACTTCAAATCCGGGTAAAACATTGCGGAAAAATAACAGCCTTTTATATTTGCGTCAGCCTTTGTCAATGCCTCCGGCACATCCCATCCATCGCCTCCAAACAGCCGTCCGGCAAATCCAGCGCCTGGAGCCTGCGCAACCATTAGTTCAACCTGCTTAGGATATCCCGGCAGAAATATGGCTTCAGCATCGGCTTTTGCTGCTTTTTTAAGAAGTGGAACATAATCTGTCTTATCACAGTGATAGCCTATTTCTGCGACAATCTTCCCCCCGGCTTTCTCAAATTCCGCAATGAATGCCCGGGCAAGACCTTTGCTGTAATCGCCGTTTTCATCCAGATCAAGCATTACGGCAATTTTCCGAAGACCCTTCTTTTTATACGCAAAACGCCCCAGACTCTTTCCCTGAAACGAATCGCTGAAACAGCTTCTGAATACGTAGGCGTTTCTTTCAGTTATCAAGTCATTTGTGGCGCCGGGAGTAATTAAAGGAACTCGCAAATGCGCAACCTCTCCCTTGATGGCAAAAGTATTAGTGGTCGAATAAGCTCCTATCACAATCGGCGTTTTTTTCTTTTTGACAAGATCAAAATAAGCTTCAACCGAGTTCTCTGGACGACTTTTATTGTCCATCGCGCACAAGACAATTTTTTTGCCGTTAACACCGCCAGCGGAGTTAGCCTTTTCCATATATAACTCAATGCCTTGAAGAATTTCTTTCCCAAACACCTCAAATTCGCCTGAAAGCGGCAGAACAACGCCCACGCAGACTGAATTAATATCCTCAATTTTTTGGGGCGTGCCAGCACATCCCTGAATTATCATAGCCGCAAATGCGGCGGTTGTTATCGATGTAAAAATTTTAAATAGCCGGTTCATAATATCCGCTCTCCCCTGCAATATGTTAAGTTTTAATTAAAACAAATCTATTTGACTTTGATTTCTTACAATAGCATCGATATTATAGAATAATAAGTCAGAAATGCTAAATTTAAAACCCAAAAGAATCAGGAGAAAATGCAATGATCAATAAAAAAATAATATGGGCCGCGGCTATTCTTCTTTCAACATCAATCATAAGCGCTGACGACGCAGGAGCTCCCAAATGCGATCTGATTACTCCTAAAGTTCAGAAAATCGAACAAAAAACGGATTCAAGAGCCGAAGTTAACAAAAAAACAATTGAAGACAAAAACAATGTAAAGCTGATTACGCCTGATGTAAAAAAGATAAAACTAAAAAGCTACTCCAGAACTGAAGTCAATAAAAAAACCGACAAAAACGAAAAAAATGTAAAGCTGGACACACCTAAAGTCCTGAAAATTGACCAAAAAACGGATTCAAGAGCTCAAGTCGACAAGAAAACTGACAAAGACGAAAAAAATGTAAAGCTGGACACACCTAAAGTCCTAAAAATCAACCCAAAAATGAATTCAAGGATTCGAGTAAATCAAAAAACTGACAAAAACGAAAAAAATGTAAAACTGGACACACCTAAAGTCCTGAAAATTGACCAAAAAACGGATTCGAGAGCTCAAGTTGACAAAAAAACTGACGAAGACGAGAAAAAAACCAAGCTCGTCACTCCTGACGTAATCATACTTGAGTAAGGCTAATTACAATAAAAAAGCTCGACGCAGTCGAATAAAAACCGGACTTTGTCCGGACGCCATCCAGCGGCGGAACCGCTGGTCGGCAAAGCCGAAAGCTGTTGGCATATAAAAGATTGCGCGACAGCGCGCATGGCGCGTTAAAAGCCTGCGGCTTGTTGGGGCGCGAAGCGACAACAAGCTTTATTTCGTTGCAGCGACAGCTCCCAGGACTTTTGGCGGCTCCGTCCCAAAAGTGACTTGCAAGCAACTTATTACTGTGTTTTAAAAACTGGCAAATTACTTATAACAAGGACATAGCGACACAAAACAAGGTGGCTGACCCCGATTAAATATAGTCAAATTGGAATGACATCTAAACAAAAATTGGCTTCAATGAGAAGTCAGAAAGCACAGCAAAGTCGAGATGTTTATGGAACGTATAGAGTGCATGTAAGAAAATGCAAGTGTGACCCTAGCACTGGAAAATATAAATGGTTGCCTCACGGTAAATCTTATGTTACACGACGTAAGATAAAAACTGAAGAAAAAGAGTTCTATTGGCCAAACACAAAAGAAAGGCGTTGGGATATATATGATCTCAGGACTACAACAGGTATTTAAATATGAATAAAAAAATATTCTATCTAATAAGTTTTCTTTTCGTTATTCTAATTTCTTTAGGGATTTTTTTAGCTCTTCAAACTTTTCTATATAGAGATGCAGAATTTAAAAAAGTAAACAATCTCCATGCAGAAGCAATTCTTCTTGCGGCAGGAAGCGGGGAAATGGTCAATGAAAATTCCAGTGAAGAAAAAATAATGGCCTGTTTTAATGTGTTAACTGATCATAACTTCTCAAAGATTGCGTCTATTTCTCCAACTTATACAACGCCAATTGCTGTAAAACCAGACAATTCTAAATTTTATATTGGCACAAAATTCTTAATATATGAATTCTCAGGACAAACGCTAACTTTAAACAGAGTTTTATCTCTTGATGAATTTGGCTTTTCCAGAAATGAGTACAGCTTTGATTCATTTCTTGCTACATCTAATGATTCTCTTTGGTTTGACATTACTAAAACAAATAACAAAAATATTTTAATACGATGGGATGAAAAAAAAGCACTCAAAGACTTCTATGTTACTCCATTAAGTTATTCAGGACCTCGCCAAATAGCAAGCATGAAAGCTGAATGCAACACCTATGGAAGTCGAGGACGGCGAGCAAAATGCAGATCAGTATACTTCACTCCAGAGCCCAAGCTAATTCCTATTGATTACAATACAAAAGCTATTACCCAAAGAAGACTGGAGTGGTACAAATTTCTTGATTATTCTCCTAAATTTGGCTGGTTATTGTCTTCAAGGCTTTTCTATAACAAAGAAACTGATTATTTTATAATGATAGGCAAAGATAACAAACCTAAAGAAATGTGTTATGGAATTAGGGCTGTTTGGGGAGCGGATGGGTATATTTACTATATTCGTAAAGAAAAAGATCTATGGCGTATACACCCCGAGACAAGAGTAAAAGAATTGGTGTTTACTCCCCCTGTGATGTTGCCGAATCAATATGACTATTTAATAACTCCAGTTGTCAGCAATGACAGGAGATTTCTTGTCCATGAATATATTATTAACACTAAAACTCAAAGATATACTAAAATCACAACTCACAAAATTATTGCTTTTGATTTACTAAAAAAGCAATATTGCACAGTAACAGCCCATGGCTCGATTAGTCAGTTTCAATGGGTTATCCCTCAACCCAAAACAGGAGCCGAACCCAAATCATCCTCCCCACCAAAGCCCACCAAGGAGTAAATAAGCGACTTAAAGGTAGATGCTAATAAAAATCAGGTAATAATGCTTGATGTTTTTAATGCTCAGCATCGTAATTTCGAAAAAAAACAATTGAGGGCAGCCACTTGTGTTTAAGTCACTAAGCTTTTATTAGGAATGAATTACTAATTTCAAAAAAGGTCAAAAACTTGCTTAGAGTCCACTTTTAAAGGCGTTTATTTAACTTTAACGCTTTTATGATTTATTTTGTGACTATTCTAATTTTCTGATAATATGCCAAGACGAAGACGTAATTGGAAAAATGATGTCTGTTATCATATAACACATAGATGTCATAGACGTAAATTTTTATTTAAGTTTGCCAAGCAATTGAAAAACTTTTAAAACGTCTCGAGTTCGATGGCTCCGCCCAAAGTCCCTGGAGCTGGCGCTGTAACGAAATAAAACTTGTTGTCGCTTCGCATCCCAACAAGCAGCAGACGTTCAATGCGCCATGCGTGCTGTCGCCCCCACGAAGTGGGTTTAAAAGTGGCTTTGCCACCGGCTTTATCGACCAGCTATTCTGCCGCTGGATGGCGTCCGGACAAAGTCCGGTTTTTATTTCGACTCCGTCGGGGTTTTTATTTTTCAGGACTTTTGACGGCGCTGTCAGCGGTCGGTTAAAATGTACCAGGGCTGGTCGAATCAGAATGTACCACCT
>CAZYVR010000406.1:0-5106 GCA_964651145.1 uncultured Victivallales bacterium | reverse complement strand
CTTCCCCCAATATGACAAGGCCCCAAGTTTAACCGACGGGGACAATGGCGGATATTTCCGGCAACATGTCCAAAAGGGCATCATATCCCTTCTGCCAATCGAGTCGCCCCACCGAGCCAATGATTTTAGAGCAGCGCGTCATGTCCCACCCGGACTTCAAGTCAGCAATTGCTTTAGAATCAAGAGATTCAGGCGCAACAACGCCATTGTATATAAGCGGAGATGACTCTTGGGGAACGCCTATTTTTGCCGTGTGAAATCTGCGGACAGCCTTTGACACGCTTGTCTGAACGGCGCAAAACCGAAAAGTTATCCTGTCGAGCAAAAAATGCCACCATTTGCCTTTTCTTCTCTCCGCAATGTGGACTGTGTTTACAAGTTTGGATTTTCTGCCTCGGCAACACAGTCTTGCTATAAAATTGGCATGAAACAAATGGGAATGAACAATATCCGGCTGAAATTCATCAATGAGAATCCCCAGCCGGAAAGCCTTTAAAAAAGCTCCTGGACTAAGATTCAAGCTGAGAACCTTAATGTCGGCCGCGCGCAATTCGTCAACAATCACCGATTGCTCCGGCAACGGAGCCAGCGAGATCACTATTGCCTCATGCGACTCCTTCTTCAGCCTGACGCACAAATCGGCGACAACCCTCTCGGCCCCGGCTGGTCTAAGTTCCGTTATAATTTGAAATATTTTCATTGAAGAAGTTCCATTGTTGCTTTATAAGTAAACACATTTCAAGCAAGAATGCAAAGAACAAACCGTTTAAAGTTAATTGGGAAATGACGAATAAATATAAAAGCGCAATATATTACCTTGCAATAGCCCTTGCTTTGGCTGCCGGCATATATTTGAGGGGATCCAATCTTGCAAGCCGCGGCCTTGAGTATGACGAAATATGGACTTTTTTCCATTACGCATCTCAAAGCGTCCATAAAATATTCACAGACCTGGGCACTCCCAACAATCACCCTCTGCACAGCCTTGCCGTCAAAATATCTATGGGAATTATGGGTGCAAACGCTTTTGCCTTCCGCTTCTTTCCATTTGTTTTTGGAGCAAGCCTGATTGCGGTGATCAACTGCATAGCTTTCCAACTTTTCAAATCGCGCACAGCCGCAATATTGGCGGCTGTTTTCTGCGCGGCAAATGGAGCCCTTATACACTTTTCGCAGACTTCACGGGGGTACGAAATGCAATCCTTTTTTGTCGCTGCATTTCTTCTCTGCATCCTGCTGACTGAAAATAAAAACAGCAAGGCATTTGAAAGAATAACAGCTATCATAGCCTTGCCGCTGACTGGCGTTGCGGCAATGCTTACCTTGTCGCCTTCTGTTCTCTTCATAGTTCCGCTCGCCGGATTGCATGTCTTCTGGAAAATATCCCAAACGCAGCAAGGCCGATTATCCGAACGCGCAAGGCATTTTTTGAGAAACAACATGGGCATTGTCATTTCATATTGCGCATTGGCTATATTCTGCATGCTGTGGTATGGCTTGAATTACTCTAAATTCACCGCAGGCAAAAACAATTTCGGGACAACGCCCGAATCAGCTGCGCATTTCTTGTCAACAATTTCACACATACTCAATCGTCTTGTCTGGCTGCCTCTGTTAATAGCGCCGTTCGCCTTTCTCGCCAGAAAAAAAACACATAAATATCTGGCGGCTTTTCTCATATTAATTCTTTTCCCGTTTGCGCTCGCGCCGCTCACGCGCTTCGGCCCGCCTCGGGTTTACCTCCCTTTGATCCCGTTTGCCTGCGTAGCCGCCAGCGGCGGCCTTATTGCTTTCCGCAACGCAATAAGAAAACAACGCGCATTGAAATATATTCCAATCGCCCTGGCTGTTGTCATGGCGATGGGCTCATTATATCGAGCGCCGAAGGAGGTGGCGGAATGGACTCCCATTGACTGGAAAATCATGTACGGAACAATCAAAAGATCTTTCCCGCGCGAAGCTTACATATGCTACTCTGCGCCGACAACTTACCCTATACTGCACAACAATTATCCCCAAGCGAAAATAGACAATATAAAAAAAACACCCAGAATTGAAAGTTTGTTTGTTACGATCAATATGCCAGAGGGCATTACAGGGCTCTCTATATTAGACTATAATATAAAGACGCTAAAGATCAGAACCAACAAGAAAATGCCCGAATGCAAAATCGGCAACGTTTCATTTAAAACATACAAGCTGAAAAAAGCAAGCCCGAACAACCTGCGTGAATCCAATATCGTTATAGCGTCAATTCAACCGACAAAAATGAGAACTGCAATAAATTATAACCGATTTTTCAAGGAAACTGGAAACTGGTTTATGTTAAACATGTTCCTGACACCCGGAGTAATGGATAAAAACTTTCCGCTTAAAAGCTATGTTCTGGCCAGCGATTTATGTCCGTTCACCTTTGAAGAAATGTCAAAAATAGAAAAAAATACCAGTGGAGGAATCAAGTTCTTCTGTTTGTCCTCAATATAGACTTTGGAACTATAGCCTTGCCTCGCAATATCTAACGCTCCAGCGATAAAATATTGATTTATAAGCCTAGCAAGCTTAGATTACTTAAAAAAAGAAAAATGCCGCAAAATATGAACGACTATAAAAAAACTCTTTCAATAATTGTTCCTGTCTACAACGAGGCGAATACCATTGCCAGTTTGCTTGACCGGACAAAAACAGTCGAATTGCCAGTGAATAAGGAAATTATTATAGTCAACGACGGCTCAACGGACGCATCCTGCAAAATAATAGAACGCTGGCTCGAGCAAAATCCAAACGCTCCGGGCAGAAGCGCAAAACTGCTGCATAAAGAAAACGGAGGCAAAGGCTCCGCAGTTCGAAAAGGCATAGAAAATTCCACCGGGGATGTGGTGATAATTCAGGACGGCGACCTGGAATACGACCCCAACGATTACCGGCAATGCATTGAGCCAATATTGAATGGAGAAGCCAAAGTAGTCTACGGCTCTCGAGAGCTTGCCAAGAAACACCGATCATATTCATATGCCACATTTTTTATGGGCGGACTTATGGTCACTAACTGGATGAACCTGCTTTTCGGCTCGGAATTGACAGACGAGCCGACTTGCTACAAAACCTTTGACGGACTGCTGATCAGAACTCTACTCTTCAAAGGCGACGGCTTCGAATGGGAGCCTGAGATAACGGCAAAACTTCTGAGGCTGGGCTATAAAATAAAGGAAACCGGAATCAGCTATGCGCCCCGAAAAATGGAAGAAGGCAAAAAAATAAACTGGAAAGACGGAGTAAAAGCTCTCTGGACCGCCCTGATCTGGCGCCTCAAGCCCATTGCCAAGGAAAAACAAAAACTCGCTGACTTGCCGGAAGAAATTGTCCGCTTTAAAATTCGCAAAAAACAGAAAACAGCTATTTATGCGCTTCTGGCATTCTGCTTTTTGATGCGACTGATGATAGCCATTCCAGGCATTCAAACTCCCGAACAAACATTTTCGAGGCCCGATACGGGTTCATATTTAAACCCAGCCATCGCTCTGGCTGAAACTGGAAAATACGAAACTGCCCCAAATTCAGAAAAGCCCGCGACTTTAAGGCCGCCTGGATTTTCCGTGGCGCTTGCCGCTATCCTGACTGTGTCCGCGCACAACCTGAAAGTTGCGGTGATTATTCTTTGCCTTATAAGCTCCTTGATATGCCTGCCAGTCTTTTATACAGGAAAACTTCTGGGAGGCTTCGCTGTCGGAGTAATAGCGGCAGTCCTTTTTGCGCTGAACATCACTGCAATAGCCGCCGCGCCAATGCTGCTTTCTGACTCAATATTCTGCTTGACTGCGGCATTGCAGCTGTATTTTTTCACAAGATACTTCATTAATGGAAGACGAATACTGTACCTTTGCATCGCTGTGGCTCTGGCGGCCCTGGCATCTCTCATCCGCCCGATTGGATCTCTCTGGATTGTGCCTTGCATATTCCTGATTATGATTATAATCAAAGAACCTCTGAAAAAACGCCTCGCCCATGCCATGGCGTCAGTTGCCATATTTGCGGCGATACTTTGCCCATGGATGCTCAGAAACAGCCTGGCTGGAGCTGGGTTCAGGATAGACACTAATATCGGCGACACTTTGCTATATCACAATTGCGCGGTTCTTAAAGCCCGGGCAAGCAACAGCTCGCCAGAAGACATACGCCAGCGCATGATAACGGAAACAGCACAGGAAATATTAGAAAGCCCGGCAAGCTTTCCGGATGAAAACAGCCTAGTGAAGCACAAACTAAAAAAAGCTAAAGAAATAATATCAACTCACCCGATCCAATACGCAAAACTGCACTTTAATCCGATGATTCTGGCTCCGGACGCCCCGTCCTTTCTTGAATTGACAGGCATGACCCAATCAGGCCGAGGAACCTTTGACGTCCTCAATCGCGAAGGCATATTGGCAGCCGTCAGGCATTACTTTGGGGACAAGCTCTGGCTTCTGGCTTTTCTGGCTCCATTGCTGGCAATAGTTGGAATCACCTATGCTGGATTCGCCATACAGCTTTTTGCCTGGCTGTTGCAAAGAAGCTGGTTCATGTTCTTCTTTTTTCTGGCTTTTATAGAATACTACATCCTTCTTCCGGGTCCGATATGCATGCCGCGCTATCACTTGCCCGCCCTCCCCTTGATGTGCGCAATGGCGGCTCTGACAATATGTAAAATAATTAAAGCTATCAAAGCAAAGCGCGCGCAGCCTGCGGCTTAATTGAACAATTCCCCATGGCTGAGTTTGCAAATCTGAGTGTATGTTATAGAATAGTATAACTTGAGAATATAATATTTACATTGGATTATAAACCAAAAAAAGGAAGCCGACATGTCTTCACTCAGGAAGAACGCAATTGCCGGAATAGCCGCGCGCAAAACCGAAAACAAAGGAATTGGCGCAGAAATACCCATCACTGAAATCTACGGAGAGGAAGTTTTCAACCTGAAAACAATGAAAAATTTTCTCTCCAAGGATGTTTATAAAAATTTCCTCGCCACAATCCAGAAAGCCGAGCCGCTGAGTCCTAAATACGCAGAGGACATAGCCAACGCAATGAAGCGCTGGGCCATCGACAAGGGCGCAAGCCATTACA
>CAZYVR010000405.1:0-5120 GCA_964651145.1 uncultured Victivallales bacterium | reverse complement strand
CTCCGCGCCTTCGCGAAAGAGTGTGCCAACTTTTCCCTGAACAAGGGTACGCATTGTGTTTGCTATTTCATTTACCGAGATTCCCATTGCCGATGCTCTTGCCCTGTCAATATGAATACGGTATTCGGGTTTGGTCATGTCCATTGAAATATTCACTCCGGAAAGACCGGGAGTCTTATTCATTTTTGCGGCTAATCTTTCAGCGAATTCATAAAGCAACACCGCGTCGCTTCCTTTGATGTTGACTTCCACATCCTGTTCTCCCACTTTTCGTAAACCTTTGATTTTTCTTGCTTTAACAGGAATCTTAGCTCCAGGTTCATTCGCCTGAATTTTTGCCATTATCGGCCTGATTTTCTTAATAAATTTCCCTGTGGATATTTTGCGTCCCCCTCTGGGTACAAGCTGTATATTCAAGTTGCCTTCATTTCCCACTTCAAGTGTGTAAAGTCCAAAAACCCGGCCGCCTGAAAGCCTGAAGATGCTTTCAATCTCTGGCATATTTTTGATTTTATTTTCAATTTTTGCCAGTATGCGATTTACCTCGCCTACTGAAGATCCGCTAGGCATTTTAAGTTTGATCATAACTCGACCATCATCCAGCTTGGGAAGAAACTCGCTTCCAGCTATAGCTGCGAGAAAAAGTCCTATTCCAAGCATCAAGACTGCAATAATAACAACAGACAATTTAAATTTTATACAAATGGCAAGTATTTGACGGTAAAACTCCAAGCCGCTTTCAATAATACTGTCAAATCTTTTTGCCATACCTGTTAATTCCCCTTCTTTTTCGCTTCTCAGAAGCCGGTCTGTCAATAATGGAGTAAGAGTAACAGCAACTAAAAGAGAGACGAGGACTACGCTGGCAACAACAAGAACAAGCTCCTTGAATAATATCGCAGACATGCCGGGCACAAAAACAAATGGAAGAAATATCGCCAGGAAAGTTAGAGTTGAAGTTACAATCGCCGACCCCACTTCAGAGGTTCCTTTTTCAGCGTATTCCGCCACTCCTTCCGCTTTTAGGCGGGTTATATTTTCCAGCACCACAATAGAATTGTCAAGAATGACCCCAAGCGCCACCACCAGGCCGCCAAGCGAGAAAACATTTATTGAAAAACCAAAGCCCTTCATCAACGCGAAATTAGCAAGCAGAGTTACAGGAAGGGCAACAACCATTACAATAACTTGCCGCCAGCGTCCAAGAAAAAGGTAGATTATGATTATTACCAATATTGCCGCAAACAATGCGGAGCTCTCAACACTGTGAATCGCTCCCATGACGTATGTGCTTTCATCTTCCACATAACCAAAATGAATGTCATTTGGAATGCTTCCCTGTTTTTTTAGTTCTTTCAGGCGGTTTTTTACCCCTTGGGCAACAAATACGGCATTTGCAGCATACTGTTTAAGGACTTTGAATTCTATGCATGGCTTACCCTCGAAATATGTCTGTATTCGCATCTCCTCATGCGAATCTTGAACCTTGGCAACATCTTTTATATATATTTCCTCCCCGGAAGGCCCCAGAGCAACAACAACATTTTCAATCTCTTTAAGATTTTCAAATTCTCCCATAGTGCGCGCTATTATTTCACGCGGTTCTATTGTTACTCGTCCGGCAAAAGTTTCCCGGTTTTCCTCATACAGCGCCTTTGCAACCCGAGCAGGGGATAATTTGTAAGCCTGAAGCCGTGTGGGATCAAGGTGAATGCGGATTTCTCTTTCCATTCCTCCGACAACTTCCGCTCCAGCCGTTCCCTTTACAGTGGACAAACGGTCAATAAGCCAGTTTTCCGCCCATTCTCTAAGCCATACCTGATCATGTTCATCAGAGGTAATCATTATTTCAATGACAGGAAGCTGTGAGGGGTCAGCTTTAATTATGACTGGTGGATCCATTCCACGCGGTAGTTTTTTTGTGACACGCCCCATGGCTGCGACAACATCCTGAAAAGCCACCTCCACATTCACATCATATGAGAAATTGATTAAAAGTGTGTACATCCCCTCAATGCTTGAAGATTCTAAATAGTCCAGACCATCGACTGTTGCTATTACTTCTTCAAGCGGGTCTGCCACGTTAGTTTCAATGTCATCTGCTGTGGCGCCACGCCACCAAATGTGAATTTTAACCATGGGATATGAAATATTAGGCAGATAATTAACATCAAGTTGTGTCAGGCTGAAAAGACCTGTAAAAAAAGTTGCGACAACTAGAACAGTCACTGCTGCCGGACGTTTTAAAGATAGTGTGGTGATCTTCATTTCTTATCACTTTTAATATTAGACGCTTGAGATTCTTTGCCGGGTTTCGCGATTTTTACAGACATGCCGTTTTTCAGGTTGAGATTTCCGGCAGTTACAACCATGTCTCCCCCATTAACGCCTTCAATAATTTGAACATTGCTGCCTTTCTCAATACCTATTTTAACTTTCCGCAATTCTGCTTTCCCACTTTTCATCACAAATACAACATAATCTCCTCTGGGGGTTGCTATAATCGCTGAATCAGGAACAACTATGGCATTTTTAAATACTCTTCCCTGAACAGAAATTCTGGCGAACATGCGCGGTATTAACATAACCTTATCAAGAATACGGGCCTCAATTAATCTAGTGCGAGAATTCCATTCAATTCTTGCATGAACCCTTTCAATTTCCGCATTGAACTTTTTGCCGGGATAAGCATCCAGGCGAACTGTAACTTTTGTTCCTTTTGATAGATGAGCAGCGCAGCTCTCAGGAAGCCCAGCGCGGACTATAAGTGATTTGGGATCCATCATTTTTACTAAAGGCATTCTTGGGGAACTAAGATGCGTCAAATCTCCAGGGCGCACAAACACTTGAGTTATAATCCCGGCAAAAGGAGCCTTGATTGTGCATTCATCAACTTTGGCTTGAGCCAGCGCGACATTGGCCTTGGCTTTTTTTACAGTTGCCGTAGCTATTGCAATGACTGTTTTTTTTGTTCCTTCTTCAAGCATTGCCAATTTATCCTTGGCACTTTCAAGTCGAGTTTTACAACTTACATAATTAACATGAGTTTTTTCCCGGTTTTGCTTAGAAACCACATTTTTTTGGGCAAGCAAGTTAATTCTGTCTGAATCTATTTTTGCAAATTTCGTGCAACTTGCAAGGTGAATTACAGTTTCTTTGGCGGCCGCAATTTCTTCCGCTCGGGGTCCAGCTTTTAAATCTTGCAATTCTGCTTGTTTGACTTCAAGTTCAGCCCTTGCAACCGCAAGTTGCTGCTTATATAAAGGGCGATCAATCTCTATTATTGTCTGACCGGCTTTTTCAATCACATCTCCTTCTCGCCAGGGACAGTATTTTATCGGTCCTTCTACTGCTGCGCGCAGAGTTACAGTATTTACCGCCACAATATCGCCGGTCGTTTCAATTAATTCTACCAAGAGTATTTGCTTTACTTTCACTGCTTGAACACTTTGGGCTTTTTTCCCTTTTTTTTTCTTTTTCGACCCGCAACCCGATGACCATGCCATGAAAATTGCAAGCAATGCAATCGTTAGAATAGGTCTTAATAATTTCATAATTAATTCCTTTTTGGGCAAATAGCCAAATAACTTTAAAAAAAATCACAAATATCTTAGTTTTTCAACAGCATTTTCTTTAATCAAAGTTTCAATGCAATCCATAAAATTCATTATACACGGAAGCTTAAGTGAATAAAAGACCTGAGTGCCGACTTTATCATTTGTTACGATTCCAGCTTTTCGTAGAACTGCAAGATGCTTGGATATGGTAGACACATCGCAGCCTACCTTTTCCTGCAACTCATTTACACTGTGCTTTCTCTCTGAAAGTTCAGTCATCAAAAAAGTCTGGTTGAATGAGCCATGGCTTTTATGATATCAGCCTTAATCTCACATTTTATCCTTGCGTCATGATTCATTTTGTTTCCCTTTTGGCGTTGTTTTATTATTTAATGATTATATGACCATGTAGCCAAATAGTCAAGCATTTTTTTCTTGGCATTGACATATTAGCAATTTAGCTATATAGTTAAATGTATAAAGAGAAGGTTTCCATGACATATAAAGAAAATTTAGAAAGGCTACTCATAAAAGCTGAAGTGTTCAAAGCTCTCTCGCATCCTTCCAGGATATTTATAATAGAGAGATTGCTGGAGCAGGAACATTGCGTCAATGAACTGACAGAAATGATAGGAGTGGAAATGCCTACGATCTCAAAGCATTTGTCTGTTTTAAGAAATGCCGGGCTTATTTCCTCTCGCAAGGAAAGCAACAATGTCTTTTATAGGATAAAACACAAATGTTTAAAAGATACATTAGTATGTGCTGATAAGATGAAGAAATAAAAAAAATTAGCAAATTACTTTCCCATTTAACTAATTAGCGAAGTGTAAAAACACAAAAAGGTAAAGTATGGAAAATGAAGTAAATTTTATAGTATTTGGAGGTTCTGGAGATTTGGCTGAGCGCAAGATATTTCCAGCGCTGTTTTCGCTTTTCTGCCGGAAAATGCTACCGGTGAATGCAAATTTTTTCGCATTTGCCAGAAGCCCTCTTTCATTTGATGCTTTCCGCCACAAGATATCGTCCAACCTTGCTTGTCGCTATTCATCGGATAAACACTCCTGCGCCAACCACGCAAAGGTTTTTTTAGAGAAATGTCACTATGTGCAGGGGCGTTATGATTCCGTTGAATCCTATGAACAACTTTACCGTTTGATGCGCAAGTTTAACACGGCAAAGAACGTAGAGAATATATTCTATTTAGCTGTTCCCTCCAATGTTTTTAACGATATTGCGGCAGGCCTGTCCAGCGCGGAAAATATGCGTGAAGAAGAGCTTTTGAAGTTCAAGCTTGTAATAGAAAAACCTTTCGGGCGCGACCGGTCGTCATCCGACATGCTCACAGAATCTCTGAGAAGAGGTTTCAGGGAAGATCAGATATATCGTATTGACCATTATCTTGGAAAAGAAATGGTCCAGAATCTTCTGGTGCTCCGTTTTGCCAACCGTTTTCTGGAGCCGTTATGGAGTTCCCGGCATATAGAAAAAGTTGAAATAATCTGGAATGAAGATCGTGGCGTTTATGGTCGTGGAAAGTACTTTGACAGTTACGGGATAATC
>CAZYVR010000404.1:0-5121 GCA_964651145.1 uncultured Victivallales bacterium | reverse complement strand
CGCGGCAAAGTCACGTATGGAGCGCACAAGATGACAGAAGGCTTGACTCCCGCCTTGATTGCAGGATATCTCCTGCAAAACCAGGTGGTTCATCGAGCTCACAGCACAGCAAAGTACTTTGACTTCACAACCGGGGCAATGACACGCTGGACAACATTCTCGACTGACGACTCTAAATTTGCCCCGAACGCCATACTCCCCATGTACTGCGAAATGAGCAGAGAGCTTGAGAAAACAAAGTTTCTGGGACAGGTAAAACACGGAGAAAAAATTCGTTGCTACGCGTTCGAGAAACCGGAAAAAGGAGAATATGTGGCCGTGATTTGGACAATTGACGAAAGCATAGGCAAATGCTCATTAAACGCGCCCGGACTGACAGCCTGCGACATGATGGGCAACCCTGTCAAGCCAAGGAAATTCGAAATATCCAACAGCCCCGCATATATATCCGGAAAAGGCATAGCCAAAGATGCATTCCTAAGCGCCTTAAGCAAGATGTCAATCAGCGGAATGCGCTCGCTTGAAGTTCGAGGAATCCTCTCAAACGACGGGGCAAAGCCATGCTGGACAGTCATAGTAAAAAGCCTTTTCAGCAAAAAAATATCAGGAGAGATAAAAGTCACGAAGACGCCCCTCGGCTTAACGCTGTCAAACGGGAAAGCTCCGTTAAAATTTGGCCCTCTCTCCTCCAAGAAGCCAATCGCAAAAGTCAAAATGCCAGTGACCGTGATCGGCAGTGTTGACGGGAAAATAATAACATGGGTCAATGCCGCAAACGATTTGAAAGCTATTGACGAAAAAATAAAAATCATTGCCGCTGAAAAAGCTCCTGAAAACATAAAAATCGACGGAGTCATCACCACCGGAGAATGGAACGCGGCAAACGTCATAGCAATAGACCAAAGGCAACAGGCCGTTGGCGGAAACAAAGATTTCCCCTGGACAGGCAAAGACGACCTTTCCGCAAAAATCTCCGCGCGCTGGGACGAAAACAACCTTTATATTCTTGCAAAAATCATCGACGACTCTCCCGTGACAAAGCCCAAAGACAAAGCCCTATTCAAAGCTGCCAGCATTGAGATATTCATAAACACAGACGAGCTAAAAGAGCCATTTGGAATAAATTACAATGCTTCATGCAGTCAGTTTATTTGCGCTCCGTCAATTGACGGACACCCAGCAAGGGTCCAAGTGGCGCCATCGGGCAGAGGCAAAAAAATAAAGTCTGCAAACATAAAAATAGCAAGCAAGCGGACACCACAGGGCTATGACATGGAAATTGCAATTCCCGCCAAAGAAATCGGCTTGGACAAACTGTTCAGCGGCGAAGTCATCCGTTTCAATATCGGCGTAAATGACGCAAAACAGATAAAAGGCGAAGTGCGCAGAAAAACCCAAATGATATGGAACGGAAAAAATAAAGTCCACAAAAACAAAGAGCAGATGGAATATCTATTTTGCAAGTAAAAATGAATCAAGGAGCAATATGATAAAAAAGACATTAGCCGCAATATGCATTCTAGCGGCCTGCGCAATGGCACAGGCCAATGAAAACAATATCCTGTTCAAGGATAAATCTGAAATAGCCAAAGGAAAAAAATGGCATGTGTTCAACGGCAACATGGAGCTTGGAGAAATAGGCAAGCCGGTTCCCGGCTATTCCTTAAGATGCTACTTTAATCCTGAAGCGCTTATAAAAAAACCTGAGCAGAATTTTTTTCCCACAACAAAAGCCGACAGCTCTGGCAACAAGTATCTTGAAACACCTGGCTACATTGGCTTGCCGGAATACAACTTGAATTGTGGAGCCCGTTTTCTGCAAAAAGACGGAATCGTCGAGCTGTCTTTCAAAGCAAAAATCATTCCGGCGGAAGACGGCAAATTCCATCCTGAACGCCGAATAATATTGGACTTTAGGTGCCGCAATCTCAAAAAACTGCACGGCACGCTGAAAGAGCGGTATCCAGTATTAGTCAGCAAAACTTTTCAGCCTGAAAAAGAATGGAAAACTTTCTCTTTCAAGATCGCCGCCAAAGCAAATTTCGTCCATAAAATGATGTTCCGACATTATGGAAAGACTCCCCAGAGCACTCTGAATGGATTTTGCCTGGACGATCTTTCACTGAAATATGTAGATGACAAAGAGGCAAATTCTTCGGCAAATGAAGCAGCGTTGATTACAGAAAAATTGATTCCGGCATATGAGTCCGGCGAAACTGTAAATTTAAAAATCAACGCCCTCCTCCAAGGCAATCAGGATGCTCAAAAGATTCGCTTGCATGTCCGAAAAGATTTCTTTCTTGAAACATGTCAGGTTGCAGAAGTAGAGCTGAAACGCGACGCAAAATACAAGCAAACAGACGAACGCTCTCTGTACTCAGGAATCTGTCGGTTAAAAGCGGAGCCGTTTGGAAGCTTTAACACGCTTGCAATGTTTAAAGGCCAGCCATTATTCATCGAAGGCGGAGATTTTGTAACATTGCACCACATGCCTGAAAAAGTTTCTCCGCTTCAAAGAAAAATAGGCGGGCACTACCGCACTCATGGAAGCCGTTATCAACTTGTAGCCTCCAACGATTGGCCATCGGTCTTCTCTTATGGACTGGGGCTTGATTCAGAAGCGAAAGTGTATTCTTTGTCAGGCTTGAGGCATGCCATGTATGCTTTTGACCTAAAAAAAGTTCAGCCGCATGAGAAAACTATGGCTTTGTCTCTGCCTGATGTAGAAATCAAACTGCTGGAAAAATACAACATTGAGCCGGTGGGATGCCTGGGCGGATGGTGGATATACGCCGACAGAAAATCAAAAAGAGGCAACGCGCTTGTCTGCACCATGCCAAGCTGGTTTTACAAAGATGAATTCACAAAGGCAACTGGAGTAAAAAAAGACGCGCGAACAGTAAAAGATGAATACTGGCGCGTCCATGTAAACGGCATAGTCAACAAGTTTGGCAAACGGATTGCCAAGTGGATGCTCCTGGTGGAGCCCCAATGGGTGCTGCCCGCAAAGGAATACTTTTCTCTGCAGAAAACAGCCTACGAAATTGTAAAACGCGACAATCCTAATTCATTGTTTATAGCCGGGGACGCCACCAGCGACCATGGATACAATCTGACAAACTGGCTAAAAAGCCTGCATGAATTGGGATTCGAAAAGTATTTGGACTGCGCGTCCTTCAACCCTTACGGCTCCAGTTCTGATTATATCAATGGCGTATTGTTCCGCTACTCAAATCTTTTGACACGCATTCAGAAAATATTGAATCCAGAAACACCATTGTGGCAGGAGGAACTGTATTACATTGCAAACTCCAAACGCAAGCAAGACAAAGCCAATCAAAGCTTATTTTCTGCTGGCGACGCGCAACGCCATTACCTGCTGGGCTTGCTCAGCAATCTGCGGGGAGTAACAGCAATCACAACAGGTTCGCTTTTCAAAAGCAGCAGGACTCCAGGCGATGTTTGCGCCGGACTGAACGCCCTCTCTTATTTTCTTAGCGACAAATCAACAGTGGAGAATGTAAAGCACAGGAACAAATTACTCAGGTGCGGCATCTTTTCTGATCAAGCAAAACAAAACAACGTTGGCGTTCTCTGGGCTCTTAAAGCAAAAGGGGCATCCGTCGCTCCGCCAGCCGGGACAGAAAACCTTAAAGTCTATGACTGTTTCGGCAACCCGCTCGAATGGAAAACTGAAATTCCTCTCGGACTTGATCCTGTTTTCGTGAAAGGCTCTTTCAAGGAACTTAAAAAGTTTTTCGCAAAGTCAAAGTTTTCGATGGGACAGCCCATTGAATTGCGCGCAAGAACTTTTGAAGACAAAACATTTCTGGAGGCTCAGAACAAATCCGGCGCGCAAGCTATTGTGACGGTAAACTTCGAGGATTCGCAGCCGCCTGTCCGCTTGATATTCAAGGAGTCCGATTACAAGCGTTTTTCATTTGACCGCAAACTGGCAAATCTTAAATATAAAGCTGGCTCGCAAGCCGAAGGCGGCGGCGCTGTCATTAAAACAATTGCCGCCGGAAAAGAGTTCACTGTGCCTGACAATAAAGCAGCGCCATTGAGCTTGAAGATCCAGGACTCCGCCAAGCTTGACATCTGGACCGCTGAAGGAAAATTATGGATAAAGGCAAGCGTCAAAGACTCACAGATATCCCCGGCAAAGGATGACAATCTGTACAGCTCCGACGCTCTTGAAGTGTTTATTGACTGCGCCCCGTTCAATCGCCTTGACGTAGATGAGCACAATCACAAAATGACCAAAGGCTTAAAAATAAAGCAATATATTTTTGCGCCCGCTCCATCAGGCACAGGCAGAACTGTTCTGGCTCTTGACTGCGGCTCCGGCAAGCGTCTGGATGACAGCAAGGCCTCAGTAAAAAGCGAAAAGACAGCAGACGGATACACGCTTGTCGCATCAATTCCATTGTCTGAAATATCCCCTTGTCCTGACAGCAAAAAAATAATAGGAATGAACTTTGAACTTTGCCGTCTTGACGGAGAAAAGAAGCTTGCAAAAGCTGTGTTTGTCAATCCCGACAAGCCATCTTACAAATATCGCCAACATTACCCGTTGTTTAAAATCCCGGCATTTCAAAGCAATATTCTAAAAAATGGAAACTGCGAAAACGGATTGTCCGACTGGAACAGTTCCCTTGATTCTAAATTAAACAAAAAAACATTTTCCAGCGCTGAAAATGCTTACTCTGGGAAAAAGGCTCTCAAGGTAGAAATTCTTGAGGAGCCAGCATGGGGGCCGAGCTTGAAACGTGGAAGCGTTTCATACAGGGGATTGAATCTTAAAGAGGGAAAATATCGGCTTGCTTTTTATTCCAAAGGCCATAAAATCGACCATATAAAAATAAATATGGGCGATGCTTCCAGACAAAAAATTCTAAAAAACGGCGATCTGCCAGTTGCCGAGGGGTGGACAAAATACGAGATGCCATTCGAAATAGCGAAAGCCACAGACAAAGGACGCATCTATATAGAGTTTTTGAGCCAGCGCAACGACAAAGACTCATACGCCTTGCTTGATGAAATGTCACTCGTAAAAACAAATTAGGAGTCTATTCAAAATAACTTGGACATTTGGCGAAAATTGAAGGTGTTTGGATT
>CAZYVR010000403.1:0-5126 GCA_964651145.1 uncultured Victivallales bacterium | reverse complement strand
TCAATTGCGCTAAACGCCTTGGATATCGCGAATGCAAAAAACAATTATGGAGTAAACATTCTGGACATTAAAACTAGCAACTGGAAAAGCAAGGCTATGGATTGGCCAGAGAAAATAAAGGACAAAGATAGAGTTTGGAATGGAGAGGATTTTTTCCAGTATGAATATGGTCATCCGCTTGTTTTTACAAAAGACTGGATAAAGGAATATGGTTTCAGTAAATATTCCCCATACAAAATTTCTAATGGAGCCTTAACTTTTAAAACCGGAAAAAAAGGCTTCATTTTTGGTTTTGGAAATATTAAAGACAAAAAAGAGATTCCTGGAATATTGTTCGGAGGCAATTGGATAAAAAACAAAAAAGACCGTTATCGGCTAAAAATGGAGTTGGAGCAGAATGTTGAAAAATCTGATTGGGTTTTCAACGTGGGCAATTACATACACCAGAAAGTGGAACGCAAAGATTTTTCAATAAAAGGCAAAGGCCCGCAAATATATGAAATAGACTTGGGATATGCAAGGAACGTGGAACACCGCCATGGAGCAACTGGCATCAGCTTCAAATGCGACACCCCAAATGCAGAAGTAAAGATAAAAAATATATCCATAGCGCCTTCTACTGCTGAAATTTTCTTCAGGAGAAAGTTCAATTTAGAAGCCTTGCCTGTAAAGGCATTCGCTTCTTTTGAGTGCCCTGAAACATGGGAGCTTTATATAAACGGCAAAGAAATTGACCATGGCGATGATAAATATCAACCCGGCACAATTAAGTCAGTTAATATTTTGCCATGGCTGAAAAAAGGTAAAAACGCAATTGCGTTTCGAAAAGACTGCTTCAATTGGCAGGGACGAAAATCAAAATGGCTCATTGAGGGAGCGTTTATATTTAAAGATGGAAAAATAAAGCGTCTGCTTGGAGATGAAAAATGGAAATGCTCAATAACAAAAACTAATGGGTGGATGAACGTTGCATTTGACGATTCGAAATGGAAAGCGCCAGCTTTGAGCAGTGGCATAAGAGCCTTGAATGAGACCTATTTGCCTGATGGGAGAACAGTTTTTACTGGCGTCGATCCCAAACACATGGGGCTTTTGGACGTTAGCCCAGCCAATCGTCAATATCCAGTTTTTGAGTATACGGAAAAACCACAGTTCACTTTGAGTTTGCCAATTGGAGCAAAGGGCAAATACAAGCCAGAAGTTGCCGTCACAAATCTTGAAACAAAAAAAGAGCTCAGTGTTGCTTCCAAGGCGACAAGTATTGAAAAAGGAAATTTTATTGTTTACAGCTTTTCTTTTGCTCCATTGGAAACAGGGCCTTATCGTCTTGACTGGAAGCTGTTGGACAAGAATGGCAAAATAGTGGAGATGCGCTCAGATGAAATGATATCAGTAGGCCCCTTGAAGCAGGATGAAGTGGAGCTTAGCAAGTTTGACGATGAATTGAAAAAACGCTTGAAGCTTGTGCAAAATATTGACTGTTCAAAGCTCGCGGCAAATGGTGAGTTTATGGATCACAGTGGCATGTACAGTTCTCCAATAACTGGAAACAGCATTGTTGTTTCAAACGGTGGCATGAATTACCGCGAGACAGGAAAGGGACTTTGGGATTACTATTCTTACCGTCTTCATTTGCCAGAACTTGGAAAGCCATACTTGGTGGAAATTATTGTGCCGGATGACAAGTCAAGATACATATATTCTGGCGTTGTGGAACAATACCCTCATTGGAATTTTTTCTATGGAAAGGAAGGGCGATTTGCCTCAAGCGGAAGTTGCTTGACTGGAACAAAATACCCTTTGACAAACAAGAAGCGCAAGCTCAGTTATATCTACTATCCTGGAAGCAAGAACGCCGGGGTTGTAATAATGAGCGGTTTTATTGGAGCTCCAGCGGCGGCATGTGAAATAAATGTGTATAAGGTTGAAGGCGGTTTGCCAGCTTTGAGAGTTCC
Organism: uncultured Victivallales bacterium; assembly: GCA_964651145.1. GTDB lineage: Bacteria > Verrucomicrobiota > Lentisphaeria > Victivallales > GWF2-45-14 > CAZYVR01. Next base: position 3,171 of record CAZYVR010000403.1, on the reverse strand, counting down.
TGAAACGAAGCGGATGTTTGGGTCTTTTAGCGAACGTCCAAGTTTGATCATTCCTGGCTTTGGCTCTGCAGAGCAGCCTTTAATGAATTTAAAACGCATGTACCGCAATGGCAATCGGAATGCATGGTGGGCATGGTATGAAGCAGTCAAAAGAAAAATTGAATATCTTCGCTTTAATGGCAAAAACATGGCGGGCGAAGGAATTTTCATGTACAACGAAGGGGATTACCCTTCTTTAAAGCATAACACCGCTATTTCCAATCAGGGAATAGACCCATTCTTGCTCATGATAAAAATGTACAATCACAACAAGATAAAATGCATGTTGGGTATGCAATATCATATTTCTCCTAAAAACATTGCTTGTCCTGCCATTAAATATGCCAGCGACAGAAAAGTCCGTAAAGGAACTAACACTCAATTGCTCGTTGACCGTCACGGGCGACAGTTATACTTTTCGCGCGGCGGAACAAATTTTTTGGAAAAGAAAGCGGCAAAACTTAATTTGGAACTTATCTCTGAAATTTATAAAAGATATTCAAAGGCAGGAAAAATTGCCGGTTTTGTTATGGTTCTTGGCAATGCGGGGGGACCAGGCTTCATTGACAATATATTCAGGGACATAGTCCGTCATGAAATAGGTTATGGCAATGTGACGGCAGGCATATTTGAAAAAGATACAGGCATAAAACTTGGAATTGCAGGGAACGACCCAAAACGTTTTCAGAAAAGATTTGAGCTTCTCACAAATAAATATAAAAATATTTGGTTTAAATGGCGCAAGGACAAATTGTGTGATTTTCTGTCGAAAATAGCAAAGCTCTTAAAAACAGGAAGCAATAGCTGGAAACTTTACACTTTCTCATATCCATCAACAAGATTAGAATTTCAGAATCTCCCATTCGTCAAGGCAGAGGCTACGCGAAGTGATCGAAATAAATACATTGATAATTTTTTCGATAAAGCTGGAATAGATATAAATAAAACACTGAAGAATAAAATAAATATTATTGCGCCTTTGTTAAATGTTCAATTTCTTCATCGTTCTCCTGATGCCAACATGACTTTTGTTAGAGGCTTTAATGCTAACGCCGGGATGCGTCAGTTAATCAAAAAAACTAAAGCCGTTTTCTTGAAAACAATGCCAATGGATGAAGTGGACTGTCCAGCCGGAGCCGTAAAAAACTGGCTATGGCAGAGAACATGGCGTGGAGTCTTTGTGTTAAGGGGCGTTGAAGGCAATTGCATGAATGAGTTTGTTAATTCAATAGCTTACTCTATTCCTGAAACAATAATTGATTCATGGCTTGATATGAATTTGGAGACGGGATTCGGGCCGCAGATGAGGCGTTTTTGCAAGTCGTTTTACGTTACGCCGGAACAAAACTTCATTGAGCTTCCAGCAAAAGACGTCAAAGGAGTTATTGCTCAAACAGCAGGGGATGGCTCAAACGGCAAATGGGTGCGCCTCGTCAACAATACGCCTTACAAGCTAAACGGCTGCATTGAAACAGACGCATCGAGCGTGCGCGATCTTGTTTACAATCGTGAATTATCCAGTGGGCTTTTCAATTGTCGCCATGAAATTTCTATGCCTCCAAATGAAATTCTTATATTATATTTAAAAGGCGGAAACTGCAAAGTTAAATGTGACTTTTCAATGCCTGAAAAAGCGGCGCAAAAAATAAAAGCAAAGGTTTGTTATCTTCTAAGCAAAGATAACTATTTGCAAAAGATACCAGGGGATATTGTTGCGGCATTATTTAAAAACATGAAAAAAGACGATGCCTTTGCTCTTTACAATCTGCTTGAAAACTTTGAAGTGTCCTCAAAAATAAGACAAGCAGAAAAAGAGAAAACGGCTATTGACAATCACAAAAAGTTTCTTCATGATTTGGATTCCAAAGGACGCGGACGGATAATATGCGCTTCGCCCGTAGCTTACTCCGATCCGCATGGGAATCGTTGGCTGCCGGATCAGAAATTTATTGTAAAGGAAGCCTATGGCAATGACGGAGCCAACTATGCTGACAGAGGAATCCTTCCAATAGAAAACACCGAGATTGACAGAGTGTACCAAACTGAAGCTTACGGCGGCCATGTCATCTATAGAATTCCTGTTCCCGATGGAAAATATAATGTTTATTTGCATTTTTCAGAAACTTTTGTGAAAAATAAAAAACCTGGCTTGCGTAAAATAATAGTAAAAGCAGAAGGGCGTCCTCATCCGGAAACAATTGATCCATTTGCGTTGTCTGGCGGCTTCGCCAAGCCATATGTCCTGGAGCTCAAAGATGTGAAGGTGGATGACGACATGATTGACGTTGAGCTTTCCGGCGGAGTGGGGATTAACGGCATTGAGGTGGAGAAAGCTTCAGAATGAAACTGATTGTCATATTTTTTTCAATATTCATGATTCTGTGCTCTGCTTCTTCTCAAGAAGAGGCAGAGTCTCATTCTTTGTTTCGGTCTTTCAATGACAATGGTCAATGGGCTGTGTTGCTCTCTGATTTATATAAGGCAGAGCTTCGCAAAAATGGAACATTTGATATAAAAATAAATAATCACTCTTTTATGAATGCGTCTTTTATTGAGCGTTGGCGCTCGTATCAGCATGTTCCTTATGTGAAGCTTCTTGACGCTGAAGTTTTCATTAGAAAAAACTCCAAAATAGTTGTCGTTAAATATGAATATTTATGGAATGATGGAGTGATGAAGGAGACTTTAACATTCACGACATCTTCAATAAAGGTTTCTTATTCATATATTCCATCTATAAAAAAGAATATTAGAGGCTTTACTGCCTTGTTGAAATTTGATAATGAAAAAATGAAAAATGCTGAGATTATCGGGATGGGGATGCAGGGATATGACGGGAATATTCTTCGCTTAGACAAAAATAAAAAAATAAAGCTTCATATGAGGTATATTGCCATAAGAAAAATAGATGGTTATGATATAGGCTTAGCAGCCGAAGGAGGATCATGGTTCTCATTTATGTTTTCATCTTCCAGGAAATGGATTGGAGGAATGCATAATGGAACTTTTCCGCTTTGGGATAAAATTCTATATAAAAAAGGGGAAAAGTATAGCCTTGAGTATTTCGTTGTGATATCTAACTTGAGAGTACCGAGTTCTTGAGTCAGAACATCAGGGCGCAAGGACGCGCGG
>CAZYVR010000402.1:0-5129 GCA_964651145.1 uncultured Victivallales bacterium | reverse complement strand
TTACTGCGGATTTTCCCAGTCTTGAGCTTGCTTTTATGGCATAATCGCCAAGCCTTTTCATGTAATAAAAATTCAGAAAACCCACTACGCCAAATGACAGAATGGCCATAAGCAGCAATGCCGTCAGAATTTTGCCTTTTATTTTTAATCGTGTCAATTGCATATGAAATCAGCCTTTGTTTTTTGCGCGCATGATCTATATTTTTTCCGGGGTGGCATCAAGCTTTGAATTTTTCTCCCCGGCTTCCGAGAGAAGCGCGACCTGCTCCAATGCTCCGGCTTCGTCAAGCAGTTTTTCGGGCAGTTTGCTTTTTGTTTTTGCTCCCAGCTGCTTGATGTCTTCAGCTCTTTTTATAAGGTTGCCCTTTCCTGTTTTTAGCTTGTTCATGGCGGAGCTGTACGATTGTTGAGTTTGGTCCAGACGGTTTCCGATGCTTTCCAAATCTTTGACAAAGCCGTTGAATTTATCGTAAAGCGCTCCGCTTTGACGCGCTATCTCGGCGGCGTTCCTGTTTTGAAATTCCTGCTTCCAGATGTGTGACAGTGTTCGAAGGGTGGCAAGAAGCGTGGAAGGGGTCACAATCACTATGTTTTTTCTGAGAGCGTCCAGAAACAGGTCATGTTCAAATCTGATAGCCGCGGCAAAGGCGGACTCGATCGGCACAAACATCAGCACGAAATCAAGCGATTTTATCTCGTAAAGATTCTGGTAGTTTTTGCCGCTTAATTCGCTGATGTGCCGCTTGATCGAGGCAAGGTGCTCATTGAGGGCTTTTGCTTTTTCTGAATCGTCTTCGCTGCGGCAATGCCGCTCATATGCGTTCAGGGACACCTTTGAGTCGATTATCACGCTTCTGTTTTCCGGCAGTTTTACTATCACGTCGGGCAACTGTTTTTTGCCTTCGGAAGAGGTCATGCTTTTCTGGGTTTCATATTCCCAGCCTTTGCGGAGCCCGGATGACTCCAGAATCCTTTCGAGTATCATTTCTCCCCAGTTGCCCTGAGTTTTTGTTTCGCCTTTCAAGGCGTTGGCAAGGCTGTCCGCGTCTTTGCTCAATTGTTGGTTCAAATCGTGCAGTTGGGAAATCTTTTCGACAAGCGTGGATCTGTCCTTTATGTTTTTTTCGTGTGTGTCTTCGACTTTTTTCTCAAAATTTTTGATTTTTTCACTCAGTGGATTAAGGAGAGCTTCCAAGCTGTCTTTGTTTGTCTCGCGGAACTTTTTGCTCTTTTCATCAAAAATATCGTTGGCCAAAGCCTTGAAGGAGTTTGACAGTTTTTCTTTGGACTCTTCAAGAATTTCCAGTTTTTCATCTGTAAGCTTGCGCTCTTTTGACACTATAGTTTCCAGTTCGGAAACTTTGGCGGCAAAGACAAGCTTTTCCGTTGTCAATTCTTCAATCTTTTTTTCGCGTTCCATCTGGATGGACTTGAGCTCTTCTATTTGAGCTTCTTTGCTTTTGAGGCGCTCGTCAAGGATGGACAGCTCATTTGAACTTTCCATGTTTTTGTTTGCAAGCTCAGCGCGATGCCTGGCGCGCAAAAGCAGGCCAGCAATAAAAAATCCGGCTGCAATTCCGATTATTCCCGCAATGATTTCCATAAAATATATTCTCGCTTTTTCTGAATAGGTGAATATATTTCGTGTTTGAGGGAATTGCTATGATTTAAGCAAAATATCCAAAAAACGATGCGACAGCGCATGGGGCTTTGGGCGGAGCCATCGCAATCAACAGCCTTCGAGCATTTTATTGAAAGCGTCCTTGTCGCCGCCTATGGATTCAAGATTTTCTCTAAGGATTTCCTGCCATCGCGGGTCTTTGAATATTTTTCTCGCTGTGGCTTCCGGTTCGTAAATGGCCATGGCGTTTTTGAATTCTTCCAGAAATATGTTTCCCTCTTTTGCGGCGCTTTCTTTGCCGAAGCGCTGGAATTGCATATTCGCCCAGGCAGGGAATTTGCTGCAATCGCATGACGGGTCAAAAACTTCAGCGGGCAGCTTCTGGAAATAACCGTCTTTCACACAGCCTTCCGGGGCTCGTTCCTTTTCAATTTCCAGACATGCGGCTTTCAAGCGCGCGCAGTCTTCGATCGGCAAGGCTTCGCTTCCTATCAGGTTGTCTGCTTCCATGGGATCTTTTTCCATGTCATAAAAGAATTCAGTTCCGCCATTATAGTAGTGACAGTATTTGAACTTTTCATCGCGAACCATTGCCCAGCGGCTGCGGCCTGTTGCATATTCCACAAATTGATATTTGCGCTTTGCCGCCCGGTCAATGATCGACTCTCCGCGCAAAGGGTATTTCTTGTGTATTTCCTTGTAATTATAATCGATCCCGGCAACTTCAAGAATTGTGGGAAACAAATCCATAAGATCCACAAAGTCATCGTTGGAGGAACCCGCATTGTAAAGCTTGGGATACCTCACCATAAAGGGGATATGGGCTGAACTTTCATATGGAAGCCCTTTTGAGTAAAAGCCTTTGTCCTGAAGCATTTCGCCGTGGTCGGAGGTGTAGATTATAAAAGTGTTGTCAAGCAATCCCTGCTCTTCCAGGCAGTCCAGAACTTTTCCGACCGCAGTGTCGACCATTGACACTGAAGTGTAATACGCCTCTCTGATTTTGCGCTTGTCCTCTTCGGAGTCGTTGTCGCCGAACCAGTCGCTTGGCCCTTTCTCAAAAGGAAATTCGCGCAGGCCTGGAATTGCTTCCGGCAGTTCAGCGTCACTGTACATGTCTCTGTGCTTTTCCGGCACATTCCATGGGGGATGAGGCTTTATCCAGCCGCACATGAGAAAGAAAGGCTCGTCTCCGTTTTTCTCCAGCCATTTGACTGTTTTTTTTGCGACCCAGTTTGAACCGTGATGCTCTTCGGGCATAAGGGCGTCCTGAGGCGTGTGATATTTTGCCGGGCGCACGCCGTGTATGTTGCGGAGCTCTCCGAGCCCTTGCTCTTCCAGGTATTGCAGGTATGCGTCGTCAAGGCGCGATTCGGGGATTTCCTCCATAAGGTGCATTTCATCGAAGCCGTGATGCCTTCTGGGCGGGTAAAAATGCATTTTGCCGATTGCCGCCGTATTGTATCCGTTGTCCGACAATGCTTGTGGAATGGTGGGGATTCCTTCGTCTTTTATGGGCGCTTCTATGTTTCCGTAATACCCGTGCAGTTTGGCTGGCTGGCCAGTCATTAGATAGTGGCGCGCGGGCATGCATACCGGGTTGGGAGTGTAAGCGTTTTTGAACACGCATCCTTCATTTGCTATCCGGTCAAGATTGGGTGTTTTCATGTGCTTGTAGCCAGCGGCGTTAATGGTGTCGAAACGTTGCTGGTCGGACAGAAGAATCAAAAAATTCGGCTTTTTCTTCATTTTTACAATAATTCCCTCTCTAGGTGTCAGTCAAATTTGTATGCGGTGTTAAAGCGCCATGGGCATCGTTTGCATAGCGGGTTTTTTCCATCTTTTATTTCTTTTCGGAAGCGCTTTGATATTTCATTGTGGAAAATGTCCATAACGTCGTCTTCCAATATGTTTCCTGCCTTGAAGTCGTCAAAGTCAACGCAGTAATGCACATCGCCCTGCGGCTTGATGTGCAAGTGCAGAAATGGCGCATAGCAATGGTCATGTTCCCTTGGCGCGTTTGCCAGGCCGTTTTCCGCCATGTACCAGTCTTTGATGTTTTCGGGTGTTATCTCTCGGGGCTGGACATCCACTTTCATTGGATAAACTCCTGCCGCAATATTGTCCTGGATTTCCTTAAGGACTCCGGGCAGCTCATTTATGTAGTCTCCGAACTTTTCCACTGCCCATGAATCGGCGTGCGAGCCGCTTTGGTTGAAGGACGTTTTAAGCCAGTTTTTGTAGCATGCGATATCTGACGGCGTTGAAAAAATAAGATTTTGCAGCAATAACATATCGACGTTCATGTCCGCAAGCGCGAATGGAAGTTGTGGCAGACTCTTATAATTGCTTTCCGCGAAAAAGGACATGGCCACCTTGGAGACGTTGTCGTCTATTAAGGCCATATTCTTTTTTATTTCCTCAAAAAGCCCAGGCTTGCCCCGGAGCTTGTCATGGGTTTCCGGCGGGCCGTCGATTGAAATATACAAAGTTTTTACAAACTTGTTTACGGCTCCGGCGTGTTCGCCAAGCATTGTGCCGTTCGTCACTATGCCCAGCTCGAATCCGGCTTTGCTCATATATTCGGCCAGTTTGTCGAAGTCCTTGTGCAGCAATGGCTCCCCACCCCATATTGTAGCTTTTGGCAATTCTTCGGGACAGGCTTTCACTATTGAATCAATGGCTTTTTTCCATACGGCAAAATCCAAGTCTTCCGACGGAGGATTCTTCTTCATAAATCCATTTTTGCCCCATTGTCCACAAAATGTGCAATTAAGATTGCAACGGGCCGTGAGCTGAAGATGAATCATTTTTAGTTTTGCCGCAAGCATTTTTTTATTGCCTCTTCAGAAGTGTTTTTATAAAATTCAAATCGTCAATCGTTCCTTGTTCTGCATCGTCCGGCTCTTCATATTCCAATCCGATAAAGCCGTCGTATTCCGGCAACAGCCGTTCAAGTATTGCTCGATAATCTATCACGCCTTCGCTCAGACGGCAAAAGCTTGCTTTGTTGTTTTTGTCATACTTGAGGTTTTTAAAATGCGTAAAGCCCACAAATGGCAGGACTTCATCCAAGGCTTTGACCGGGTCTTCCCCGTAGTACAGGAAATTTGCGGGGTCGTAGTTGAGCTTAACATTGTCAAGCCCGGCTTCTTCCAGTATTTCCCTGCATACGGAGGCTTTAGTCAAAATTCCGCCGTGATTTTCCAGGATGACAGTCATGTCGTGTAGGGCTGCCAGTTCTCCCGCCAGTTTTAGCTCCATGGGAAGTTTTTTGCGATTTTCCGGGGTGTCCGCAATTATGTCGCATATGCGGTAGTACTTGACGCCCAGCTCTCTGGCTAAGGGAATATTGGTTTTGTGTTCTCTTGAACCCGCCACTTCCAGTATTCTCATGCCTTTGCTTTCGGCTGTTTCGCGCGCTTTTTTTGCGTCATCGATTGCAAGCGGGAGCTGGCTGGGATCCCCCAGGATGGCGCAGACTTCATTTATGCCTGCGCTTTTCATA
>CAZYVR010000401.1:0-5154 GCA_964651145.1 uncultured Victivallales bacterium | reverse complement strand
TGAAGACTGGTAATGAGTAAAAAAACGGAGCAAAGCGATTCAACAAATATTCAATATTCAATCGACAATATTCAATCATAAGTGGGGAGGAATTATGCTCAAATCACAAGAAATAATCAGAGAAGCCGCCATGTCGGCTTCAAAAGCCTTATCAAAGTTGACCGATGTTCCGGTTGCCGTGGGCATTCATCAATCGAATCTACTATCGGTAAAAAATCTTCAGCCGGGTCTTAATCCTGAAGAATTAGTTGTCGGCATATACCTTCCTGTTGCAGGCGAAATTCTTGGAGGCGCTTTATTAGCGATACCGAAAAAAGATGCTTTTATGCTAAGTGATTTATTGGGTGGAAAAGATTCAGGCACAACGCGAAAACTAAATGAACTTGACATATCTGCTTTAAAAGAGGTGGGTAACATTGTCTGCGGCACTTATTTCTCGGTTCTCGCAAATAAGATGAAGATTAGAATAATCGAGCAGTTGCCGAATTACAGTTATGATATGTTTGGCGCAATAGTAAGCCAGATTTTGGCTGACCTGACTCAAACGGCTGGGAAGGCATTATTCGTAGAGATGGAATTTGTCTTCAGCCCCATATTCTTTAGAGCATATTATCTGTTATTCTTAAATAGCAGTGAACTTGAAGAGCTGCTTTAATTGTTAGCATTTAGCAATTAGCCTTTAGCTAAGAGCTAACCGCTTGAACAAACAATGGGAAATATAGAAGTAATAATGGGGGCTGTGGCAGTAGCCAGACCTCCGGACAATTTGACTGCATCAGCAATCGGCTCTTGCGTGGTTACTATACTTTACGATCCGGCGAGCCGGATCGGAGCGATGGCTCATGCGATGCTGCCCTCTTATTCAGGAGCTAAAGAGCATGAATCACAAGACACGAAATACATGGATGCAGCCATAGATGAGATGATAAAAAAGATGGTGACTCAGGGTGCAATAAAAGGAAATTTAGAGGCCAGGCTTGTCGGCGGGGCGAATATGTTCCCTAAACTCAAGTCGTATATCGGCAGGGATAATGTTTTAAGCGCTAAAAAAAAACTGGAAGAAGAAGGCATAGAGATAGTCGGGGAATGTGTGGGCGGCTCAGTAGGAAGATCGGTAGAATTCTCTGTGGCCTCGGGTATAGTGACGGTGACTACAAAGTTCTAGTAATTTTGGATTTTGGATTACAAGTATGGAGATGAAAAGAAATGGATGAAGCCCAAATGAAGAAAAGGACAAAGGAATCCAAAATCCAAATTCAGGAGAGGATAAGAGATCTCCAGAAAAACACGGATTTTGTGGCGACTCTTTTTGACGGCCTTATCGGATACGCCATCGTTGCTGCGGATTTCGACGGAAATATAATCGCCTATAATGAAGGCGCCCGCCTTATATACGGTTATGTGCCGGAAGAGGTTATCGGCAAACAGAATATCGAGATATTCTTTCCCGGAGATTTTATCAAAGCAGGAGAGTTGGAACGAAGTTTTAAATCTCTTCTAAGCAACGGGCAATTTTCTTATGAGGGCGAAAAAGTCAGGAAAGACGGTGAGAGTTTCATTGCTAAAATTCTTTTCATCCTGGCAAAGGACAAAGCCGGCAAGGTAAGTGGCTTTGTAGAAATGGTGGAGGACCTTACCGAACGTAAACTGGCAGAGGAAGCAGAGGCAGAGGCCCGGGCCAACGCAGAGGGGATAGAGCGATTGAAACGGGAAGTCCAGTCGCTCAAACGGATTTCCGATACTTCACAAAGCGCTGTTACGGCACAAATGTTCGGCCTGGTCCCGTTATGCAAGGCCGCGCCGGACGTCTTCAATAAACTGACCCTGCAATACGGCGACTTGATGGATATGGCCCTGGAACAGAAGATGTATAAAGTTGAGCATAATATTTCAGAAAGTCTTCGTTTACTTGCCGAAGATATTGGATGCTTTAAAGCAGGTCCAAAAGATGTAATAGATATTTACAGCGCAGCTTTTAAAAAAAAAAAAAAAAAAACTTAACTTCCCAAAAAGCTATGGCTTATGCGGATGAAGGAAAATTGATGGCGCTTCAGCTTATGGGCTTTTTAGTCTCTTTTTATCGCAAACTTTCATTGGGAGCTGATGAATTAAAAAAAGGATTCAAGGGTTCAAGTGGTCGAGGGGTCGAGTGAAGTGCTAAAGAATTACAAAGACTTGAAAGTTTGGCAAAAGTCCTATCAGTTTTGTTTAGAAATTTACAGAATAACAAAAAGATTCCCTAAGGAAGAAATATACGGTCTTACATCGCAAATAAGGAGGGCAGCAGTTTCTGTTCCAAGTAACATAGCTGAAGGATATGGAAGAAAAACAACAAACTTAAAACGTTTTTTATAATTATAAAAAAGTGTCAGAGGAGGAAGAGCATGAATAAGTATTTATTAAAGCTATATATCACTGGCAAGACCTCAAGGTCTGAGGTTGCTATTGGCAATTTACGTCGTATTTGTTCAGAAAACTTAAATAGCAAATATGAAGTCAAGATTATTGATGTGCTGGAGAATCCCCAACTGGCTGAAGATGAAAAAATTATGGCCACCCCCACTCTTATCAAGGAGCTGCCTGCGCCTATTCGGCGGATCATAGGCGATCTGTCTGACAAAGAAAGAGTGTTACTCGGCTTGGATTTAAGGCCCAGGGAATAGGCATCCTTCATTCACCATGTTACATTTTTTTAAAAAAAGCCTGTGTTATCGAATTGAATGCCGATGTCGAAACTGGAAACTGGAAACCTGAAATTAGATAACGCACCTACATCCTTGTATTTTTTCCAATTTCTCGTTTCAGATTTCACTGCCAAAATACAAGATCGACAAAGTGTAAACTACTTTTCGGACAGCCGTTAAGTTAGATAAAGGAGATATAGTCATGAACCTGGAGAAAAAGTCAGTGAGTATTGAGAAGTTGAAAACCGGTATCGAGGGATTTGATCTGATAAGCAATGGCGGTTTATCTAAAGACCGAACTACTCTCGTAGCCGGAACATCCGGAAGCGCCAAGACTGTTTTTTCCTGTCAGTTTCTTGCTGCGGGTGTTCAAGACATGGATGAGCATGGTGTATTTGTCACCTTTGAAGAATCTCCTTCTGATATCTGCAGGAATATGTCGGGTTTTGGCTGGGAGATCGCAGACTGGGAAAGCAAAGGTAAATGGGCTTTTGTAGATGCTTCACCCGATCCGGATATTGAAATTATTGAAATTGGGGCATACGATATGGGAGCGCTTTTAGCGCGTGTTGAATATGCTATTAACAAGGTTAAAGCAAAGCGTCTTGTGATTGATTCACTTGGCGCCATCTTTGATCGATTTTCAGAGAGGAATATAGTGCGCAGTGAACTCTTTCGAATCGCGGCCTCATTAAAAAAAATGGGGGTCACGTCAATTATGACAGCCGAGCGTGCAGAGGAATATGGCGATATTGCCCGCTTTCGTGTGGAAGAGTTTGTTGTCGATAACGTAATCATTATGCGAAATGTTCTTGAGGCATCAAAACGCCGCAGATCCATAGAAATTCTGAAGTTCAGAGGAGCTTCTCATCAGAAAGGAGAATATCCTTTTACAATACTGCCGGATGAAGGCGTCATTATAATTCCGCTTTCTGCCATGGAACTTATACACAGCTCATCAAATATTCGTATTACTTCAGGAAATAAAGAGCTGGATGATATATGCAACGGAGGTTTTTTCCGCGATTCAATAATTCTGATATCAGGCGCCACCGGTACCGGCAAAACGCTTATTGCGACAGAGTTTGTTTCAGGTGGAATCGAGTCAGGCGAGCGGTGTCTGTTTCTGGGTTTTGAAGAGAGCAGAGGCCAGCTTTTCCGCAATGCCAGCGGTTGGGGAAGAGACTTTGAAAGGATGGAGCAAGATGGAAAACTAAAGGCATATTGCGAATATCCCGAATCTGCGTCTCTCGAAGATCATCTTATTGTAATCAAGAAGATGATAGATGCATTCAAGCCTGATCGTATAGCCATAGACAGCCTCTCTGCTCTTGAACGTGTGTCAACAGTAAAGAGCTTTCGCGAATTTGTTATCAGCCTTACCGCTTTTATAAAAGAGAAAGAGATTGCCGGGATGTTCACCGCTGTTACGGCAAGCCTTATGGGGGGCACTTCCATTACAGAGGCCCATATTTCAACGATTACAGACTCGATTATTCTGCTGCGGTATGTCGAAACATACGGGGAGATGCAGCGGGCGATAACGGTCCTTAAAATGCGTGGTTCCATGCATGATAAGGCTATTCGTGAATTCAACATTGATGGTCAGGGACTGCATATTGGAAAACCCTTCCGCAATGTTACCGGCATTCTGTCAGGTATGTCCCAGCATGTTTTACCTGAAGATGTAGAACGAGTTGGAGAACTGTTTAAGGAATAGTAAAGCGATCAATGAAAAACATTTTACTCATAGATCCGGATAAAGAGCAAGGCAAAGTTTTAGCAAACTGGCTTGAAGAAGAGGGTTATGGGGTCAGCCAGGCGCATAATCCAAAACAGGCATATTCTTTCTTATCTAAAGAAAAACTCAAGCATGTTATAATAGATATTGATTCACCTGAAAACAAAGATGCATTGCTTGAGTTGTGCCGGACAACAAAAACAGAGCCGGGCTTTTCAGACATTTCCGTCATAGTTCTTACTTACAAAAAAGACGGCAAGCAAATAGCCGATGCTCTTGAGGCCGGCGCTGACAATTTTATTCTCAAACCATTTGAAACAGACTTATTGTTAGCACGTATGACAACCATATCCAAAGAGATTGAGCTGAAAAAAAAGGGAAAAAAGGTTTTAGCGCTAAACTATATTAATTATTTGATCAAAATAGCAGGTGATGTAAATCGGGATAGTTTTTTTTTACTTGCCGGTGTTATCTTTAATAAGTTGATTGTGAATGAAATAGAGGCAATAATCGGCGAGCCGATTATTGCGCTGATACTGAAACGGCTTGAAGAGCTTATTGGAAAGGATTACCCGTTTATGAGGGAACTCAATGTCCAAAACGGGCGGCTTATTATGGATGGAGCGGATAAGGCTTCAAGGGACATACCTGTCAGGACGCTCACATTTGCTTTCAGAGACTATGTTTATGCCTTTTTGCACCTCGTGGGAACTTTGACTTCCGATATCC
>CAZYVR010000400.1:0-5170 GCA_964651145.1 uncultured Victivallales bacterium | reverse complement strand
GACCAGCGATTCCGCCGCTGGATGGCGTCCGGACATAGTCCGGTTTTTATTCCGACTTCGTCGGCTTTTTTATTTTTCAGGACTTTTAGCGGCTCCGACTAAAATCGAGGACTTGATAGGCAAGTGTGCAAGTAAATGCTGAAAAAATGTGCTTAATGTTGTGCAAATAGTCAAGTGAGCCGTTATAATAGAACCTGTGAGAAGTTTATAGGATTAATTATTTTACAGAGTGTGTATGATTTCTAAGGTTGAAATACTTAAAGAAAAGATATTGGGCGACATTAAGTCGGGGCGCCTGATTCCAGGAAGTTCTTTGCCTTCGCGGCATCAGTTTATGAAGCGCTACGGTTGCGCTCGAGGGAGCATAGACGTGGCTATTGCTGATCTTACAAAAGGCGGCTATGTTTTTTCGCGCCAAGGCAAGGGCACATTTGTGGCAGACAGAAAAGAAAGAGTTCATGTTGACAAGGTCTTTCTCATAGGCGATTTTACTCATTCGAGCATGCCGGACAATTCATGGGCTTCAAGCCCGCTGGCTTCGGAGATTCAGCGTCATGCTCCGTGTTTTGTGTTTCATCGCGATGAGGTCAATATTCGCCTGGGACAGATTGTTCATCCCGGAAGCGCCGTAATATGGATTCGCCCGACGTATTCGGAGTTGATGGTTATGGACTATATAGCCAAAGCCGGAATTCCGCAGCTGCTTATAGGGCGGAACTTTGGAAATTATGACCACATAAGAACTGATGCCGAGGCTGGAATAAGAACAGGCTTGGAATGGCTGACAGAGAAAGCCGGCAAGGATATAACATATGTCTCAGAAGAGAACAACCCGGACTTGCCGTATATAGCGGAGAGGCATATTGCCTTTTATGAGCTTTGCGTGGACATGGAGCTGAGTCTTTCGCGCGACAGGCTTTTTGTAAGGAATTTTAAAGATGATCTGGGCGGCAGGCTTGGCGAGGTGACTAAGGCTTTGTTTGAAGGAGAAAGTTGCCCCAGGGCTGTTTATCTTTCATTTATAGCGGCGGCTCTGCCGTTTGTGACTTTGGCCGAATCGAAAGGGTTTCAGCCAGGGAAAGACTTTCATCTCCTTTTGTTTGACCAGGATGTATGGTTGAAGGAGCGAGAAGGAATAGGGATGATCCGTCAGAACTGGAAAGTCATGAACGACCTTGCGTTGGAATGGACTCTTCAAAGGATTGGCGGCGCAAAAGAAGAATTTAAAAGAAAAGTTGAACCAGAATTTATAACAAAGGAGCGAGAGCTATGAAAGAGGTTAGAATTGGCGTAATAGGAGCTGGAGGAATGGGGCAGAGCCACATGAACAGCATCAAGGACACGCCGCGCGCTAAGTTGGCCGCAGTATGCGACATGAACAAAGAGGCAATAGATAAAATTGCCGAAGAAAAAGGAGTCAAGGCCTTTTACGATGCGAAGGAAATGTTTAAATCCGGCGAGATAGACGCGGTCGTAATAGCTACTCCGCATTACTCGCACACGCCTCTGGCCATTGCCGCTTTCGACGCAGGCGTTCACGTGCTGGTTGAAAAGCCGGTGGCTGTGCACAAGGCTGACGCTGTGAAAATGTCTGAAGCGCATAAAAAGCATCCTGAGTTGAAGTTTGCCGCAATGTTTAACCAGCGCACGCTGGTTGTATACAAAAAACTGAAGAATCTTATCGAAAATGGCGAGCTTGGCAATATTATGCGTGTGAACTGGATTATCACCAACTGGTTCAGATCTCAGACATATTATGATTCAGGCGGCTGGCGCGCCACGTGGAAAGGCGAAGGCGGCGGCGTTCTCCTGAACCAATGTCCGCATCAGCTGGATCTTTTTCAATGGCTTTTCGGAATGCCTACAAAGGTCAAGGCGTTTTGCGCTTTGGGCAAGTATCACAATATCGAGGTGGAAGACGATGTGACCGCTTATTGCGAATTCGAGAACGGCGCGACAGGAGTGTTTATTTCTTCCACTGGAGAAGCTCCCGGAACCAACAGGCTTGAGGTTGTTGGCGATCGCGGACGTCTTGTGCTGGAGGACAACAAAATCAAATTTGACCGCACCGAATGCTCGGTTTCCGAATTCATCAAAACCAGCAAAACCGGATTCGACACGCCTGGCATGTGGAATGTTGACATTCCTGTGACTGAACCGCAAGGAAACCAGCACCAGAGAGTGATCGAAGCCTTTGTCAACGGAATTCTTGATGACTCAGAATTGGTCGCAAAAGGTGAAGAAGGCGTGAATTCAATTGAACTGGGCAACGCCATGCTTTATTCATCGCTTAAAGACGTCACTGTCAATATGCCATTGGATGCGGACGCATATGAGGCCGCGCTTCAGGAGCTTATAGACAATTCGACTTTCGAGAAGAAGGAAGTGAAAGCTGCTGGCGGCGAAGATTTTGCAAAATCTTTTAATAAACAATAAACTTAAAATTTAAGGAGAGAAACTCATGGACAAAAGTAAAATAGCAGCGCAGTTGTACACGCTAAGGGATTTTCTTAAGACCCCTGCGGATGTGGCCAGCGCAATGAAAAAAGTAAAGGAAATAGGCTTTGAAGCCGTTCAGGTTTCTGGCATGGGGCCAATAGAAGAGTCTGAGCTGAACAAGATCCTTGATGGCGAGGGACTTGTCTGCTGCGCAACTCACGAGCCTGGCAAAGCCATATTCGAAGAGACTGACAAAGTTATCGAACGCTTGAATAAATTGAATTGCAAATACACCGCTTATCCGTTCCCGCATATAGCTCCTGAATCGGAGGAGGCCTTCATTGAAATAGCCAAGGGACTGAATGGCGCAGGAAAGAAAATGTCTGAAGCGGGGCAGGTCCTTACTTATCATAATCATGGCGTAGAATTCCAGCGCTTTGGGAAACGCACTGGGCTTGATATTATCTATGATGAAACAAACCCGGTTTATCTCCAAGGAGAGATAGATACATATTGGGTTCAGTTCGGTGGCGGGTGTCCGGTGGAATGGTGCAAAAAACTTAAAAACCGCTTGCCTCTATTGCATCTTAAAGAATACGGCATGGTCGGAAACGAAGTTAAAATGCTTGAAATTGGCAGCGGAAATCTGAACTGGAAAGAGATTGTCAAAGCCGCAGAGGATGCGGGGACAGAATGGTTTATCATTGAACAGGACGTATGCCGCATTGATCCTTTCGATTCGCTCAAAATGAGTTTTGACTACTTAGTAAACGAGGTGCAGTAATGTATTTTACAGGATTTGCAGACGAGGCCAGCCCTGATATCGACATCCAGATAAAGGCGACAAAAGAGCTGGGATGGAAGAATATTGAAACACGCGCGCTTTGCGGCGGAAATCTGGCGTCAATAAGCGACGAGCAGTTTGACGATGTGTGCCGGAAGCTTGACGAGTCAGGCGTAAGCTTTAACTGCTACGGCAGCGGCATCGCCAATTGGTCGCAGCCGGTAAACGAGCCTGCTGACAAAAGCTACGATGAAATGCGCAAGGCCATTCCAAGAATGCACAAACTTGGAATCAAGATGGCGCGCATTATGAGCTTCAAAATCCTGCCGGGAATCAATGGCGAAGATTACGCTGACGAAGTTTTTAAGCGCATGAACATCTTGGTCAAAATGGCCGAAGACGGCGGCATTTTGTGCCTTCATGAAAACTGCATGAATTGGGCCGGCCAGTCTTTTGAGCATACTTTGCGCTTGCTTGACGCGGTCAAGTCGCCGAACTTGAAGCTTGTCTTCGACACAGGCAATCCAGTGTCGAGCGAAGACGTTCGCGGAGAGGCTCCTTACAAAATGCAGAACGCTTTTGAATTTTATAAGGCAGTTAAGGAGCATATTGTTTATATTCACATCAAAGACGGACGCATGGAAGATGGCAAAGCCGTCTATACTTTTCCCGGCGAAGGCGATGGCTGCGTAAAGGAAATAGTAACTGACTTGTTCAAGAGCGGATATGACGGCGGAATTTCCATTGAGCCTCATATGAAGCTGGTCTTTCATGACAAAGACCAGACAAGCAAAGAAGAGGAATGCTACTCTAACTATGTCGAGTATGGAAAAAGAATGATGAAAATAGTTGATGACATAAAAAAAGACATTGGCTGATTTTATCTGAATAAATAACAGGGCTTGGAGCTTAATAAGTTCCAAGCCCTATTTTTTTGAGATTAAATCCCCGGAAGGCGCTTACGGACATTTGTCCTGAAAATCAAAACGGCTATTTAAAATAGCCGTTTCGCAATGCAGATTGGCGTTAAATGGAATTGGCCTTTATTTCGTTTATTATTTCATTAATATATCCGAAGCAAAGGCCGGTGACTGTATCGGCGCAGCCATAATATATGGCCACTCTGTCAGTCGGTGCGTCAACCAGTGCCGCGCATGGGAAAGCCACGTTCGGCACATCGCCCACGCATTCATAGATTGTTTGCGGAGAGATCAGGTAGTCTTTGCCTCTGGCTATAACCTTCCACGGCTCGTCCAAGTCAAGCAAGGCGGCTCCGAAGCTGTACACAAAACCGTTGCATGAGTTCAGCACGCCATGATAAATCATGAGCCAGCCTTCGTTTGTTTCAATCGGTATTGGGCCTGCTCCTACCTTCAAAGACTGCCATGAAGATGCAGGCCCTTTGAAGGTGCTCATGACCAAACGGTGCTCGCCCCAATAAGTCATGTCCGGACTCTGGCTGATAAAAATATCACCGAATGGCGTGTGTCCGTTGTCGCTGGGCCGGTTAAGCATAACATACTTTCCGTTGATTTTTCTCGGGAACATTACCCCGTTGCGATTGAACGGAAGATATGCGTTTTCCATCTGGAAAAAATCCTTAAAGTCGTAAGTGTATCCTATGCCTATGGTCGGATAGCCTTTATAGCCATTGCACCATGTCACATAGTATCTGTCTTCTATCCAGCAAACTCTCGGATCATAGGCAAATTGAAATTCAGATATATCAGGGCTTGCTCCTTTAAACTCAATTTTTTCGTTTTCAGGATTTTACACATCATCGACTGTTTTAATTAGTGGTGGAACAGCTAAGGAAGTTTTAGGTTTTGATAAATATTCTTTATATGGGTACTCAAAATCACCAGCATCCGGTTTTGAGCCAGCGTCAGCTAAAAAGCTTAAATATTATGAAATAAATAGGCTCATAGACGGTAATGCTGAAAAAAC
>CAZYVR010000399.1:0-5180 GCA_964651145.1 uncultured Victivallales bacterium | reverse complement strand
TTTAATCCGTTATAAAAAAATGTATCTCTCTCTATTTAAAAAACTTACTTTTTTCCGGACAGCCCCTATTTAAGAAAATTTCACACCTTATTCAAGCGTCCAAATTATTGGGCGCATTATAGTGAAAATATTAATGGAATTTTGCCATTCCTAAAAACGTATTTTTCTGCTATTTTATAATTTCAGTTGTCAAAAAACGCGGATATCTGACTGCTGTTTCGCTATTTCACTCCTATCGGCAAATCGCTGATCCCCACAGGTATGCATATATCAAAAACCGCTCCCTGGGGCGTAGAATCAATGGAGATATTGCCGTCATGAGCCTCGATAATCTGCTTAACTATAGCCAAGCCAAGTCCGGTGCCACCGCTTTTCCCAGAAGTGACAAAGGGAATGAAGAGATTTTTCGCAATGTCATGAGGTATTCCTGGCCCGTTATCTGAAACTCTTATGTGAATATTTTTCCCATCAGAAGTCACTGATAAATTTATTTCCGGATCACTTATATTTTTATAGTCAAAAGATTCGACAGCATTTTTTATAAGGTTGGAGATGGCCCTGTACATTTTGTTTTTGTCGGCCGCAAAAGAAATCTCAGGAAGGCAATCGATGTTCAGTTTTACATTGTTTTTTTTAAGGATGGATGAAGTTCTCTTTTCAACTTTGCATAACAGGTCCTTGCCATTGACAGTGATCCGCTCCGCCTTCTTATTGCCGGTAAAATCTAAAATATCTTTTACAAACGCCATGCCTTCCCGCGCCGCGTCCTTAATTGCTCCAAGCATATCCAACACAAATGACCTATTATCAATCTCATCTTCTATCGTTTCTATAGCAAATTCAATAGAGCCAATTGAGTTTTTTAAGTCATGCACGATCATGCTTGTAGCCTCCCCCAAAGCTGACAGTTTTTCTTTTCTTATAAGGGCGTCCTGCAAGTCCACATTATGTATGGCAAGAGCTGCCTGTTCGAGAAAAAGGCGCACAATATAAATTCTTTCGTTATTAAGCGACTTGCCGCCTTTTTCAAAAATGGCGAGGACGCCGAACTCTTCAATTTTGAAATACGCAAACTCATCATCCTGATAGAATTCTTCATTCAATTTATTTGGGATGTTAGATAAATATTCATCTGAAATTTTCTCATTGCACAGATTTCCTGTGGCGATAATTTTTTCATAATGGGCATTCTTTTCGATGGCGATAAGAGCAGAATGAGCGCCGATTAAATATGAGACCTGAATGAGAATATTACTGAGCAGGGCATCCATTTCCCAATGCTGTCCGCGAAGCCTGGAGATGGTCTTTATGAGTTCCTCCAAGTTTCTGGTTTTATTCCATTCATATACGGCTTTAGTGGCAATCTGGCCTATTTCTTCCACGGAAAAAGGCTTGCAGTGGTAGCTTACATTGGTTCCGACGGCTGTCACAATTTCCTCAATGCTGCGATCGGTGAAAGCTGTGACAAAAATAATCTCGCATCTTCTATCTATCTGGCGCAATCGTTGCGCAGTCTCAAGCCCGTCCCATCCTGGCATGCGCATATCCACAAAAACCGCGGCATAAGGCCTGTTTTCTTCCAATGCCTTTTTAACCATCGCATATCCCTGTTTGCCGTTTGATGCCTCGCTATACTCAAAATTAAATGTGGCTGATGAACGCTTAAAATGACAAGAGGAAGGTTTATTATCATCAAAAAGGACTGAACCGATTTTCTCTAATTCAAGGGCTTCTTCCTTGCCGGAATCGGAAGGCTGCAAAATATCATGAAAGCTGTTTCTGACATTTTCATCGTCATCAATTACCAAAATCCTAGTGTTGAAATTTTGTTTCATAGTTATTCTATCCCTTTTTTATGTTTATAAGCGGAAGCTTTACAGTGGTTGCAGAGCCTATGCCTTCCACTTTGCTTTCAATGGATATTGTGCCTGAATGAGATTCAATCACTGAGCGGCACTCATGCAAACCAATGCCAAATCCTCTTTCTTTTGTGGTAAAACCCCTTTCAAAAAGCTTTTCGGCAACTTCCGGAGAAAAGCCGGAAGCATTATCAATGAAAACAACTTTAACCTCTTCTGTTTCCTCGTCCGAATCAATGTTTATTTCCAGAGCTCTGTCTTCAGTCATTTCTAATCCGTCGAAAGCCTCATATATGTTTTTTATAATGTTCAGGAATACCCTGACAAGACGAGTCTGGTCTCCTGAAGCATACGGAATTTCCCCCCCGGAATTTATTTTTACCTGAATATTTCTTTTTTCTAAACTGCTTGAAAGCATGGCAAGGCTATCTTCAATGAGCGCCATGACATTAATATTGCGTGCAATTGGCGTGCTTTTTTCTCTCATATAACGACGCTGTAAATCAAGAACGGAACTTATATGCCCGACTGCTTTGGATATCTTCTGAAAAAAGTCAATATCCGATGTTTTTCGTTGTTGAATGGACGCGATCAAAGCATCAATAAGACTGATCAAGGCTTTTCCCTTTTCATTGCCCCAAATATCTATCAAGTCTTTTTCTTTCGCAATAAACAAATCTTTTAACTTCTGGAGCGATTTGATCTCAGTCCAATCTTTTTCCAGCTGCGGCTTCAGAGCATATGCGCTTATCCCTGTCAATGCGTTTCCGATGTCATGCAGCATATTGTTTCCCATTTCAATTCTTCCCTGCTGCTGAGCATTCTCTTCCGCAATTTTCCTCGCCTGCTTTTCTTCAGTGATGTCTTTATAGCTTTTTACCATTCCTATTAAGTCGCCATCTGAATTGGTATAAGGCACTACGCTAACCCGATAAGGTATTTCCACACCGTCCACAGACTTGAGATATAACTCTTTCTCAAATTTTTCTCCAGTCCTAAGAACCCGTTTTAACGAACATTCTTCTGTAAAACATTCCTTTGCAGGATCAACTTCGTGACATTTCTTCCCGATTATGTCCTCTGTGTTAATCCCTTTTAACAGAGAAAGAGACTTGCTGGCATAAATAATGTTATAATCCTTGTCAATGACCCTTATGGCATCGCTTGGCGCGTCAAGTATCTGCTTAATGTCGCTTTCCAGTTTTTCATGTTTTTCTATGCTATCTTGAAGTTTTTCATTTGTGCTTTCAAGCTTTTCCGCCTCTTCTAAAAATGAAGTTTCCGAAACCGTCAAAAGCTCTTCCAATGCATTAATTTTAGCCTCGAGTTGTCTTATTTGTTCCTCTTCCATAATATCTCTCGCTTCTGATTCAACGTTAAGAAAATACTGAATTTTCAAACGACAAAATCAACATTTTGACATTAAGAGTCAATGTGTTGAATAAATTTGCGGCATCAACGGAAACAGGGACCCTAGTAAACATAATGATTATAAACACATTTCCGGAAGGCAGTATTCCCCCGAATCCCAGCACGGACTTAATGCCGTAAGGCTTCACAAAATGTTCCTGTGCCGGAATATAAAGGCTGCCTTCCGCATCCGGCACATGAAAAACATTAAATGTTTTCTTAGATAAATCCGTTATGAGTTCAGGATCTGGATTTATAACGGACTTTACGTCCAATCCCATCTGTTTAACAAGGTTTCTCATCATAGGTATGCGGTTAACCACTTCTTCACTTGGCAAAGGAATTGCTTGGTGCCCCTTAGATTTTTCCCGTCTTTGCCATGAGTCTTCTGTTCCAGAGGTTGCAAGAAGAGTCAGGCATTTAAAGGATGAACGGTCAGGTTTTTCCTGTAGAAGATTATTGGCAAAGCTTTGGA
Source organism: uncultured Victivallales bacterium (assembly GCA_964651145.1). Taxonomy (GTDB): domain Bacteria; phylum Verrucomicrobiota; class Lentisphaeria; order Victivallales; family GWF2-45-14; genus CAZYVR01. The sequence goes on along the minus strand of CAZYVR010000399.1, from coordinate 1,436 downwards.
GGTTTTCCGGCAGTTTATCAATATCATGCGTTTTGAAAAAACGAACCAAGGCACAAGACTTTTCTTTTGTTTGATCATCATCAAAATTATTAAAAAAGTATTTGGTCAATTCATTTGCAGCCTCCTCCATGCTCTGAGCGCCTTGCCCTAAAGCACGTATGTCAATCCCGCAACGAATGATATCGCTCATTTTTAGATTGCTAAAATCATACATCCAATGCCCCCCGTTTTGAAAACTAATCCATAGCCCGTTCCTATCCTAACATTATACCTTATAATTCATTCAAATTCAACTCCTCGGGCTTAATAGTTGAATTGAGATTCAACTTAAGCCTGCGCAATATTTTGGAAATAATGCTGTCACTGAATTTCACTATCTGCTCTCTGTCTCCGTACCTTATCTTGCAAAAAAGGCATAAATTGGCATAGGTTGGCATAGGTTGGCAAGTTGCGGTGTTTTGATGTAAGTCGTTGCTTTGCATGAAGAAAATTGGAGCCAATGAGCGGAGTCGAACCGCTGACCCATTCATTACGAGTGAATTACTCTACCAACTGAGCTACATTGGCTTAAAAAAGTTGCCTTCTTATCTTAAAGACAAATAATATAGCTTATTGCTGTTCAATATCAAGGGTTCTTCTGAGGTTTGTGACATGTCATTGCTTAACACGACTTTCGCACTGGCACATAGTCAGCAAACAAATGTCTTTTTGAAACTATGCGCTAGCTAACGGCAAAAAAAGATCAACTGATTTCGGAATAAAGTTCGCGATTTTTAATGAAGTAACCTACGCCGGAAGCGACGGTGATAAAAACAAGAAATAACATTAAAATATACCAGAGCGTCCAAAGAGGCACAGATCCAATTTGTCCGTTTCTCATGTCGAAAATTTTAACCCATGAGGCGCCCGCGATAAGGAGAGCCAACATCTGGCTGGCTGTTTTAACCTTACCCCATTTGTCGGCGGAAATAACCTTTCCCTTTTTGACAGCCAACAACCTCAGGCCTGTAACCAGAAATTCTCTGGAAATGACAACAACCGCCATCCAAGCAGGCATGTACTGATAGTCGACAAGCATCATAAAAGTTGCCACGACAAATATTTTGTCAGCCAAAGGGTCCATCAAGGCTCCGAAGTCGCTGACCCATCCGAATTTGCGAGCAAGCCAGCCATCCAAAAAGTCAGTAAAACCGGCAAGAATAGCTATTACGTAGGCTATAATATGAAAAGTCAGCGCAGTTGACTCGCTAATGCTGATAATTTTGTTGTCAGTGTTTATATTTGCCAAAGCCACGAAAATAAAAATCATAAAGACGCGGCTCATAGTGAGCCTGTTCGGCAGTTTGCTCAACTCAGAAGATGAAGATAAATCCATAACTATACGCCTGTTCTTATTATTAAGTCAGCTCAGCAAACAAATCATAGCTGTCAGCCCT
>CAZYVR010000398.1:0-5204 GCA_964651145.1 uncultured Victivallales bacterium | reverse complement strand
AAAGACGCAGAGAAAGCTATGATTCCTCGGAACAAAGCGCAGAAGAGGCCTTTTTACACAGACTGGTCTAGAATTAGCCAAAGTATGTAATCCTAAAAAAGTCGAAGGCTTTTTTGATTATACAAAAGAACAATGGAAAAAAATTGTAGTGTAAGGTTGAGACATAATCACCACCAAAAAAATAAGAAGTATTGCCCCGATCAGCGTTTTGTTGATCGGGGCTTTTTTGGATTGAAAATGAGCTGGTGATTTTTGCGGTACTCCTTTTCGTTTGTTGGACGCCGCTTTGACCCTTTGCCGTTCATGTTTGCGCTTTTGGCTGCTGCTCGATGTGATCCATGAAGTCCTGGAGTGTTTCGAAGTTGGCCAGAGCCTCATCATCGACGCTGATATCCAGGCATTCTTCGATTTCTATTGCTATTTCAATTCTTTCCATTGAGTCGATGTTCAGATTTGTCAGCTTGGTGTCCGGTTGGATTTGTTCCCTGGGAAAGTCTGTGATGCCGTTGATTACGTCCTGGAGTATTTCGAGCGTTTTCATTTTTTTAGTTCCTTATTTTTACGTGTTGGCCGTCGTCGGTTGAATTGAAGTGTTTTTCAGGGCGTTCGCTTTTCTCAAATTCCACAAGGCAGAGATTGGCTGCGTCCACGAGGTGTTCTGTGTTGCCAGTTTTTTCGTATTCTTTTAAGCGTTGGATCGCGCTTTTGATTCTGTCATATTGCGGTTTGGCGGGATCGTGTATTTTCCCATAACGATACGCGCCCTGTATAAGCCGGTTTCTCATAAGGCGCACAAAGTCCGGACTCCATTCGCTTTCGCGCAATGAAGGCAGCTTTAGGGGTTCTGCTGGCGTAACGTTCCTGGACATGAGGAAGTGTTCGCGCAAATGTTCTGTTACTGTCATGGCTTGACTCCTTTCCTTAGAGCCTGCCACATGGCGGAGACGTATGCTGCCTGGTGAATGGCGTCATGCAGCGCGTTGTGGTGAACGCCTTCGCGCTTAAAGTCGTCGCGTGAAATTATGCCTTCAGCCAAGGGGTCCAATCTGTGGAGTTAGTCGCGTTAACATTTAAATAAGGGCACAAAGAATAACGCCAATCATACCTGTTTCCACCCGAATATCCGGCGCAAGTCGGAAGCCACCCATTATAATCTCCAATATACTGCGCGATACCCACAGCCAATTGCTTCTCCTGATTGAGGCAAGCAATTTGCCTGGCGCTGTTTTGGGCTCTTTTTAATGCTGGAAGCAACATTGACGCAAGAATCGCGATAATGGCAATCGTAACAAGCAATTCAATCAATGTAAAGATTTTAGCCCAAGTTTGCTTTTTCAGCGGTCTTCCCATAAAAACAACTCCTTTTCCCATCAATTATAATTCAAAGCATTTCTGAAAAAATCAGTCTCCTGTTTTAATGAACTCAAAGCATTGCGCTCTTCAAAATCAAATTCCATATGGATTGAATATGGTCCCTGAAACTTAACCCTGTTTAATTCTTTGGCTACTGAAGTCCAGTCAACCATCCCGGCTCCGGCTTTGATCCATTCTTTATTAAGACTGCCATGTCCATTTTTTTCTATACGCTTTAAATTTACATCCTTTAAAGCCACAGCGCAAAGATAATCTTTAACCATTGCCGCTCCGGTGGAAAATTCTTCGCCTTCAATAACCATATGTCCGGGATCAATGTAAGCTCCAATAAATTCAGGATCAAAGTCTTTTATTATATGAGAAAGCGATGCGCAATTGACCCCAAGCATACAGTGGCTGTGCACATGGCAACATATTTTAACATCGTATTTTCGCCCTAGATCCTGCCATCCCGCAATAGCCAGCCTAGCTTTATCGACTTCCACCCAATAGTCCTGCTGATCTGGCTCAAAAAGGAAATAGCCCAGTTTTAACAGGCGGACATCGGCGTTGTCCATTGCTTTCAATATTAACGAAGCTCTTGCGTCTGAAGGCAGCAACAAATCCGTGTCAACAGTAATTAATGGAATGTCCAAAGCGTTTGAACGCAAGACGCCCGTTGTTTCTTTCAAAGTTGTCAACGCATTTTCCGGAGTAATAGGAAAACCTTTTCTTACACACATATCAAAGCCATCAAAATGGCATTCATTACCCGCTTTGACTAATTGATCTATAGAAAAATTCTTTAAGGGTTTTGAAAAAGCTATCAGTTGCATTTTCGCTCCTTTTTTATTTATGCTATGCTTTCAAGCATTTCGCGTTTTACAACATATTTGTTGGGTTTGTTTTGAAAAAAACGCTCCAGTTCATCAACTGCGTATTGTCCCAGTCGCTTGTCGCTGCCTTTGCCGGCTATATGCGGAGTTATTATCGCGTTATCCATCTTTAACAAAGGGCTGTCTGGAGATGGAGGTTCCGGCTCTGTGACATCCAGAAGCGCAAATATTTTCTGTGATTTCAAGGCTTCGCATAGATCTGTTTCGTTAATAAGGGAGCCTCTCGCTGTGTTTATGAGTATCGCGTTTTCTTTCATCAATTTCAGATTGTCTTTATTGATCATATTGTCTGTCTCTGGTATGGACGGGGCATGAAGCGAGATCAAATCTGATGACTTAATCAAAAACTCCAAGTCAACTTTCTTAGTGCCTATGTCTTGGGCTTCAGATTCTGAAATCAGCGGATCATATAAAAGGATATCAATATCAAAATTCTGAAGGAGCTTCATCAAATGCCTTCCCACAAAACCAGCTCCCACTATGCCTATGACTTGCTTGTGCATTCCTTTTACCAAGTTGATTTCACTATCCACTCGCCAAAGTCCTCTTGCTGTTTGCCTGCTGGTCTGGTAGACTCGAGTCAAACTGGTGACTATCAACCCCAGCGTGTATTCGGCAACGCTTACTCCGAGGGACTGTGCTCCCGTTGTTACAATGACTTCCCTTTTCCATAGTTCATCGCTGACCATATTTTTCACCGACCCAGCGGAATAGGCCAATATTTTTAACTCTGGAGCTTTATCCAGAAGCTCTTTCGTCAACATGGGGCTTCCCCACCCGCCTATTACGGCAACAGCGTTTTTTATACAATCTCTTGTTTCTTCTAGATCTATATTTTCAGAATCAAATACCTCGACATCTGAATACGTTTTTAGACGCTCAATGTCTGAATACGCAAAAATCTTCTCTTGTATGGATTTCTTGAGAAGAATTGCGGTCTTGGGCTTGATTTTTATTCTTTGTCACCTTATTATTAAATTAGCAATTACAATTAGAGTCACATCTATTATATCAACAATTAAACTCATTGTCGTTAGCAAAATTAATCTAATATTTAACAAAAACGATTTTTATGAATATATTTCAATACGCTCAGCCACATTTTCATTTGCCCATAAAAACAGGCTTTCACTCACATCCTTTCTGGCAGTTTGATTGGTTTTTCAACACAGAGTCAATATTTGTAGAGCTAAAGAATGAGACCATAAAATTGTCTCCTAAAAGACTTATATTCATACCGCCATACGTAGAGCACAATGTTATTGTTCCAGGTGATTCTTTTACCTGCGGAATTAAGTTTGACCTTGAAGATAATATTCTGGACACAAAAAAAACAACAGTTATTCAGCGCAAAGACTATAAGCCTATATTGGACGTGCTCTTTAGTGGAAACATATACAACAAAGACACGACAGCCCACCTTCTGCAAGCTCTCCTCTGCATGATAAAACAAAATAAGACTTATTTTGACAAGGTGGAGCTCTTAAAGGATGAAAGGCTCCAGAAAGCCTTAAAATTTATGGAGAAAAATATTTATTCCAACATGAGCAGAGCTTCCATAGCCAAACACGTTAATATGTCGGAAAGTCATTTTGCGAAAGTATTCAAGGAAGAATATGGCGTTTCCGTAATAAAAAAAATGCGGGCAATGAAAATAGAAAAAGCCGCTGAAATGCTCGAGTATTCAGATGATAGCATAAGCCAAATTTCCAATACGCTCGCATTTCCCGACCTGCAAACATTTTCCCGTTTTTTTTACAATGAAATGGGAATATCTCCCAGTTTTTTCAGAAAAAGGTATTCATTTAAAAATAAAATAAAGCGCCAACAAAAGGAAAACATATAATGAATTTTGCCCCGTCTGTTTATGAACACGCCGCCAGTTTTCTAAACAAATCCCCATGGGAGGTGTCAAGAAATGGCGATTTGATTTTTGAAGCCCATCTGGAAGCACATAAGGTTTATAAACACAGCCCGATTGTTGTCGGGATAGATATTTACAACCTTGAGGCGGAAGCGTATGGCGCAAAAATCGAAGATGCGGGAGGAAATGAAACTCCTGCTGTTCTTGAACATATTTGTTCAACTCTGAGCGAAATACGCGCTTTGCCTCCTTTTAATTCGAAAAGCGAAAGAATTCCGATTGTGATAGAGGCGGCAAAACGTTTGCAAAAAGAATTGCCAAATGCGGATATAAGAATTCCTGTAAGCGGACCTTTTTCGATTGCCAGTTTGCTTTTGGGTTTCGACACTCTTCTATGCGAGGCTATAATGAACCCTGAAGATGTTCGAAAAGCCCTTGATTTCCTTGTTGGAAATCAGGAAGTTTTTTGCCGGGAAATTGTTAGCAAAGGCTTGGGAGTGGCGTTCTTCGAATCTGCCGCCGCGCCGCCTCTTATGTCGCCTGACACGTTCAGAGAAATTGAATTGCCTGCTTTAAAGAGAATGATCAAAAATGTTTCCAAAATAACAGGTTCTCCAGTTCCTTGTATTATAGGAGGAAACACATTCCCCATTCTTGACGAGATTCTGGAAACAGGGACAGATTATGTTATATGTCCGTATGAAACAGACCAGAAAGCCTTTATGGAAAAAATGAGGGAACGTTCTGACGTGATGACAAGAATAAACATGTCTCCAAAAGCGATGACTCAAGGCAATGATAAGCTCTTTAATGAAGAAATATCCAGAGTTATGGAACTTGCGAAAGGCAGAGAAAAAGTTTGCATAGGAACAGGCGGATTGGCTTACGACGTTATTCCCGGCAATGTTTTAAAAGCCATGGATTTTTTCAAAAAGGAAAATTAACCGTCCCAAAAATTATTTAGGACAGCTATTGCATTGGATAAATAAAAATTTAAGGATATAAAATGAAAACAGTATTTTGGGGCAAAAAAAACAATAACAAATGTTTTTTGGGCTGGCAGATTAGAGCAAGTTGCAAAATTATCAGAA